>NZ_FOMM01000041.1:0-31842 GCF_900112625.1 Methylobacterium sp. 13MFTsu3.1M2
CCGCTCCGCCGGGCTGACCAGGGGCGTCACGCCACGCTCACGATGGGGTCCCGATTGGAAGCCGATCCGGGGTCCCGTTCCAATGCCGTTTGACAGCGATCTCCCGCATCACGCGGTCCCAAAACTCCTCGGCGCGGAACCGGTCGAGCTGGTTTTCCACCTTGGCGAGGCGGGCCTGGACGCGCGCGGCCTCGACCTCGGCGGCCTCGGCACGGGCGATGAGCGCGGCGTTCTCGGTCTGGAGCGTCTCCACCATCCCGACCAGATGCTCGTTGTCCTGCTTGTCGTCCGCTGCGAGGTTCGCGGCGGCCTCGCGCTCGTGGACGAATGCTTGGGCCGCCTCGCGCTTGGCCTGTTTCCAGAGGTTCATGGCCATGACCTGGCCGGCCTCCTTCATGGCCTTGGACATGTCGGTGGGTTCGAGCTTGGGATTGTAGCCGCGTTTCTTCCGCCAGGCGCGGAGGTGCTTGCAGATCTCGCGGGGAGAGCCGCCGGTGGGTATGGCCTCGCGTACCTTGCGCAGGCTCGGCCGCTCGCCCTTCGCGAGCATGGCATCGGCGACGAAGAAGACGGTGATCTCGGATGGCATGGGCAATTCCCCAGGATGCCCGAGCATGCCTGCACGAGGTTAAGCGGACGCTCAGCCACAGTGCCCTGGACGCGAATTTGCCGGTCCACCGGAGGGTATCGGGTATCGCTACCCGGTACCCACTCCGCGAGAAATCGTGAACTTGACCCCTGGTCGGCGGTACCCGGCCCCTTCAACGGACACCGCTTCTTAGTTTGGGAACAACTCGATCACCGGCTCGCCGTCAGGCTGGATGTATCCGGCGGGGGGCGGAGCCGCACAGGTGCCTTGGGCACGCTTGTCAGGCTCATTTCTAAGCGCCGAGGTCCACCGGGCCACTCCCGAAATGGACGTTTGTGTTTGCTATCGCAGACAGCTTATTCGTTGGCCCAGAACTCGAACCCAATCCGATAGGTCGACATGAGGTAGCCGCTCACCGCTCCCAGGATCGGAAGGTGGCTCGGATCGGCTTTCGACCTCCGGTATCCGGGCTGGACGACCACGACCTTGAAGCGGGTGGCGAAGTCGCGCCGGTTCGTGAGCCAGTCATCGACCAGCGTCCGGTTGCCCACCTCGAAGCGGCTGTCTCCGCCGCTTGCGCGGCGGTTTTCCTCTTGGCGCCGCATCTGATGCAGGAACCTGCTGCGAGGGTCGGCCCAGCGGACCGACTTCATTGCCTGGCCGCAGACCGGGTAGAGGTCGTCGACCCGGGCGCCTGCCGCTGGCTTCATGGAATACTTGCAGTGGTACAGCTCGACGTCGAGCGTCCGGCCCTGACGCCTTATCGCGACAACGTCGGCGACCTCGCCCGACCCGTCCCCGTCGAAGATCAGGTCGTATTCCACTGGGCTCGCCTTGAGGCGCTCAATCACGGCGTACTGGATGCTCTCGGGGTCTCGTTCCGGGCCCTGAGACTCCTTCTTGAGGTTCACTGTCCCCCAATCGTGTCCCTTCATCAGTTCCAGGTCGAAGTACGGGACGTCGTCCCCAGGGGACTCGGTCAGGTCCGCTCCCATGAGCGCAGCCCCGTCCGTGAACCTGATGGTCAGCGGATCCTCGCGGAACAGGTCGGTGACCGACCTCTCCTTCTCGCCGCGGCGGACCCGGACCGGCTTGCCGACCTGTCCGAAGACAGCCGTCCCCTCGCGTATGTCCGCGGTGAACCGGGCCTCGTGCCCCTCCGTCGCAATCCGGAAGGCAATCGGTCCGGTCGGCTCATGGGCGGTCAGCTCGATGTCGCAGTCCGCAAGCGGGACGGCATGGCCGTCGAACAATAGCTCGACCCGCTCCTCGTCACCCTGAAGGACGCTTTCCGGCCACTCCACCGAGATCGGTATCTTGCCCTCCGGGCGAACCTGTTGCCGCTTCGGCCTCAGGACGTTCCGAAGCACCATCTCGGTGGTGATGTTCTCGTCGACGATCTTGGGCCCGACCTGCCGGCACCAGTCCACCCATTCGCCGGGATGGACGGTGGCGTCCTGCGACCAGACCTTCCCCTTCGTCGAGCAGCCGACACTTCGCTTGGCGGGTTCGAGGAGGTCGTCATCCTCGTCGGGAAACATGGGCTCGTCCACGAAGCCGGTGCCGAAGAGGTTGGTCTTCACCCTCGTCCGGTTGTCCGTCATCCTCTCAAGCTGTTCCGTGATGTCGATGCCGGCGGAGAGCTGGAAACGAACGGGCTTCGCGTCCGTCTCCTTCACCCCGAGGTTCGTGAGCATGATCCGCCGGAAACCATGCAGGACCCGGAAGATGTCCTCGCCGCCGAGGGGGATCACGTCGTCACCCGCCAGGATCTTGGCAATCTGAAGCTGGATGCCATCGACGGTCGAGCTGTGGACGTAAAGAAGGCCCCTGTCGTCGTCCCAGTGGGCCATGACGAGGTTGTAGACGACGTTCGCGGGGTTGATGACCCGCGCCCATCGCAGCTTGTCCTCGTGCCGCGTCACCATCATCACGAGCGACAGCTCGGGCTGGACCACGGGATCCTCGACGACGAGGACCCTCCCGCGCTCCAGCTTGGTCAGGGCGTGGGGCTGCCACCTGTCGCACTTCGTCCTGAAGACGTACGTGCTCAGCCTCGGCGCAATCGCCTCCTCGGGAATGTGGTCGAACCTGTTGTCCAGGCCGACGTAGAACGCCTCCCGTCGCCTCTGGCGCTCCGTCTTGATGGCACTGCGGAGCTGCAGAAGGTGGTTCCAGTCGGCATCCTCGCGGTAGAGGGAGTTGAGCCACTCCCTGGGATCCTTCAGGGAGACGGCGGCTATCACGGTCGCCTCGCCAAGGCCCTTCTGGCTTCGCGTGAACCTACCGATGAACTGGAGGGTGATCGTCTCGCTCGCCTGCCGGTCGTGGAGGCCGGCGATCTTCAGGAGGGGCAGGTCGAAGCCCTCGCCGAGCATGTCGACGCAGACGATGATCCTGATCTTCTTGTCCCGCAGCTCGTCGATGATCGACGCGCGCTCCTTCGGGCGCATCTTGCTGTGCACGAGGGCCGCCGGATAGTCGGGAAGGTGCTTCCTGTAGAGGTCTAGGAGGGCCTCGGCCCGCGCGATGGTGTCCGTGCGGGCCATGGCGAGATGCAGGAAGCCGTTCTCCTCGTCCCGTTCCAACGCCTTGCCGAGTTGCTTGACGATGGCGAGGTCGGCTCGATCCTGCCGGGTCTCGAACACCGGCTCGTAGTTCACCTTCGTGAACAGCCTGTCCTCCTGTGCGCGCCGGAGGGGGTAGGCGAAGATGAATTTGCCGTCGACCCGGCGATTGTCGTTCCGGTACGGGGTGGCCGTGAACTGGAGGATGCTGCGCTTCTTCTGGGTGAAGCGTCCCTTCAGGGCCTTCCAGGTGTCCGCCCCGATGTGGTGAGCCTCGTCGACGAACAGGTGGGTGACGAGCTCGGCGACCCTGGCCTGTATCTCGGCGCCCATCCGCGTCATGGACGCCATGGTCGTGACGACCACCTGGGCCCGGAGGAACAGGTCCTCGGCCTCGGCGATGCTCGCCGGGGCCTTCTTCATCACGGCGACCATCGGGTAGGCGGCGTCTTCGCTCAGACAGCCGGTCAGCTTGAGCACGCCGAAGCTCGCGAACTTCCCCGCGACCTGCGTTCGCAGGGCATCGGTCGGGACCACCACGAGCAGCCGCTCGATGGGCTCCGAGACGAGCACCGCCAGCATGGTCTCCGTCTTCCCGCTGCCGGTCGGCATGACCAGCGTCGCAGGCTCGTTCGAGACGATCCAGTGCGCCTTCACTGCGTGGATTGCGCCGATCTGGGGCGGCCTGAAGCCGGGCGAGACCAGCTCGTCCTCTTCGTACTTCTCCGGCACGAGCCGCAACGCGTCGCTCCACGTCGCCCGGATGCCACGGTGGATGTCTGCGCATGCCGCCGCGGTGACTTTTGCGGGAGCTTGCGGCCGGGAGCCGTGCCACCTCGCCCCGTCGCGCTTCAGAGCGCCCTCGATATCACCGTAGGCGGCGATCCCGCCGACGACGATTGCTCTGGCGCAGTCCTTGGGTTTCTGCAGCGACCGTGGGAGCAGGGCGATCTTCTCGCCATTCCCGGGGTCGCCGACGTAGATGCGTCGCTCTCGTACCCGCCGCTCGATGAAGCGTATCGAACGGTCCGTGGTGGGGACGGCCAGCTGTGAGACCAGGTTGCCGGCGACCCGGCCGCGCCAGTTGTACTCCGCGGGAAGGCGCGCCGTGACTTCGTGCGCGAACAGGTCGAGCATCCGATACCGCCTCCTAGGCGGCTAGGGATCCAAGGTACTTCGAGCGGCCGAATCCCGCACGACGATCCCGGGGGTCAGCATGGAGGCTGAGGCCAGCTCGCTCAAGGGGTTAGTACGTTCCGTACACGATCCGTTCGGCCCTCTGCCGTTCTGACAGCTTGATTGCAGGCAGCTCCCTCCACGGATGTCATTAGGCGGTGGACGGGAGGGTACCGGTCTTCATCACAGATTGCCTTGAGCCTTCGCCCAGGCGATCACAATTCGATCTCAAGGAAGTCTTCAACAATGAAACGCATGGCGCCGCACCCGTCCGATTAATCCCGGAGTGCCCCGCCGTGTGCCGAGCCTCCGCGCATGGAGGCTCCCATGTCACCCCCTCGCACCCTGTTTGTCGCGGACACGCATTGGTCCCATAGGGCGACCTTGGTAGGAGGTGGTCTAGGCCTGAACCGGCCGTTCGCCACCATCGAGGAGCACGACGAGGCTCTGATCGCCCGCTGGAACGCGGCCGTGCGTCCGCAGGATACGGTCTGGCACCTCGGGGACGTCTTCTACCGCTGCCCTGAGGCCCGTGCCCGGGAGATCTTCTCGCGCCTGAACGGCAGACGCTTCCTCGTCAGGGGCAACCACGACCGTATTGGGCAACGGATGCCGTGGGACGGTCCCGTCGTCGACGTCGCCCGGGTGCACGTCACTTGCGATGACGGCACCACGGCCATCGTTTTCGCCAGCCACTACGCGCATCGCGTGTGGCCGGGCATGCACCGCGGCGTCATCCATCTCTACGGGCACTCCCACGGCACGCTGCCCGGCACCGCGATGAGCACCGACGTGGGTGTGGACTGCTTCGACTTCCGGCCCGTCACCCTCGACGAGATCCGCGTGCGCCTGGCCGAGAACGCCTTGGCCGAGGGAGGCGAGCCGTGACCGCCAGTCAGCGCCTCTGGGTTTTTTCGGACCTCCATCAGGAATGGGGAGAGAACGCGTGGGATCCTGCCGCCAACGCTCCGGCCGACGGTTTCGACTTGGCCGTGGTCGCCGGCGACGTACACATGCCCCTGACCAGGGCCCTGGAATGGCTGGGCGAACGCCTGCCTGGTGTCTCGGTCGTCTACGTCCCGGGTAACCACGATGTCTGGTGGGACCGGGGCGAGGACCGCTACACGATCTACGACCAGATCGAGCGTGGACGGGAGCGCGCGGCCGCGCTCGGCATCCGCCTGCTGCTCGACGATGCGGTCGTGATGGGCGGCACGAGATTCCTCGGCGGCACCTTATGGACGGACTTCCGGCTCGGCTCCTACGGGCTCACGCACGCCTTCCGGACCGCCCAGGGGCGCAACGGCATGTTGGACTACCGGCGCATCAGGACGGGGCCCCGTTCCCGGAACAGGATCGAGCCGGGCCAGGTGCTGGCGATGCACCGGGCGACGCAAGCCTTCATCGAGGCCGAGCTAGCCCTACCCCATGATGGCCCGACGGTCGTCGTGACCCATCACGCACCGCATCCGGCCAGCCTGTCGGATCCGCATGCCGATCTGTCTTGGTGCTACGCCTCGGATCTAACGGACCTGATCCAGGAGCGCGGGCCGGACTTGTGGATCCACGGGCACGTGCATCACGCGGTGGATTATCGGGTGGGGCGTACGCGGGTCGTCTGCAACCCGCGGGGTCATGCCGACGAGCGGACGGGTTTCGATCCCGGGATGGTCTGCACGCTGGGATGAGCCATCGTGTTCGAATAGAGCCACGGGTGTCGGAAGCTACATCCGCTCCTTGATGCCGGCCCTCACGAGCCACCAGTTCACCGGGTAGCTGGTGAGGAAGCCCGCCACCATGGCGGTCTGCATGGCGAACCAGAACTCGACTGAGTTGACCGGTGCCTGCCGCCCCGCCACGTGCGGGAACAAGTAGAACTGGGCGAGCGCCATGAAGCCGTACATGCCGACCTGCCACGAGATCAGCGACAGGGTGTCGGCCTTGATGGCCGCGACCAGTCCCTTGCCGGGCGAGAGACCGCGCATCGGCACGATGGCGTAATACTGGAACACGATCCCGAGGGCGTAGGCGAAGACGAAGTCCAGCACCCAGACCGCGTACATCTTCTCGTCGAACAGGGAGTGCCAGCCGAACCAGACCGCCACGGCCGGCACCAGGAAGGCCAGCCACTCGGCCGCGACGTCGCCCAGCATGCAGCCGCTGCCGCAATGGAGCGCCCCCGTCCCGACCATCACGGGGAACGGTGTCCGCGTCATGTTCGGGGGCTTTTCGCCCCGCTCCATGGCGTGGTGGTGCGCCTCCATCGTGGCGAGCCGCCCGTAGCGGAAGTAGGCCCAGACCACGGCGAGCGTGCCGAACAGGGCGCAGACCGGCCAGACGACGTTCATCACCGCCATGTGCTGCGGGTGCCGGATCACCTGCACCGACAGCAGGAGCGAGCAGGCGGCCCCCAGCAGGAGGGACGCGACGGAGAGGGCATGGAGCCAGCCCGGGGCGGCGAAGGCGGCGCTCAATGGTGCATCCCCAGCATCCAGAGGGCCATGGCGACCATCATCACGTTCTCGGTCAGCGAGACGAAGCCGAGCGGCACCTTGCTCGACCCGCCGACGCAGGCGCACTTGATGTCCCGCTTGTCGACGTAGACCGCCTTGAACACCGACACCGCCCCGACCGTGCCGATGAACAGCGCCACCGGGATCGAGATCCAGTTCAGGGCGCCGGCCACCATCAGGACGCCGGCGATGCCCTCCAGGAACGGGTAGGCGTAGGCGTAGCGGACCCAGCGACGGCCGAGCAGGTCGTAGCCCAGGAACATCGAGGAGAAGCTCTCGACGTCCTGCAGCTTCAGGAGGGCCAGCACGCACATGCTGAAGGCGATGAACCACTCGGCGGCGCGCATCGTGAACGGCGTGCCGGAGACGGCGTAGCTCGCCGCCAGCGCCATCAGCGCCGTCATCGAGAACACCGCGATGACGGGCACGTAGGTCGTGGCGTTCGGATCGTTGGCGGCCTTGCCGAAGTGGCGCTGGAGGTCGTCGAAGCCGCCGACGCGCTCGCCGTTGATGAAGGTCTGCGGCGTCGACTTGACCTGGTGCTCGGCCTTGAACCGGTCGGTCTCCGCCCGGTCGGTCAGGAGGTGGTCCTCGACCTCGAAGCCCTTGCGTTCGAGGAGGTCCTTGGCCTTCAGGCCGTAGGGGCAGGTGTGCTCGGGGGTGACCATCCGATAGAGGACGGCCTTGCGAGCCGGTGACGACATGGATTGCTCCTTCGATGCAAGTTTGGGGGGCGGCGTCGCTACTCGGCGGCGACCCGGTGATGTGTCGGCTCCTCGACGGCCGTCGCCTGGGATTGGTTGCCCGGCGGTAGCGTCCAGCCCTTCACGAGCGCGTAGACGGCGGGGATCACGATGAGGGTGAGCACCGTCGAGGAGACCATTCCGCCGATCATCGGCACGGCGATGCGCTGCATCACTTCCGAGCCCGATCCAGTGCTCCACAGGATCGGGACGAGTCCGGCCATGATGGCGACGACCGTCATCATCTTGGGCCGTACCCGCTCGACCGCACCGACCATGATGGCGCCGCGCATGTCCGCCCGCGTCGGGGGGCGCTCCTCGCGTCTGCACCTGGCCAGCACCTCGTCCCAGGCGTGGTCGAGGTAGACCAGCATGATCACCCCCGTCTCCGCGGCGACGCCGGCGAGCGCGATGAAGCCCACCGCGACGGCCACCGACATGTTGAAGCCCATCCACCACAGCAGCCACACCCCGCCGACCAGGGCGAAGGGCAGCGACAGCATCACGATGAGCGTCTCGGTCAGCCGCCGGAAGTTCAGGAAGAGGAGCAGGAAGACGACGAGCAGCGTGAGCGGCACCACGATCCGAAGCCGCGCCTCGGCCCGCTCCAGGTACTCGTACTGCCCGCTCCACTGGAGCGTCGTGCCCTGGGGCAGCGTCACCTCGTCGGCCACGGCTTGGCGCGCCTCGGCCACGTAGCCGCCGAGGTCGCGTCCGGCGATGTCGACGAAGATGTAGACCGCGAGCTGCCCGTTCTCGGTGCGGATCGAGGTCGGCCCCCGCGTCATCTCCACCTTGGCCACCTCGCGCAGGGGCACCGTGCCGCCGACCGGCAGGGGCACCTGCACCTCGTCGGCGATGGCGCGCGGGTCCGAGCGGAAGGCGCGGGGGTAGCGCACGTTCACGGTATAGCGCTCGCGACCCTCGACCGTGTTCGTCACGGCCTGCCCGCCGAGCGCCGTCGCGATGACGTCCTGCACGTCACCGACCATCAGCCCGTAACGGCCCAGCGCCTCGCGGTCCGGCGTGATGTCGAGGAAGTAGCCGCCGATGACCCGCTCGGCGTAGGCGCTCGACGTGCCGGGCACGTTCCGGACCACCGCCTCGACCTGCCGGGCGACGCCCTCCATCTGCTTCAGGTCGGTGCCCAGCACCTTGATGCCGACCGGCGTCCGGATGCCGGTCGAGAGCATGTCGATGCGCGCGCGGATCGGCTGCGTCCAGGCGTTCGACACGCCCGGGAACTGCAGGGCCGTGTCCATCTCCGCCTTGAGGCTCGCCAGCGTCACGCCCGGCCGCCACTCCGCCTTCGGCTTCAGCGTAATGACCGTCTCGAACATCTCCATCGGCGCCGGGTCGGTCGCCGTGTTGGCGCGCCCGGCCTTGCCGTAGACCGAGGCCACCTCGGGGAAGGACTTGATGATGCGGTCCTGGGTGGCCAGGAGCTCGGCCGCCTTGGTCACCGAGATCCCCGGCAGGGTCGTCGGCATGTACAGCAGGCTGCCCTCGTCGAGGTCGGGCATGAACTCGGAGCCGAGTTGCCGGGCCGGCCATGCGGTCGCCGCCAGCACGCCCGCGGCGAGCAGGATGGTGAGCACCCGCGCCCGCAGAACGCCGGCGATGAGCGGCCGGTACAGCCAGATGAGCAGGCGGTTGAGCGGGTTGCGGTGCTCGGGGACGATCCGCCCGCGTACGAACAGCACCATCAGCGCCGGGACCAGGGTCACCGACAGCAGCGCCGCGGCCGCCATGGCGAAGGTCTTCGTGTAGGCGAGCGGCCCGAACAGCCTGCCTTCCTGGCTCTCCAGGGTGAAGATCGGCAGGAAGCTCACGGTGATCACGAGGAGCGAGAAGAACAGCGACGGCCCGACCTCGCTCGCTGCCTCGACCAGGATCTCGACCCGGGGCTTGCCCGGCGGCGCCCGCTCCAGGTGCTTGTGGGCGTTCTCGATCATCACGATGGCGGCGTCGATCATGGCGCCGACCGCGATGGCGATGCCGCCGAGGCTCATGATGTTGGCGCCGATTCCGAGCGCCTTCATGCCGGCAAGCGCCATCAGGATACCGACCGGCAGCATCAGGATGGCCACCAGCGCGCTGCGGACGTGCAGGAGGAACACCATGCAGACCAGGGAGACGACGATGCTCTCCTCGACCAACGTGTGTCGCAGGGTGTCGATGGCCGCGTCGATGAGTTGGGAGCGGTCGTAGACCGGCAGGATCTCGGTGCCGGCCGGCAGGCTCTTGGCCACCTCGGCGAGCTTCGCCTTGACCCCCTCGATGACGCTGAGGGCGTTCGCGCCGAAGCGCTGCAGGACGATGCCGCCCGCGACTTCGCCCTCGCCGTTCATCTCGGTGATGCCGCGCCGCTCGTCCGGCCCGAGCTCGACGCGGGCCACGTCCCGAACCCGCAGCGGCGTGCCGCCGGAGGTCTTGAGCACGATGTTCTCGATGTCGGAGACGCCCTTCAGGTAGCCCCGGCCGCGCACCATGAACTCGAACTCGGACAGCTCGACCGTGCGGCCGCCGACGTCGGCATTGCTCGACCGGATCGCGTCCCGGAGCTTGGTGAGGCTGATGCCCTGGGCGCGCAGGCGGTTCGGGTCGACCACCACGTTGTACTGCTTCACGAAGCCGCCGACGCCCGCGACCTCGGCCACGCCCTCGGCGCGCGAGGCGCCGAAGCGGATGACCCAGTCCTGGATCGAGCGCAGCTCGGCGAGCGTCCGCTCCTTGGCCACGACAACGTATTGGTAGACCCAGCCTACGCCGGTGGCGTCGGGTCCGAGCGTCGGCGTCACGCCCGCCGGAAGCTTGCTGCCGGCCGCGTTGAGGTACTCCAGCACCCGCGAGCGGCCCCAGTACGGGTCGGTGCCGTCCTCGAAGATGACGTAGACGAAGGACACGCCGAAGAACGAGAAGCCGCGGACCACCTTCGCCCGCGGCACCGTCAGCATGGCGGTGGTCAGCGGATAGGTGACCTGGTCCTCGACCACCTGGGGCGCCTGCCCCGGGTACTCGGTGTAGACGATGGCCTGCACGTCCGAGAGGTCGGGGATGGCGTCGAGCGGTAGCGTCCGCAGCGCCAGCACGCCGGCGGCGACGGCGAACACGGTCCCGACCAGCACGAGGACGAGGTTGCGGGCGGACCAGCCGATGAGGCGCGCGATCACGGCGTGCCTCCCGCGCTCAAAGCCTGCCGGTCGTCCTTCGGGGCCGCCAGGGCCTGCAGCGCCGCCTTCAGGTTGCTCTCGGCGTCGATCAGGAAGTTCGCCGCCGTCACCACCCGGTCGCCGACCGCGACGCCGTCGCGGATCTCGGTGTAGCCCTCGCCGCGGACGCCGACCTTCACCGCCCTCGGCTCGAAACGGCCCTCGCCGCGGTCGAGGAGCACGACCTGGCGCTCCCCGGTGTCGATGACGGCGTCGTCCGGCACGGCCACCACAGGCTTGGCGTCGCCGGTGGCGATCTCGACGTCGGCGTACATGTCGGGCAGCAGCGAGCCGTCCGGGTTCGGCAGCTCGATGCGCACCCGCGTTGCCCGGGTGTCGGCGTTCACCTGCGGGTAGATCACCGCGACCTTGCCGGAAAAGGACTTCCCCGGGGCCGAGCGAAGGCGGACGGTCACGGGCTGGCCCACGCGCACCGCGGCAAGGTCGCGCTCGGGCACGTCGGCCAGCACCCACATCGTCGAGATGTCGCCGATCCGAAACAGGGTGTCGCCGGCGGCGGCCTTCATGCCCTCGATGGCGGTCCGCTGCAGGACGAGGCCGTCCCGGGGCGAGGACCACGTGACGGCCATCGGCACCGTCCGGGTGCGCACCATCTCGTCGATGACGGCTTCGGAGACGTTCAGGTTCTGGAGCCTTCTACGCGCCCCGTCGAAGCCGGGGTTCGCGATCAACTGGGCCGCGGCCGCGTTGATCTCGGGCGAGTAGACGTGGACCAGGGCCTGGCCCTTCCGGACGCGGTCGCCGGTGGTGACGTTCTCGACGTGGTCGACGTAGGCGTCGGACCGGGTCGCTATGACGGTCACGCGCCGCTCGTCGAGGGCGACCGTGCCGGGCACGCGCACCGGCTGCGCCACGACCCGCCGGTCCACGACCTCGGTCCGCACGCCGGTCCGCTGGACCTTGCCGGGCGAGACGGTCACGACGTTTCCGCCCTCGTCCTCGCCCGCGTAGACGGGGATGTAGTCCATCCCCATCGAGTCCTTCTTCGGCACCGGCGAGGTGTCGGGCAGGCCCATGGGGTTGCGGTAGTACAGGACGCGCCGGTTGCCCGGGCCGGGTCCGGCCGACCCTGCCGCCATGCCGCCTTCGCCGCCCTTGCCCATGCCGCCCTTGCCCATGTCGTGGCCGGCCATACCGTGGCCGCCCATGTCTTGAGCCGCCATGCCGGCGGGCCTGGCCGTGTCCTCGGCGTCCTCCACGTCGAAGCGCACGTCCTCGCTGGTGTGGACTGCCCGGAACTCCCGACCGTCCCCCGTCACCATCGGCGCGAGCGAGTAGACCGGCTTCCCGTCCGGGTCCCGGTAGTAGACGACCGGGCCGGACGGGGCGGCGGGCCGGGCCGCCGCCGGCACCGGCGCCGACGGCACCAGGCGAGCGAGGCCGTCCCTCGCCCTGTCCACGAGCGCGATCGGCAGGCTCTCCGCCATTCGACCCGCGAGGTCGGACACGGCGGGACCGTCGTGCCCGGTCCAATACCCGGCGGACCCCGCCGCGAGCGCGGCGAGGACCCCGGCGAGCCATGCGGACCGGTTCATTTCCCGGCCTGGATGATCAGCTTGTCCTCGACCGTGCCGGTCTCGCCCTGGACCTTCGCGGCCAGCGACAGGCGCCAGCGGCCCTGCATTCCGAGATGGGCCTTGAAGCGGTAGATGCCGGGCTCGGTCGAGGGCACCTGCTCGACCTTGGTGGCCATCTCCTCCATGGCGTCGGGGGCCATGTCGAGCCGCTTGGCGAAGACCACGGCGTCGGTCACCGGCTTGCCGCTGCGCTTGTCCACCAGCCGGACGGCGAGGACGGCGTCGCCGACCTTGGCCTCCGGCTGGACAAGTTGGAACTGGTAGTCCTTGGTGTCCGCGAATGCGGACGCGGTGAGGGCCGGCACCGACAGCACGGCACCGAGCAGCGCCGCCGTGAGCGGGCGCGCGAGGGTGTTCTTGATCACGGGTGTCATCTCCTGAACGCGATGGGTGCCGGCGCGCAGGCGCGCGGCATCGTGCCGGCGCTCACGCCGGCGGCATCGGGTTCAGGCTCGGGGAGGCTCGGGTAGCGGCGTCCCGTGCACGCTCGCGAACGGGGATGGCGCGGGCCAGGCCACGTCCGCCCGCCTCCCGACGGGCGCCGGGAGGACGACCGCCGTGGGCAGGAGCGAGGTGACGGAGGCGAGGCACAGCGCCATCAGCGGGCAGCCCTTGGCGCAATCCGGCCTGGCGGCCTTCTCGTGCGGACAGCAGGGCATGTCGTCCATGGCCATATCCGCCATGTCGACGTGACCGGAGCCGTCGTCGGCCATGCCCATATCGGGCATGGCGTGGCCGTGATGGTCGTGGACGGCGGCCGGCATCGCGGCGTGCATGCCCGCGGTGGCCGCAGGAGCGGTCACCGGCGTCAGGGCGAGACTGAGGACCGCCAGGAGCGGCAACAGTCGCCGGAGGGCGAGCCAGAACGTCACGAATGAAGGATGCCAAATTCCGGGCCGGCGCGATAGTCCAGCCGATGGTCTCGGTAACGGCGAACGCGCCGGTTGGTTGCGCTTGGCTCAGGCTGGCTCGGCCGGATAGCCGGCCTCTGCGATGGCCCGGGCGATCCGGTCGGCAGGTCCCGTGGTTCCCGACACGGTGACCAGCTTCGCCCCGAGGTCGACCTCGACGCCTGCGTTCGGCTCGACGGCCTGCACGGCGCCAGTCACGGACTTGGCGCAGCCGCCGCATCCCATCTTCTCGACCTTCAAACGGATCATGACGCACTCCTTCGGATGACGTCCGGATGAGATGGGGCTTCCCACCGTGGGAAGGTCAAGGGCGTCGTCTGGCTCGGTTCGAGCGCCCCGATGCGGAAACCGGCCCGGGTGGGCGCCGGACATCCCGACTTGGTCGCGCATCCGCGGCCCATCCATGCCTAGGCCAGCCTCAGCCGCAGCAGCCGCAGCGCGTTCCCGGTCACCAGCACGGTGGCGCCCGTGTCGGCCAGGATGGCCGGCCAAAGGCCGGTGACGCCGGCGATGGTGGTGACGAGGAACACCACCTTGAGGCCGAGCGCGATGGCGATGTTCGCCCGGATGTTGGCCAGCGTCCGGTGCGAGAGCTCGACCATGCGCGCCACGTCGGCGACACGCCCGTGCAGGACCGCCGCGTCGGCCGTCTCCAGCGCCACGTCGGTGCCGCCGCCCATCGCGATGCCGACATCGGCGGCCGCGAGCGCGGGCGCATCGTTGATGCCGTCGCCGACCTTCGCCACGACCGCACCGCCGGCCTGGAGCCCGCGCACGATCCCCTGCTTGTCCTCCGGCAGGAGTTCCGCCCGCGTCTCGATGCCGAGGGCGTCGGCCACGGCCCGGGCCGTGCGCGCGTTGTCGCCGGTCAGCATGAGGCTCCCGATGCCCTCCGCTGCGAGGCGGTTGATGCCCGCCTTCGCATCGGCCCGAGGTTCGTCCCGCATCGCGATCAGCCCGGCCACCGACCCGTTCGCGAGGAGCACGGACACCGTCTTGCCTTCGCCTTGGAGGGCGGAGACCTGCGCCGCCTCCCCGGGCGCGAACGGCGCGCGGGCGGCCACCTCGCGCGGGGAGCCGAGGAACAGGTCGATGCCCCCGACCTTGCCGGCGACGCCCTTTCCGCCGAGGGCCTGCGCCCCGAAGGCCGGGGGGACCGGCGCCCCGACCTCGGCGGCCTTGGCCAGGACGGCCTTGGCCAGCGGATGGGAGGAGCCGCCCTCCAGCGCCGCGGCGAGCGACAGCACGTCCCGCTCGGACCGTCCGAAGGCCACGACGTCGGTCACGGCCGGCTTGCCCTCGGTCAGGGTGCCGGTCTTGTCGAACGCGACCGTCGTCACGGCGGCGAGGCGCTCCAGGACGGCGCCGCCCTTGATGAGGAGACCGCGCCGCGCACCGGCCGAGAGCCCGGCGGCGATGGCGGCCGGCGTCGAGATCACCAGCGCGCAGGGGCAGCCGATCAGCAGGATGGCCAAGCCCTTGTAGACCCACTCGCCCCAGGGCGCCCCGGCCAGGAGCGGGGGCGCCACGGCCACGAGGGCCGCCACCGCGACGACGGCCGGCGTGTAGACCTTGGCGAACCGGTCGATCAGCCGCTCGGTCGGTGCCTTCGCCTCCTGCGCCTCCTCGACGAGCCGGACGACCCGGGCGATGGTGTTGTCGCGCGCGGCCGCTGTCACCCGCACCCGGACGACGCCGTCCCCGTTCATCGTGCCTGCGAAGACCGCGTCGCCCGCCACCTTGGGCCTGGGCACGCTCTCACCGGTCACGGGCGCCTCGTCGACCGCGGTCTCGCCATCGAGGACCGTCCCGTCCGCCGGGACCCGGTCGCCGGGGCGAACCAGCACGGTCGCCCCGACGCGGAGGCTCGCCGCCGGAACCCGCTCGGTCGCGCCATCCCGCTCCAGTAGGGCGGTGTCCGGCACGAGGCCGGTGAGCCCGCGGATGCCGGCCCGGGCACGGCCTGCGGCCACGCCCTCCAGGACCTCGCCGACCAGGAACAGGAAGACGACGGTGGCCGCTTCCTCGGTCGCCCCGATGGCGGTGGCGCCGACTGCGGCTATCGTCATCAGCGTCTCGATGGAGAACGGCGTGCCGTAACGGGCCGCCGACAGGGCCCTCCGCGCGACCGGCACCAGCCCGACCGCCATGGCGGCGAGGAAGGGCCAGCGCCCGGTCGCGGGCGCGACCTGGCCGACGACGTAGGCCAGCACCAGGGCCGCGCCGCAGGCGAATGCCAGCAGCGCCTTCGGCGCCCGCCACCAGGGGAGATCCGCGGCCTGTTCCCAAGGTGTGGCCGCGTCCGGGTCCTCCGCGCCGTAGCCGAGACCGCGCACCGTCGCGGCGATGGCCCCGGCGCTCGTCCCCGGTCCGTGCCGGACCGTGAGGGTCTCCGTCGCCACCGACACGTCCACCGACTCGATGCCGGGGAGCCGCCGGACCGCCGTCTCGACCTTGGCCGCGCAGGAGGCGCAGTCCATGCCCGTGACCCGCAGGCGCGTCGGGGTCGCGTCGATCCGGTCCAGGGTCGCGGCGTCGCTCATGAGGGGTGCCTTCCGTATCGCCTGGGGGACCCTACTTCCTCTAGCGACTGGAGGAGCAAGCGGCATGAGGCCCATCGCCATCGGGGAGCTGTCGCGCCGCACGGCGGTGAAGGTCCCGACCATCCGGTTCTACGAGGGGCGGGGGCTGCTCCCGAGGCCGGAGCGCACGGACGGCAACCGACGCAGCTACGGCGAGGCCGACGTGCGCCGCCTGCGGTTCATCCGGCACGCCCGGGAGCTCGGCTTCGAGATCGAGGACATCCAGGCCCTGCTGGACCTCGCAGGGCAGCCCGACCGCCCCTGCGGCGAGGCCGACGCCATCGCCCGCAAGCACCTCGCCGACATCGACGACCGGATCGCCCGGCTCACCGGGCTCCGGCAGGAGGTCCAGGCCATGGTCGAGCAGTGTTCCGGCGGGCACGTGCGGGAATGCCGGATCATCGAGGTCCTGGCCGACCACGGCGAGTGCCTCAGCGAGCGGCACTGAATGGCGGGGTGCGGCATTTCAACCTTCAACGCCGCCTTGCTCCTCCAGCGACTAGAGGAGTTACGGCCCCCGCATGCATCGAGGCCCGGCAGGGTCGGGGGCGAGAGGGTCGACGATGACGGGACACCACGACCACGACGGTCATGACCATGATCAAGGCGGGCACGAGCACCACGACCACGGTCACGGCGGCCTCGGCCATGTCCATGCGCCCGCGAACTTCGGCAAGGCCTTCGCCATCGGCATCGGCCTCAACCTCGCCTTCGTCGCGGTCGAGGCGATCTACGGCGTCCTCGGAAACTCCGTGGCCCTCCTCGCGGACGCCGGCCACAACCTCTCCGACGTGCTCGGCCTGGTCGTGGCCTGGGTCGCCTCGGTCCTGGCGAAGCGGTCCCCGAGCGCGCGCTACACCTACGGGATGAAGGGGTCCTCGATCCTGGCATCCCTGTTCAATGCCGTGTTCCTCCTCGTCGCGGTCGGCGCCATCGGATGGGAGGCCATCCAGCGGTTCGGCGAGCCCGCCCCGGTCGCCGGCAAGACCGTGATGGTCGTCGCCGCCGTCGGCATCCTCGTCAACGGGATCACCGCCTGGCTGTTCGCCTCCGGCGCCAAGGGCGACATCAACATCCGCGGCGCCTTCCTGCACATGGCGGCGGACGCGGCCGTTTCCGCGGGCGTGGTCCTCGCCGGCCTCGTGATCCTCT
This sequence comes from Methylobacterium sp. 13MFTsu3.1M2, assembly GCF_900112625.1. Taxonomy (NCBI): domain Bacteria; kingdom Pseudomonadati; phylum Pseudomonadota; class Alphaproteobacteria; order Hyphomicrobiales; family Methylobacteriaceae; genus Methylobacterium; species Methylobacterium sp. 13MFTsu3.1M2. The sequence goes on from NZ_FOMM01000041.1 coordinate 17,044, forward strand.
ACACCGGGTGGACCTGGCTCGATCCGGTCGTGAGCCTCGGTATCGTCGCCGTCATCGTCTGGAGCACGTGGGGCCTGCTTCGCGACAGCCTCGCGATGTCGCTGGCGGCGGTTCCTCCGGGCATCGACCCGGCCGCGGTCCGCGGTCACCTGCAGAGCCTGCCTGGCGTCGCCGCCATCCACGACCTGCACATCTGGTCGATGAGCACCACGGACGTCGCCCTGACGGCCCACCTCGTCATGCCGGGCGGGGCGCCGGGGGACGCGTTCCTCATGGAAGCGGCCCACGCGATGGATGGGCGATTCGGGATCGGCCACACCACCCTGCAAGTCGAGACGAGCGCGGACAACGCCTGCTCGCTCGTGCCCGATCACGTGGTCTGAGGTCGGGATGCAAGCCTGGGCCTACACCCTGATCCCCGTGGCGGCGGCCATCCTCGGCGCCGCCGTCGCCGTCAACCTGCGGCCGGGACCCGTCCTGGTCAGCGCCGTCCAGCACTTCGCCGCCGGCGTGGTCTTCGCCGCCGCGGCCGGCGAGATCCTGCCCGACCTCAAGCACACGGGCTCGGTCTGGGCCATCGTCCTCGGGGGCGGGGTCGGGATCGCGGCGATGCTCGGCGTCCGGACGCTGGAACGGCGCCTGGAAGGCCCCGTCGGGCTGATGGCCGTCACCGGCATCGACATCCTCGTGGACGGCCTCGTCCTCGGCATCGCCTTCGCGGCCGGCGCCAAGGCCGGCATCCTCCTGACGGTGGCCCTCACCATCGAGGTGCTGTTCCTCGGCCTGACCGTCGCCAACGAGCTCGGCGAAGGCGGCGGATCGCGCTGGAAGGTCGTCGGCGCGACCGCCGGGCTGGTCCTGTTGCTCCCCGTCGGAGCCTTGCTCGGCGGCCCCGTCGCCGCGATGCCGGTCGCGGTCCAGGGCGGCTTCCTGGCTTTCGGCCTGATCGCGCTTCTCTACCTCGTCACCGAGGAGCTACTCGTCGAGGCGCACGAGACCGAGGATCGACCATGGGTCACCGCGATGTTCTTCACGGGCTTCCTCTTGCTGCTGCTGCTTGAGGAGATGGTCGGATAGGCGGGGGGCCGCACGCCCCGATCCACGGTCACCCCATCGACGTCCGCATAGACGGACCGTTCGGACCCGCGACGTCAATCGTCGAAGTCGTGGTGATGATGATGACGCCGCTCGCCGTAAAACGACCTGTCCTCGTAGCGGCGCGGATGATGATGCTCGACGACGACGTCGTCATGGTCCCCGTGCCGGTAGACCTCGACGTGGTCGTGCGGGCGCCGATAGCCGTAGCCCCCGTCGTAGTATTGGGCGGAGGCCGCGGCCGGGGCGAGGATGGCTGCGGCCGCCGCCAGGGCGATCATGCGTCGTCTCATTGCCGGTCTCCCAGTCCTTGGATCGGGACAAGCTGCCGAGGCGGCGTTGAACAGGGACTGAAGACGATGTTCAGCACCCCGGTGGCTTGTGGCCGACCGCTTGAATCGCGCATAAGGACTTCGATGAAGCCGGCGGGACGCCAGAAGGCCTTCGGGGCATGGACGGGGTGGTGGGCGACCGCCGCCCACGCGCTCGCGTTCGTCCTCGCGCTGGCGGTGGCCCTCCCGACGGCGGGCCTCGCCGAGGACCTGGCGTATCACCAGGGCCACCTCGACCATGGCCGGACGGAACTGGTCATGGCGTCCGACCTGATGCCCGCTTCTGCCCGGAAGGCCGACCCCGGCACTGCCTGCCACGTCCATTGCGGTTGCCATGTGGCCATGCCGCTCGACGGAACGGGCGCGGCGGCGCCCGCCACGCTGTCTCGGCCGTGCTACGCGCCGGTCGACGCGACCCTGTCCTCGATCTTCCCCGACCGCCTGCCGAGGCCCCCCCGCGCCTGAGGTGACGCCGCGAAGGCGCGCGTCCTGAAACCCGGGCCGAAAACGCCCCGGGACCGCTTCCTCACGTCATCGCAACGGGACCGACCTGGATGCCGATACGGCACCGGCGTCCCGATGGGCAGGCACCATGCGCATCCTCCTCACCGCGGCCCTGGTGGCCGTTGGCGTCCTCGTGGGCGCCGCCGTTCCCGCCGTGTCCGGCTTCGTTCGCGGCCTTCTCGCCTCGGCCGGGGTTCCACCATCGACGTTCACCTTCGCCGCCGGGCCGGGCGCCGACACCCAAGCGACGGCGCCCGACCGCCAGGGTGGCCATGCCGAGGGTGATGGCCACGACCACGGCAAGGCGGCCGCCCCGAAGGCCGAAGGCCACGCCGACGGCGAGCACGGGCATTCCGAGGCCGAGGGCGAGGACGGCCACGTCAAGATGACGGCCGAGCAGGTCGAAAGCCAGGACATCGGGGTCGCCAAGGCGGCGGGCGGCACGCTCTCCCGGCACATCCTGGTGCCCGGCACGGTCACGCCCGACACCGACCGCATCGCCCGCGTCCCGGCCCGCGTGGTCGGAACGGTGTCCGAGATGCGCAAGCGTCTCGGCGACGACGTCAGGAAGGGCGAGGTCGTCGCCGTGCTCGACAGCCGGGAGGTTGCCGACGCCAAGAGCGATTACCTCACTGCCATGGTCCAGTCCGAGCTGCAGAAGATCAACTTCGACCGCCAGCAGAGGCTGCTGGCGTCCGCGGCGGCGTCCCAGGCCGCGTTCGACAACGCCAAGGCCGTGTTCCAGGAGAACCAGCTCCGGGTCGACCTCGCCCGCCAGAAGCTCTCGGCGCTTGGCCTGAACGCCTCCGAGGTGGCGGCCGCGCAGAAGCGCGACGAAGCGACGCCCAACACCTCGACCCTGCGCCAGTATGAACTGCGCGCGCCCATCGCCGGCCGCATAGTCGAGCGCAAGGTCGACGTCGGCACCGCGGTCGGCAAGGAGGGCGACCCCGCCGATGTCTACACCGTCGCGGACCTGTCCACGGTGTGGATCGAGCTCGCGGTGCCGACCACGGAACTCGCCGAGGTCCGGGAAGGCGCGCGGGTCGCCGTCAAGGGCGGCGGCCGCAGCGCGGAGGGCAAGGTGGTGTTCGTCAGCCCGTTCCTGAATGCCGAGACCCGCTCCGCTCGGGTGGTGGTCTCCCTGCCCAACAAGGACCTGGCCTGGCGCCCCGGCACCTATGTTACCGCCGAGGTCGAGACCGCCACGGACGCAGTGCCGGTGCGGGTGGGCAAGACGGCGCTCCAGACCATCGAGGGCAAGCGCGTCGTCTTCGTGCGCACGGACGAGGGCTTCGAGAAGCGCGAGGTCGAGCTCGGGCGCTCCGACGACGACGGCTTCGAGGTCGTCTCCGGGCTGAAGCCCGGCGAGGAGATCGCCGTCGCCAACACCTTCCTCCTCAAGGCCGAGCTCGGAAAGAGCGAAGCCGACCACGACCATTGAGGGGGCCGGACATGATCTCGAAGATCCTCGACTTCTCCGTCCACCAGCGCTGGCTGGTGCTGCTGCTGTCGCTGCTCGCCGCCGGCTTCGGCGGCTACGCGGTGACCAGGCTGCCCATCGACGCGGTCCCGGACATCACCAACAACCAGGTGCAGATCAACACGACCGCGCCCTCCCTGTCGCCGGTCGACATCGAGAAGCAGGTCACCTACCCGGTCGAGACCGCGCTCGCCGGTATCAAGGGGCTCGAATACACCCGCTCGCTCTCGCGCAACGGCTTCTCGCAGGTCACCGCGGTCTTCGCGGAGAAGCTCGACATCTACTTCGCCCGCCAGCAGGTCGCCGAGCGCCTCGCCCAGGCGAAGCGGGACCTGCCGCCCGGCGCCGAGCCCGCCATGGGCCCGATCTCGACGGGCCTGGGCGAGATCTACATGTGGTCGATCCACTACGCGAAGCCCGGCGAGCGGAGGACCGTGAAGGCGGGCACGCCGGGCTGGCAGCCGGACGGCAGCTACCTGACGCCCGAAGGCCAGCGACTGGCGACGGACCTAGAGCAGACCGCGTACCTACGCACGGTCCAGGACTGGATCATCCGGCCCCAGGTCAAGACCGTGCCCGGAGTGGCCGGCGTCGACGGCATCGGCGGCTTCGAGAAGCAGTACCACGTCCAGCCGGACCCCAATAAGCTCGCCTCCCTCGACCTGTCCTTCACGGACGTCGCGCGCGCCCTGGAGAGCAACAACGCCAACCAGGGCGCCCGCTACCTGGAGGACAACGGCGAGGGCTACGTCGTGCGCGCCGCCGGCCGCCTGGAGGACATGGACGACATCGGCAACGTGGTCGTCGCGACCCGGGGCGGCGTGCCGGTGCGGGTCAAGGACATCGCCGAGGTCCGCATCGGGCGCGACCTGCGCACCGGCTCCGGGAGCGAGGACGGCCAGGAGGTCGTGATCGGCACCGCCCTGATGCTGATCGGCGAGAACAGCCGCACGGTGGCCGCCGCCGTCGATGCCCGCATGGAGCAGATCCGCAGGAGCCTGCCGCCGGGCGTCGAGGTCCAGACCGTCCTCGACCGCACCCGCCTCGTCGAGGCGACCGTGAGGACGGTGGCCAAGAACCTGTCCGAGGGGGCGGCGCTGGTCATCGTCATCCTGTTCCTGCTGCTCGGCAACATCCGGGCGGCGGTCATCACGGCGCTGGTCATCCCGGTGGCGATGCTGATGACCATGAGCGGCATGGTCGAGGCGAAGATCTCCGCCAACCTGATGAGCCTCGGGGCGCTCGATTTCGGGCTCATCGTCGACGGGGCGGTGATCATCACCGAGAACGCGCTCCGCCACCTCGCCGAGCGGCAGCACGCCGTCGGGCGCGCCCTCGACACCGATGAGCGCCTGGAGACCGTGCGGGCGTCGGCCGAGGAGATGATCAAGCCGTCCCTCTACGGGCAGGCGATCATCATCCTGGTCTACGTCCCGCTCCTGACCTTCACGGGCGTCGAGGGCAAGATGTTCGAGCCGATGGCGCTCACGGTGATCATCGCCCTGGTCTCGGCCTTCGTCCTGTCGCTGACCTTCGTGCCGGCGCTCATCGCCATCGTCATCACCGGCAAGGTCACCGAGACGGACAACCTCATCATCCGGGCGCTGAAGGCCGCCTACCGGCCGGTGCTCGGGGCGGCGGTGCGCGGCCCCTTCGCCTTCATCGGCGCGGCGCTGCTGCTGCTCGTCGGGGCGGGTCTTCTGTTCACCCGGCTCGGGACCGAGTTCATCCCGCAACTCGACGAGAAGAGCATCGCGCTGAACGCGACACGCATCCCGTCAACCTCGCTGACACAGTCGCAGGCGATGCAGTTGAACGTCGAGAAGGCGGTCTCGAAGTTCCCGGAGGTCGCCTACGTGTTCTCGAAGACCGGCACGGCCGAGGTCGCCTCCGACCCGATGCCTCCGAATTCCTCCGACACATTCGTGATGCTCAAGCCGCAGGAGGAATGGCCCGACCCGAGCCTGTCCAAGGCCGAACTGCAGGAGCGGATCGAGAAGGCGGTCGGGGCGCTCGCGGGCAACGTCTACGAGTTCTCGCAGCCCATCCAGCTGCGCTTCAACGAGCTCCTGGCCGGCACCCGGGGCGACCTCGCCGTGAAGGTGTTCGGAGAGGAGTTCGAGCCGATGCTCAAGGCGGCCAACCAGGTCGCGGCGGTCCTCAAGGGCATCGACGGCGCCGAGGACGTGAAGGTCGAGCAGACGGCGGGCCTGCCGTTCCTGGAGATCAGGATCAACAAGGCCGAGGCCGGCCGCTACGGCCTGAGCACCGGGGCGATCCAGGAGGTCATCGGCGCAGCCATCGGCGGCAAGGAGGCCGGCGTCGTGTTCGAGGGCGACCGGCGCTTCCCCATCGTCGTGCGCCTGAACGACAAGGTGCGCGAGGACCGCGAGGCCCTGGAGAACATCCCGGTGCCGCTGCCGCCAGGCCCGAACGGCAAGGCGAGCTCGGTCCTGCTCAAGCAGGTGGCGGGCTTCTCGGTCACGGAGGGCCCGAACCAGATCTCCCGCGAGAACGGCAAGCGCCGGGTCGTCGTCACCGCCAACGTCCGCGGGCGGGACATCGGCTCGCTCGTGGCGGAGGCTCAGGCGAAGGTCGGGAGCCAGGTGCGGTTGCCGCCGGGCTACTTCGTGACCTGGGGTGGCCAGTTCGAGAACCTCGCCTCGGCCAAGCGACGGCTGATGGTCGTGGTGCCGGTCTGCTTCTTCCTGATCTTCCTGCTGCTGTACTCGGCGTTGGGCTCGCCGCGGGACGCGGCTCTGGTGTTCAGCGCCGTGCCGCTGGCCCTGACCGGCGGCATCGCGGCGCTGTGGCTTCGCGGGATGCCGGTGTCGGTGCCGGCCGCGGTAGGGTTCATCGCGCTATCCGGCGTGGCGGTCCTCAACGGGCTGGTGATGCTGACCTTCATCAAGCAGCTCGTGGCGGAAGGCCGGCCGAAGCGGGAGGCGATCCTGGAGGGGGCCATGACCCGGCTCCGGCCAGTGGCGATGACGGCCCTGGTCGCCTCGCTCGGCTTCGTGCCGATGGCCATCGCCACCGAGACCGGGGCCGAGATCCAGCGCCCGCTCGCCACCGTAGTCATCGGCGGCCTGATCAGCGCGACGCTCCTGACGCTGGTCGTGCTGCCGGCGCTCTACGCCCGCTTTGGCAGGATCGCTCCCGCGAAGGCCGCGCCGCTAGCGCGGGAATCGGAGCGTCGCCACCTCAAGGCGGCGGAGTAACCCGATGCGGACCGCCCCATGGTGCGCGGCGGTGACGGCCGTCATGGCATCGGCCTGCGCGGCCATCGCCGGAGAGGCGCCGTTCGGTCTCGCCTGGGGTCCGGTCGCGACGGTGCCGCGGCCGCTCAAGGTGGACCGTGAGGCGAACCTGACCGCGTTGTACTACCCGCGGGGCTGGCGACCGGCCGTAGGCTCGGAGACCGCCGAGGTCGTGCTGGTGGTCTGTCGGGAGGAGGGCCTGCAGCAGGTCGTCTGGGTCGGCCTGCCCCTGGCCGGCGAGGCGTTCGCGCGGGCGCGCCAAGCCATCCACGACGAGGGCGTCCGCCGCTACGGCGAGCCCGACCCGGGGCCGTCGCCCGATTCCGAGGTCTGGCCGGGAGGCGGGGCGCTCCTCGCCATCCGTGAGGTCGGCGACGGTCGGCGCGAGCTCGTCATGACGACGTCCGGCCCCGGTTACGCCACCTGTTCGACGGCCCACCGTGCCGCGACCGGACACCCGGCCGGCGCGCACGTCGCCGACCTCATCGGACACGACGACCCCTGAGCCTGCGTCGGGCGGCAACGAGGAACGGGAGCGACATGGGACACGGACATTCGCACGGGGGTGGCATTCCCCCGGGCTCCGCGGCGGGCCGGAACAAGGGGCGCCAGGCAAGGGCGCTCGCCCTGACCTTGGCCTGCATGGCGGCCGGGGTGGTGGGCGGCCTGTTCACCGGCAGCCTCGCGCCGCTGCCCGACGCCGCGCGCATGGTCACGAACGCCGGTGGCCTGGCCCTGTCGCCCCCCGCCATCCGGCACGTCACCGCCCGGGTCGAGGACGAAGCGCTCGCGTCCGGGGCTCCCCGGCTCGTGGTCTAGGAGGCGTCGATGGCCGGCAAGAAGGTCGCGCGGGAGCAACTCGACTGGGGCCCGCGCTCGCGACGCCGGCGGCGCGTCCGTCCGGAGATCCGCAAGGCGGCGGCCCGGTCGCTCGCCGGGGCGATGGCGCTGGTGCTGGTCGCGCTCGTTTTGATCATCGCGGCGGCGCGTTACGCCTAGGCCGTCGGACCCATCGCGAATGCGCATTCAGGCACGCCCGCAGCCGGACCCCTTTCTTCCTTTCCCCGCGGGCGGGCGAAATCCTGTGGGCAAGTCCGGGGCCGTTACGCTGATCGACCTGCACCGCCAGAGCCCGGCGACGAGGCCGAGGTTGGCCAGCGCCAGGACCGTAAGCGACCCCCACAGCACGTCCGGGCCGGCGTGGGTGATCACGAACGCGCCGGCTGGCGGCGCGAGCGCCTGCGCGACCAGCCCCGGCCGCGCCAGTCGGCCGACGACCAGCGGGTAGCGCACGGGACCGAACAGGGCCAGGGGCACCGTGCCCCGTGCAATCGAATAGATGCCGTTGCCGCCGCCGTAGAGCACCAGCCAGACCCCGACGCCGGGCAGGCCCAGGGCGAGTAGCACCAGGCCGAGGGCGACCAGCACCAGGGCTGCGGTCAGGGTCCAGAGCGGGTGGTGGCGGCCCTTGAACGACATCTCCACGATGCGGGCGCCGACCTGCGCCGGGCCGATCAGCGCGCCGTAGGAGACCGCCGACGCCATCGCGACGCCCCGCGCCTGCAGCAGCGTCAGCAAGTGCACCGACACCAGCGACATGATCGCGCCGCCGAGGATCAGTACCCCGGCGAACAGGAGGAACGCCCGCCGCTCCGCACCGGACAGCGGTCCGGCGCCGGCCTGTTGGCGCTCCGCCGCCATCGGCACCGCCGACACCTTCGGGATCAGCAGCAACACCAGCGGCAGCGTCACCCCGATGTGCAGGCCGGCATAGGTCAGGCAGGCGCCGCGCCATCCGACATGGGCGACCAGGAACGCCGAGAGCGGCCAGCACACGGTGCTGGCTAACCCGCCCCACAGGGTCAGCGTCGTGATCGCCGGCCGCGCCTCCGCGCCGTAGAGGCGGCCGAGGGTGGCGAAGGCGGGATCGTAAAGCCCGCATCCCATGCCCAGGCCGAGCAGCAGCCAGCCGGCGAGGTAGACCGGCAAGGCCGGGGCCATGGCCAGCGTCATCAGCCCGGCCGCGAGCAACGGCGCTGCGAGCGCCAGGACGGGCCGGCCGCCGCGCCGGTGGATCGCCGCCCCGACATGCGGCGATGCGAACGCTGCGACCAACAGGCCGAGCGACAGGCCGCCGACCACCCACGCCAAGGGCCAGCCGGTGTCCTCGGCGACCGGTCCGGCGAGCACCGCCGGCAGGTAGAACGACGACCCCCACGTGAGGATCTGCGCCACGCCGAGGGCGGAGATCACCGGCCAGCGACGGGCCTCGGCCATGGGCTGGCTACCGCGGGCCCAGCAGTGGCAGCCACGCCGCCAGCGCCAGCAGCGTGACCAGCAGCACGGGCGTGGTGATGACCAGGCCGACCTTCATGTACTGGCCCCAGGTAATCCTCTGGCCCTTGCTGTCGAGGACGTGCAGCCAGAGCAGGGTGGCGAGGCTGCCGATGGGCGTGAACTTCGGGCCGAGGTCGCAGCCGATGACGTTGGCGTAGACCATCAACTCGCGGGTCAGCGGAGAGAGGTCAGGGGCTTGCTGGATCGAGAGCGCCCCGATCAGCACGCTCGGCATGTTGTTCATCACCGACGACAGGATGGCCGCCGCAAAGCCGGTGCCGACCGTGGCGACCCATGGGCCATGACCGGCGAGCCAGACCAGGCCCTTGGCCAGCTCGTCGGTCAGGCCGGCGTTCCGCAGGCCGTAGACCACGAGGTACATGCCGAGGCTGAACAGGACGATCTGCCAGGGCGCTCCGGTCAGCACCTTGCGGATCGGGATGGTCCCGCCCCGGTTCGCGAGGAGCAGCAGCACCGCGGCGCCCGCACAGGTCACGGCCGACACCGGCACCCCGAACGGCGCGGTGACGAAGTACGCCAGCAGCAGGATGCCGAGCAGCGGGAACGCCGCACGGAACACGAGCGGGTCGCGGATCGCCTCGGCCGGGCGCTCCAGGGCGTCCACGGGATAGGTCGCCGGCACGTCGCGCCGGAAGTAGGCCCACAGCACCAGCAGCGTCGCCGCCAGGGAGACGAGGTTCACCGGCACCATCACGGCGGCGTACCGGCCGAAGGTCACGTCGAAGAAGTTGGCCGAGACGATGTTGACGAGGTTCGAGATCACCAGCGGCAAGGAGGTCGAATCCGCCACGAACCCGCAGGCGACGATGAACGCGAGCGCCGCCGCCGGCTTGAAGTCGAGCCTGAGCAGGATCGCGAGGACGATGGGCGTGAGCAGCAGCGCGGCGCCGTCGTTGGCGAACACCGCCGCGATGGCCGCGCCGAGGAGCACGACCAGGGGAAACAGGCGACGACCCTTGCCCCCGCCCCATCGGGCGATGTGGAGCGCGGCCCAGTGGAAGAAGCCGGCCTCGTCGAGCAGAAGCGAGATGATGATGAGCGCCACGAAGGTGAAGGTGGCGTCCCAGACGATGTGCCAGACCACCGGGATGTCGCCGGGATGGATCACCCCGGTGGCCAGAGCGACGCCCGCGCCGGCGAGCGCGCTCCACCCGATCCCGAGGCCCTTGGGCTGCCAGATGACGAAGACGAGGGTGACGAGGAATATGGCGAGCGCGAGCATCCGGGCGTTTTCTTCTTATCGTTCCATGGGATGCTTCAGGCGGTGGCGACGCGGCGGCCCTGCTCGTCCACGACCCGCTCGCCGTCTTCCTTGACGAACTCGCCCTGCTGCTCGGGCAACAGGTCCAGGACCGCCTCGGATGGCCGGCACAGGCGCACGCCCTTCGGGCTGACCACGAGCGGACGGTTGAGCAGCACAGGATGCGCCTCGACCGCGTCGAGGAGTTGCCCGTCGGTCAGCGCCGGGTCCCCGAGGCCGAGCTCGGCGAAGGGCGTGCCCTTCTCGCGTAGGGCGTCACGCACCGACAGGCCGGCGCGGTCGAGCATGCGTCTGATGAGCGCCCGGTTCGGAGGCGTCTTGAGGTACTCCACCACGTGCGGCTCGATGCCGGCGTTGCGGATCATCGCCAGGGCGTTGCGGGACGTGCCGCAATCCGGGTTGTGGTAGATCACGACGTCGAACGGCTCAGGCATGGGCGGTCTCTCCGATGGTGCAGTCGCAGGCGGCAAGAGCGGCCACGGCGGGGGCGCAGACCTCCGGATGGCCCTGGCAGCAGTCGCGCATCAGGAACTGGACGAGGTCCGACAGCGCCGGGTAGGCGGCGCTGTAGATGATCGAGCGGCCCTCGCGGCGGGACGTGACCAGCCCGGCATGGCTCAGTTCCTTGAGGTGATGGGACACGGTGGCCGCGGACACGCCGACCGCGTCGGCCAGGACGCCGGAGGCCAGCCCCCCGGGCCCGGCGGTCACCAGCGCCCGCACCAGACGGAGGCGGTGCTCCTGCCCGAGGGCGAGGAAGGCGGCGAGGGCTTGCGTCTCGTCCATCATCTCTACAATTATCAAATCACCTTTTGAACGTACAGGAATGCAGATCCTTGGACAAGCCCGCACAGCCCTTCACCGACGGCCTGCCGAACCTGAGCGAGGGGCACTTCGAGATCCCGACCGGTGCCAGCCTGCAGGTGGTTGCGCCGTTCACCCACGCCCCACGCTTCCTGATCCTGTACGGATCGCTCCGGGAGCGCTCGTTCAGCCGCTTCCTCGCTTACGAGGCCGCGCGCTTGCTTGAGGCGATGGGCGGCGAGGTGCGGATCTACGACGCGCACGGCCTGCCGCTGCCCGACGACAGCACCGCCGATCACCCGAAGGTCCAGGAACTCCGGGACCTCTCGATCTGGTCGGAGGGGCACGTCTGGGTCAGCCCCGAGCGCCACGGCGCCATGACCGGGGTGATGAAGAGCCAGATCGACTGGCTGCCCCTGTCGGAGGGGTCGGTGCGCCCGACGCAAGGCAGGACCCTGGCCGTGATGCAGGTTTCGGGCGGCTCGCAGTCGTTCAACGCCGTGAACGGCCTGCGCATCCTCGGGCGCTGGATGCGGATGATCACCATCCCGAACCAGTCCTCGGTGCCGATGGCCTACAAGGAGTTCGACGAGGCCGGCCGGATGAAGCCCGGCCCACTCTACGACCGGGTCGTCGACGTCTGCGAGGAGCTGATGAAGTTCACGCTCCTGACCCGGGAGCGATCCGACTACCTCGTGGACCGCTACTCGGAGCGCAAGGAGCGCGACCCGGACCGGCTCAAGGCCGTGGCCGCCGATATCGGGTTCGTGAAACGATAGCCACGCTCGCCCTCCCCATACGGAGGAACCCGCCGAGCACGGCGTCGCCCATCGCGGTGAGTTACGCCCCCTCCCGGCCTTGCCGCTCCCGCTGGTCTCGCCCAGGGGGCTCACGGCCCGTCCGCCGTAATCGGGGTCTGCCCTCGGGCGGATGCAGGTTACGCGACCGACGGCCTGGCCGGCGGCGGAACAAAAGGAGGCCAGGGGGCTTGAGTCTCGAACTTGGCCGCCGCGTTCGAGGGGGCTGCCGTGACCGTGAAGTCAGGGACCAACAAGCCGAAGCCGCCAGCGAGGAGGGCGGCGCCGGGCACGCGTGCCTTGGTTCCCGCGAAAGCCACGGCGCCGAAGCCCAAGAAGGCGAAGGTGCGGATCTTCGTGTCGTACTGCCACGCGAACGAGATCCAGCAGGCGAAGCTTCAGATCCACCTCGCCCAGTTGAAGCGCGACGAGGTCGAGACCTGGTTCGACGGCGACATGGAAGCCGGGGACAGGCTGAACACCGAGATCTCGCGCAAGCTGCGCGAGGCGGACATCTTCGTCGCGCTAATGAGCCCGGAGTACATCGCCAGCCACTGGTGCCAGTTGGAGTACAGGCGGGCCATGGGCCGTCGGGCCAGGGGCTCCATGCGGATCGTGGTGGTCGTGGTCCGGCCCTGCGCCTGGAAGGATACCGGGGCATCCGACCTGAAGGTTCTTCCGCGCGACGGGAGGACCGTGAGCGACTGGCGGTCGATGGACCATGCCTTCGCGAACGTGGCCGAGGGCATCAAGGGCGCCGTCAAGGCCGTGCGGGTCGCGCTTCCCCCGGCGGTCCCGGCCCGGCCCGCCAAGGCGATGCGGTCCGCCGCGGCGCCCGTAGCCAAGAAGCGGCCTGTTTCCGCCAAGGGCGGCCGGAGCGCCTCGACGAAGGTAAGCCCCGGCGCGGGGGCGGCCAAGGGCAAGCGCCCGGCGCGGAGCCGCGCGACCGGTTAGAAACGGATCGAGGAGCCGGCCTGAACGGCCGGATGGGGCATGCCGAAGAACATCGTCGTCTTCTCGGACGGCACCGGCCAGGACGGCGGGGTGAGGCCCGAGCAACGGGTCAGCAACGTCTACAAGATGTACCGGGTCTGCCGCACCGGGCCGGACAGCTCCATCGACCCGGCGGAGCAGGTCGCGTTCTACGACCCCGGCCTCGGAACCGACATCGGCGCGACCGCGCTCACCGCCCCCGTGCGCTTCGTCCAGAAGCTGCTGGCCTCGGTCACCGGCCGCGGCATCACGACGAACATCGTCGACTGCTACGAGTTCATCATCAACCACTACCGGCAGGGCGACCGCATCTTCCTCATCGGGTTCAGCCGCGGTGCCTACACCGCACGTTGCGTGGCGAACCTCCTCATGCTGTGCGGCATCCCTACGCGCGGGGCGGGTGGGCCTCTGCCCCGCTTCCGCAAGGCCGCCCGCGACATCGCCCAGGAAGCGGTCGACACCGTCCTGGAGCACGGGGCGGGCCACCCGCGCGAGAAGTACGAGGCGGAGCGCGACGAGCAGGCCCGCCGGTTCCGGGAGTGTTACGACTCCGCCCACGAGACCGGCGAACCCGGTCGGTCGAACGCCGCGCCGTACTTCATCGGCGTGTTCGACACCGTGGCGGCCCTCGGGGCCACGGGGGCCCGGCGTTTGCTGATACAGGCGGGCCTTGGCGTCGGTGCGGCCCTCGGCCTGGCGCTGGTCGGGATGCTGCCTGCCGCCGCCCTCGCCGGTCTCCTGCACGCCTATCCTGGACTGCAATTCTGGGCCGCCTTCAGGTGGATCCTTCTCCTCGCGGTCATCGCGGGAGGCGCCTGGCTATGGTTGCGGGAGCGTGGCTCGCGCAGGAAGGTGATACGCGACTTCCCCAACCCGGGGGACGTCAGCAAGCACATGGCGGATTGGAAGGGGGAGAACTTCGACCGCCTGCTCAGCCGCTTCGTCCGCTATGCCCGCTCGGCCAATGCCATCGACGAGACCCGCAAGGACTTCGACCGCGTCGCCTGGGGCGGCATTCAGGACGGGGCGCATGACCATGCCGAGGGTCCCACACGACTCGTCCAGCTCTGGTTTGCGGGCAACCATTCCGACATCGGGGGCAGCTACCCCGAGGCAGAGTCTCGGCTGTCCGACATCTCGCTGAAGTGGATGGTCGAGGAGGCCACCCGCATCCCGGACGGCCTCAGGGTCGACGGGCTGAAGGCGCCGGGCGACGCGACGGGGAACCCGAAGCTTCACCTTTTTCCGGCCGCGGACGGCGTGCAGCACTGCGAGATCGCCGGCATGCACGACACCATCGAGCGCTCCGTCCCGAGGTTCCTGCACCGGTTCTCCGCGTCATGGAACTGGGCCGTGCAGGTGCGGAAGGTCGCCCATGACGCGCCGGTCCACCCAACCGTTGCGGAGAGGTTCGAACTGACGTCGGTCCCGCAATGCGCCGGGTCCGGCCCCTACCTTCCGGCGGCGCTGGCGAACCACGACCGGTTCAAGGGCCGCTACCTGGCAGCGGGGGGGTCGCAGGCTCCCGGGGCGGCCGCATCGGCATGATGGCAGGGTACCTTGCCGCCCCGGGCGCCCTCATGGACGAAAGGCGTCGGCTGCCTCGGGCTCCGTCTCGCGCCTGAGCGCGCGGAACTGGTCCCTGTACGCCGGTCGATCGTCTGTCTCATTCCTTTCGCGGGCCTATCGTGACCCGCCGCACCTCGCCCTTCTCGTCGCCTCGCAGGAACAAGCGGAAGCGCTCGTTGACCAGCCTCGCGCAGGTCCCGACATTCTCCTCGATGCGCCTGTTCGACATCCCCCGCCGTTTCTTAGTGTGTCAAACGGCATTGGAACGGGACCCCGGATCGGCTTCCAATCGGGACCCCATCGTGAGCGTGGCGTGACGCCCCTGGTCAGCCCGGCGGAGCGG
>NZ_FOMM01000007.1:0-253353 GCF_900112625.1 Methylobacterium sp. 13MFTsu3.1M2
CGCCAGCTCAGGCCGCCAGCTCAGGCCGCCAGCTCAGGCCGCCAGCTCAGGCCGCCAGCTCAGGCCGCCAGCTCAGGCCGCCAGCTCAGGCCGCCTTGGCGGCCATGGTGGCGTGCTCGGCCTGGACCAGCACGTCGAGGGCCCGCCAGGGCTTCTGCATGTAGACCGCCTGATCGGGGAGCCGCGCATCCCGGCTCGCGCCCGAGGTGACGACCACGCGCACGTCCGGCCACCGCCGCTTGACCGCCTGCGCCAGCGACACGCCGTCCATGGCGCCCGGCAGGCGCACGTCCGCGAAGAGCAGCGCCACGGTCACGTCGGACCGCTCCAGCACCGAGAGGGCCGCCTCGGCGCTCTCGCAGGCGATCACGCCGAGATCGGTCTCCTCGAGCACCGCCGTCGCGAGATCGCGCACAGCCGCATCGTCCTCCACGACGAGCGCCACGGGGGCGGAACTATCGGGCGTTGCGCGATCCATCAAAGTCTCCTGCTGCCGGTGCCTTGCCCCGCGTCGGGTGGCCGCCTGTACGGCGAGCTTCTGATTCCCCGATTCGGCCATGCTGATCCTTCATGAGGCGGCTCACAAGAGTCGCGTCGCTCCGGAGGCGAATGCCTGCCCTGCGGACAGGCGGCACCATTTTCATGCGGAACGCACGAAAATGGCGCAGTTTCCGGGCGGTTAAGAAACTGTTCACCGGAGTGGACCGACTGTTAACGTCCTGCGGCGGAACGTCTCCACCCGCGCGGGGCGTTTCGCCGGATCGAACGCGGCCCAGAGCTGAAGGATCATCGTCCGACATGTGCCGCTTCCTCGCCTACAGCGGTGAGCCGGTCTTCCTCTCCGACCTCGTCTGCGCGCCGACCCACTCGCTGGTGCACCAGTCGCTGCACGCCGACGAGGGGAAGACCGAAACCAACGGCGACGGTTTCGGCATCGGCTGGTACGCCGAGCGGCCCGAGCCGGGTGTCTACCGCGACATCTCCCCGGCGTGGTCGGACGAGAACCTCGTGAACCTCTGCGGGCAGGTGCGGGCGCGGACGTTCTTCGCGCACGTGCGCGCCTCGACCGGGACGGCCACTGCCCGGGCCAACTGCCACCCCTTCGTGCTCGGCCGCCACCTCTTCATGCACAACGGCCAGATCGGCGGTTACCACCGGATCAAGCGTCGCCTGGAGGCGCTGATCCCGGATTCCTACTACGACCATCGCCGCGGCAGCACCGACTCGGAGGCGATCTTCCTCCTGGCGCTCGCCAACGGCCTCGAGGCGGACCCCGTCGGCGCGATGGCGCGGACGCTGAAGACCGTCCGCGAGCTGATGGAGGCGGCGAATGTCTGCGAGCCGCTGCGCTTCACCGCGCTGCTCACGGACGGCGAGACGCTGACCGCCTATCGCTGGGCCTGCGACGGCCGGCCGCCGAGCCTGTACTACCGCGAGGGGCCGGGCGGCATCGTCGTCGTCTCGGAGCCCATCGACGGCTGCCGCGAGGGCTGGCGGGTGGTCCCGAAGGGCGCGACCCTGCGTGCCCGCCACGGGACCGCGACCATCGTCGAGGCGCCGGAGCCGGCCCGCGCCGCCGCCTGAATACAGACGGCCCCAGCCATGCCGCCGCGGGGATTGCCGGGGCGCGCCACATCGCCACATTCCGCCTGCGGCCGATGGTGCGGCCGAGCGGGAATCGACCGATGTATCCGGATACCGAGCTTCACATCGCCGGGCGCTGGCGCGCGGGTGGCGACCGGGACACCCTGGGGGTCCTGAACCCCGCGACGGGCGAGACGATCGGCCAGTGCGCGGTCGCCACCACGGCGGATCTCGACGAGGCCCTGGCTGCGGCCGCCCGCGCCTTCCCGGCCTGGCGCAAAGTCGCCCCCTTCGAGCGCGCCAAGGTGATGCGCAAGGCGGCCGACCTGCTGCGCGCCCGGGTCGACGAGATCGCCCGGATCATGACCCTGGAGCAGGGCAAGCCACTGGCCGAGTCGCGGGTCGAGACAATGGCGGCGGCCGACATCATCGACTGGTTCGCCGAGGAGGGTAAGCGCGCCTACGGCCGCGTCATCCCGGGCCGCGCCGACGGCGTGCTGCAGGCGGTGGTCCGCGAGGCCGTCGGGCCGGTGGCCTGCTTCACGCCCTGGAACTTCCCGATCAACCAGGCGGTCCGCAAGATATCGGCGGCGCTCTGCACCGGCTGCACGGTGATCCTGAAGGGTCCTGAGGACACGCCGGCGAGCTGCGCCGCCCTGGTCCGCGCCTTCCTGGATGCGGGCGTCCCGGGCGACGCGCTCTCGCTGGTCTACGGCGATCCCGAAGCCATCTCGGCCTACCTGATCCCGCACCCGGTCATCCGGAAGATCTCGTTCACCGGCTCGACTGTGGTCGGCAAGAAGCTCGCGGCGCTCGCGGGCGAGCACATGAAGCGCGCCACGATGGAACTCGGCGGCCACGCCCCCGCGATCGTGTTCGGCGACGCCGACGTGGAGAAGGCGGTGGCCGTCCTGGCCCCCTCGAAGTTCCGCAATGCCGGCCAGGTCTGCGTCTCGCCGACCCGCTTCCTCGTGCACGATTCGGTCTTCGACCGCTTCGTCGAGGGCTTCACGACCTTCGCCAAGTCGGTGAAGGTCGGCGACGGGCTCGATCCCGAGACCAAGATGGGACCGCTGGTCCACGGGCGGCGCCTCGACGCCGTAACGGCGCTGGCGGCGGACGCCGAGTCGAGCGGCGCGACGCTGCGCGCCGGCGGCAAGCGCATCGGCAACCAGGGCAACTTCTTCGAGCCGACGGTCTTCACCGAGGTGCCGCTGACCGCGCGGATCATGAACGAGGAGCCCTTCGGCCCTCTGGCGATGATCAACCGGTTCTCCGACGACGAGGAGGCGCTCACCGAGGCCAACCGCCTGCCCTACGGGCTCGCGGCCTACGCCTACACCCGCTCCGCCGAGCGCGCGGCGCGGGTGTCGAACGCGGTCGAGAGCGGCATGATCTCGATCAACCACCACGGCCTCGCCCTGCCCGAAACGCCGTTCGGCGGCGTCAAGGATTCGGGCTACGGTAGCGAGGGCGGCCCGGAGGCCCTCGACGCCTACCTGGTCACCAAGTTCGTCACGCAGGCGAATTTCTGACGCACCGGCCGGCGCGCCGCGGCGCGCCGGCCCCTCCCCTCAGTAATGCGGCGGCGGCGGTTCCGGCCCGCGCGGCGCCGCGCGGGCGGCCGCCTCCTCCACCTGCTCCCGCAGCGCGTCGAGCTGCCGGACGAGCCGGTCGATCACCCGCCACTGCTCGGTCACGGTCCGGTTCAGATCCTCGATTGTCGCATCCTGCTCGGTCAGGCGCATCTCCAGGCGATCGATCCGTGTCGCCTCGTCCATGTCGGGTCTCCAGGCAGTGCCGTGTCGCGAGCTGTCCCCGACCCGATCGTCTCGGACCGCCGGCGCTCAACGCTCCTCCTAACGCAGGCCGCGCGCCGAACAACCCGACGGACCGCCTCCAGCCATGACCAGTCGAGAACGTCCATCAGTCGATGTATAGACTCGAAGACCGATAATTGCGCGAAATTGATTTATATCTCGCGTGTCTTTGCCGTCTGAATAAATGCATCTTGCGACGATTGACTGCGCTCCTACAACTTTCTCGCGCTCTCATTGAGCCTGTTTCATGACGAGAGCACGCCATTGACGGTTTTTTAAGCGCGTCTCCTCATGATCGTCCGAACTTTACAGATTAGGCGGGCACGGGCTCCGATGGCGATGTTTGGTTCACGCGACGACGCCCTCCTCGCGGCGATCGACCGGACGATGGCGCGGGTAGAATTCGACCTCGACGGCACCGTCACCGACGCGAACGCCGTATTCCTCGACCTCGTCGGCTACACGCTCGACGAAGTCCGGGGCCAGCATCACAGAATGTTCGTGCCTGAGGCCGACAGGTCCGGTCCGAACTACAGCGCCTTCTGGGACCGGCTGCGCGCCGGTCGGCACGAGGCGCGTGCCTTTCCGCGGGTGACGAAAGCCGGCCAAACCGTGTGGATCCAGGGCTCCTACAACCCGATCCTCGACCGCCGCGGCAAGCCCACCAAGGTCGTCAAGCTCGCCACCGACATCACCGCGGAACGCGCCCGCAACGCGCTCCACGCCGGTCAGGTCGAAGCGCTCAACCGTTCGCAGGCGGTGATCTGCTTCGCCCTCGACGGGACGATCACGGACGCGAACAGCAATTTCCTGTCCACGATGGGCTACACGCTGGAGGAGATCCGCGGGCGGCATCACCGCATGTTCATGGCGCCGGCGGAGGCGGCCAGCCCGGACTACACGGCGTTCTGGGCCGCGCTCGGCAACGGCCAGTACCAGGCGGGCGAGTTCCGGCGGATCGGGAAGGACGGCCGCACCGTCTGGATCTTCGGCGCCTACAACCCGATCCTCGACGCCGACGGCAAGCCCTGCGCGGTGGTGAAGTTCGCTACCGACGTGACCCGGCAGGTCGAAGACCGCCAGCGCCGGGCCGAGGGGCAGCGCGCGATCGACGCCGACATCGCGGCGATCCGCGATTCGATGAGCCGGGTAGTCCGGCAGGCGGACGAGACCGCGGAGGCCTCGAGCCGGACAAGCCGCAACGTCGATGCGGTCGCTGCGGGTTCGGAGGAGTTCGCCGCCTCGATCGAGGAACTCAGCCGTCACGCGATGCAGGCGAAATCCTCCGTCGATCTGGTCGTTTCCCGCGCCGAGGAGGCGGGGGCGATCGTCGTGGGGCTGACCGGCGCCGCGGACCGGATCGGGGCGGCGGTGAGCCTGATCCGGTCCATCGCCGACCAGACGAACCTGCTGGCGCTGAACGCCACGATCGAGGCGGCCCGGGCCGGAGCGGCCGGCAAGGGCTTCGCGGTCGTCGCCGCCGAGGTGAAGGCGCTCGCCGAGCAGACCGCCAAGGCCACCGGCGAGATCGGAACCCAGATCGCCGCCGTGCAGGCCGAGACCTCCCGGGCCGTCTCGGCGATCGACGGGATCGGCGCCACGATCGAGCAACTCAGCGCGATCTCGCTCAGCGTCTCGTCGGCCGTGACCGAGCAGGCCGCGGTGACCCGCGACATGACCGAGAACATGCAGTCGGCGGCGCAGGGCGTCGCGGCGATCCACACCGCCATGGCGGAGATCGCCTCCTCGGCGAGCGTCGTCGACGCCTCGGTGCGCAAGGTCTCGGAGGCGGCGCGCGCCCTCGCGTGAGCCGGCCCGGCAGGGCCTCAGGCCGCGCGGGTGGCGACCGGATCGGCCACGGAGATCCGGTCCCGTCCGCCATTCTTGGCGGCGTAGAGCGCGGCGTCGGCCCGCTGCATCAGCAGGTCGAACGCGATGCCGGGGCGCGCCTGCGCGATCCCGATACTGACGCTGACGCGCAGGGCCGGAAGCTCGGGAACCGCGAGTTGCGCGAAGGTCTGGCGCAGCTCCTCGGCCCGGGCCAGGGCTTCGGCGGGCGAGACGTCCGGCAGGAGGCACGCGAACTCCTCACCGCCGAGGCGGCCCAGCAGGGCCTCCCGCGGCAGCAGGGTCGACGCCATGGTGCAGAAGCCGACGAGGACCGCGTCGCCCACTCCGTGGCCGAAGCGGTCGTTGACGGCCTTGAACCGGTCGAGGTCGAACAGCAGCAGGGCGGCGTCGCCGTGCCGCGCCATCGCGTCCGCGGCGGCCCCGGCGAAGGCCCGGCGGTTGCGCACGCCCGTCAGCGCGTCGGTGGAGGCGGCGATGCGCTGCTCCCGCTCCGCCCGCTCCTTGACCAGCGCCATGAAGGTGAAGGCCGAGGCAATCGAGAACATCAGGGTGACGAAGCACAGGATCGCCACCCAGTGCGACGCGAGCGGGCTGAGACCCGGCTGCGGGGGCGCCACCAGCGTCGCGGGGATCCGCACGATGTAGAAGCTGCCGTGCAGTCCCAGGATGGTGGCGGCGGCGATCCGGGAGGCGAGCCGCTCGGCGCGACCGCGCCAGATCTCCGCGGCCGCGGCGCAGCAATAGAGCGCCGCGGTCCCCGAGGCGTAGATGATGCGGGCCTCGATCGACGCGTAGAAGGTCGGGATCAGGCACAGGACGCACCAGCCGAGGGCGCCGGCCATGGCGATGCCCACCCGCGGCTCCCGATGCTCGAAGGAGCGGACGCCGCTCCAGATGAGGCCGTAGGCGGCGAGCACCACGGCATTGGCCAAGCCCACCGAGATCAGGTCGGGGATCTGGTTGCGCAGCGCGAGGCCGGCCGATCCGGCCGCGCCCACGAGATGCGCCGCGCCCCAGTAGGCGAGCACCCGGGATTCGGGCGCCTGCCGCCACGAGGCCATGAAGAGCGTGCCGACCAGGAAGGTCGTCGCCGCGCTGACGACCAGCAGGGTGGCGGGATCGAGCTGCACGGACGCCTGTCTATCCTCGACCCGGACGTTAGCCGCCCCCGCCCCCGCGTCGCACTACGGCCGAGCAACGATACGAGCCGGCAGAGTATATCGCTCTATCTTGCCGGAAGCCACTGTAAGCTAGATTAGAACGACCAACCGGGACGAGGGTGCTAGTACACCGGCATATTCGCCCCGGAGCCTGCCGGGTCTCTCGTGCTGAGTGCCGCAGGGTCGCCGACTCTGACCTCGGCGGGGGCCCGCCCCCGCACGGTCCCGGGACGCCGGGGCCGGAACGCGCGGTGCGGCCCGCCCGTCAGGCGCGGTGGATCACCGGGACCGCGGGCGCGCCCTCCCACTCGGTGTTGGCGGGGATCGACTCGCCCTTCATGACGATGGTGAGCGGGCGCAGCCGGGCGAAATCGCCCACCTTGGTGTCGTAGAGCACGGTCGAGAACGCACCCACCGAGACGCCGCGCCCGACGACGACGCGGCCGATCTTCATGATCCGGTCCTCGTAGAGGTGCGTCTGCAGTGCCGAGACGCGGTTGATCGTGGCGTAGTCGCCGATGGTGACGCAGTCGAATTCGGTGATGTCGGTGGTGAGCATGCAGACGCCCTTGCCGACCTTCACGCCGAACAGCCGGAGCACCCAGGGCAGGAAGGGCGTGCCCTGGAGGTGCTCGAGCAGCACCTTGCCGGCGAGCCCCCAGTAGGCCACCGCGATCGCCTCGGTGCGCATCGCCCACCACGACCACATCGGCTGCATGCCGGGCTTGTAGACGCCCATCAGCAGCCACTTCATCGCGATGACCGCCGAGGACTGGATCAGCGCGATGGCGACGCTCGCACCGACGAAGCTGTAAGCCAGACCCCACCAGTCCTGCTCCAGGATGGCCGGGTAGAAGTACCAGTCGATCGCCGTGATCGCGAGGGTGATGTAGAGCATCGGCGAGAACGAGGTCGCGAAGGCCTCGAAGACGCCGCGCCGGATCTTCGGCCACGCGCCGGGCTCGTAGGTCTGGGCGGTCGAGCCGAGATCGACCTTCTGGCGGGCCGGCAGCCGGATCGGCGGCGAGCCGAACCACGTCTCGCCGGGGCTCATCGCGGCGTTCTCGGGCGGCTTCGACTTGATGCCGATGAGAACGTCGTCGGGGATGACGGCGCCGGGCGGCACAACGGCGTCGTTGCCGACGAAGACCCGGGCGCCGGTGCGCACCGGCTCCAGGTGCATCCAGCCGCGCCGGATCTCCTCCTCGCCGTACACCACTTCGTCGGCGATGAAGTTCTTCGCGCCGACCTCGGCGAGGTCGTAGCGGCCCGCGAGGTTGGTCGAGATCTCGGCGCCGTGGCCCATATTGGCGCCCATCAGCCGGTACCAGGCCCGCATGTAGACGGTCGCGAACAGCGACGAGAGCGTCTCCAGGGTGACCTCGACGGCGAGCGCCAGCGACCATTTCCGCAGGTAGAACAGCGAGTGGACCGAGTAGGTGCCGGAGCGGGTCCGCGGCAGCACCACCCAGCGGATGCCGGCGATCAGCAGCACCGTGCCGGCGGTCATCAGCATGGCGGTCGGCCAGGTGAGGATCGGCAGGTACCAGTGGTAGTCGATGTCGGTGATGTCGGAGAGCGAGTCCGAGATCTGGTCGAAGATGAAGAAGGCCGGGAAGATCGGCAGCAGACCCACCGCGGGGATCGCGCCGAGCAGCACCACGTAGGCCGCCATGAACGCCGCGCGGCGCGCGAAGGAGGCCTCGGCGGGGGGGGGCAGCTCCGCGGGGTCGGCCATCCCGACCTTGCGGCCGGGCGAACCGTCCCACCGCTCGGCCGCGCCCACCCGCGAGCCCGTGGGGATCGTGGTGAGGTCGGCGATCTCCGCCTGCGGCCCGATCACCGCGTCGTGGCTGATCACGCAGGAGGTGCCGACCGCCGCGTCCGCGCCGATCTCGACCCTGCCGATGACCAGCTCGTTGCCGACGATCTCCGCGTTGGCGATGACGAGGCGGCCGCCCAGGGACGCGCCGTCCCCGATGGTCAGGAGGTCGGCCGCGCCGATCTCGATGTCGGAGATGAGCGTGTCGCGTCCGACCTTCGCACCCATCAGCCGGAGGTAGACGGCGATCGCGGGCGAGCCCTGGAGCCACTTCACGTGGACGAGGGGCGCCAGCCGCTGCGCGAGCCACCAGCGATAATAGTAGGTGCCCCAGAGCGGGTACCGGCCCGGCTTGGTCCGGCCGAGGATCAGCCACTTGCCGGCGACCGCCGCGACCGCGGTCACGCCGTTGATCGCCACGTAGACGAGGAGCAGCACGCCGAGTTCGGCGAAGAAGCTCAGGCCTCCGCCGGTGAGCAGCAGGTAGGTCACGAACATGCCGAGCCACTGCGCGGTGGCCAGCGCGATCACGAAGGGCAGCGCGACGAGCTGCCCGAGGCCGCACAGCGCCCGGCGCAGCAGCGGCGGCGGCGCGAAGCTCAGGTCGCGGGTCGCGGCCCCGGCGCCCATGCCGCCCGTCCGGGCGATGAGCGCGTCGGCCATCGCCCGCACGGTGCGCAGGGCGTAGACGTCCGGCAGCGTGATCCCGGCCAGCGGCGGGTTCTCGCGCACCGCCGAGACGAAGCGCGCGGCGAGCAGCGAGTGGCCGCCGAGATCGGCGAAGAAGTCGCCCTCGAGGGCGATCGGCTGGTTGCCGAAGATCTGCTTGGCCGCGGCGACCAGGGCCGCCTCGGTCTCGTTGGCGGGCGGCTCCTGCTCGCCGTCGGCGGCGACCACCGTGAGCGGGGCGACCTTGAGCGCCTTGCGGTCGACCTTGCCGGACGTGAGCCGGGGCAAAGTCTCGGCCACCTCGAAATGGCCGGGCACCATGTAGGGCGGCATCTGCCCGGCGAGGGTCCGGCGGAGGGCGGCGGCGTCGATGGACCGGCCGCGCTCCGGGATCAGGAAGGCGACGAGGCGGTCGACGCCGTCGTCGTTCCGCAGCACGACGGCGGCCTGGTTGACGTCGGGCGCCGCCCGGATCCGGGACTCGATCTCGCCGAGTTCCACGCGGAAGCCGCGGATCTTCACCTGGTCGTCGATCCGGCCGTGGAACACGATCCGGCCGGCGGCGTCGAGGGAGACCGCGTCGCCCGAGCGGTAGAGCACCGGGTCGGTCCCGTCCGACGCGAACGGGTTGGCGATGAACTTCTCCGCCGTCAGCTCGGGACGGGCGAGGTAGCCCCGCGCCACGCCGGGACCGCCGATCAGCAGCTCGCCCTGCTGGTCTCGGCCGAGCAGGGTCAGATCCTCGCCGGCGACGTAGACGGAGTAGTTCGGGATCGGGCCGCCGATGGTCACCGGCTCGCCGGGCCGCATCTCGGCCGCGGTAGCCACCACGGTGGCCTCCGTCGGGCCGTAGGTGTTGAACAGTTGGCGGCCGCCGGTCGCCCAGCGGGCGATCAGCGGCTCGGGCAGCGCCTCGCCGCCGAGCAGGACGAGGCGCACCCGCGGCAGGTCGCCGGAGATCATCGCCAGGAGCGTCGGGACGGTGTCGAGCACCGTGATCCCTTCGGCCTCCAGGATGCCGGGGAGCGATTCTAGGTCGCCCATCATGGCGGGGCTCGCCACGAACAGGGTCGCGCCCACGAGATACGGCACCCAGATCTCCTCCATCGAGAGATCGAAGGCCACCGAGGCGCCCTGGAAGACCACGTCGTCGGCGCGCATCCCGTAGAGGGCGTTCCCGGACCGCAGGAAGTGGCAGATGTTGGCGTGGCTGATGACGATGCCCTTGGGCACGCCGGTCGAGCCCGAGGTGTAGATGAGGTAGGCGGGGTGCTCGGGTGTCAGCCCGGCCGCGCGCGGATCGGGCAGCGGCGCGCCGGCGGGCGTCCCGGAGTCGAGATCGGCGGGCGTCAGGGCCGGGGCGGCGTCGGGCGCCGCCCCGGCGAGCGCCGGGGAGACCAGCAGCGCCTTCGCGCCCGCGTCGGCGAGGCACACGCCCACCCGGTCCGCCGGCGCCTCGGCGTCGAAGGGCAGCCAGGCTGCGCCCGCCATCGTGATGCCGATCTGCGCCACGAGGAGGTCCGGGCCACGGGCCATCCAGAGGCCGACGATGTCACCCGGCCCGATGCCGCGATGGGCGAGGCCGGCGGCGATCCGGCCGGCCCGGGCGGCGACCTCCGCGTAGGTCAGGTGCGGGTGGACGCCCCCGGCGCCGACGCCGGCGCCGTCGACCAGGCAGGGATGATCGGGCCGGGTCTCGGCCGCGTGCAGGAAGATCTCGGCCAGGACCTCGTCGCGGATGAGGTCGGGCCGGTGGTCGCCGCGCAGGATCGCCGCCGCGGCTCCGAGAGGCGCGGGCTCCCCGGCCGTCGGTCCGGGCCGGGTCTTCTCGGCGACGTCGCTCATCCGCTGCTCCGCTGGCCGCCCGCTCGGGCCGGCGCCTGTCCTGGCCGCCGCCCTATAGCCTGCCGATCATGCCGTTATCGAGGCGGCTTTGCACTGCGCCGGCGCACGGGATCAAGCCCAGCGCCAGCCACCGGGCTCGAGGATCAGGACCTCGCCCTGGCGGATGCCCAGGCGGGGCGCCGCGTAGACGTCGAGATGGCCGAGGGCGACCAGCGCGGCCCGCGCGACGCCGCCATGGGCGACGATGACTGTGTCCCGCTCCAGCCCCGCGATCATCGGCCCGACGCGCTCGACGAGGCCGGCATAGCTCTCCGCGCCGAGGCCGGGCGGGCGGTAGTGCCAGCGGTCCCGGTCGCGGCCGGCGGCCCCGGCCGGGTCGCGGCGGCGGATCTCCGCCCAGGTGGAGCCTTCCCAGCTGCCGAAACCGATCTCCCGCAGGCGCGGGTCGACGCGGTACGCCTCGGGCGGCAGGCCGAGTGCGCCCCGCAGGATCTCCATGGTGCGCCGGGTGCGCTTGAGCGGGCTCGCGACGAAATCGGCCTCTGCCAGGGCCGGCCCCGCCGCGGCGGCGAGGCGCTCCGCCACGGCCGCGGCCTGTGCCTCCCCCTGGGCATTGAGGTCGGTGTCGCGCCCGCCCTGGAGGCGCCCCTCGGCGTTCCAGGCGGTCTGGCCGTGCCGGATGAAGTAGATCGTACCCAACCGTCTCAACCCCGTCCTGCACAGGCGTCCGGAACAGCCTGGACTACCGGCCGTTCTCGCCGGCGGTCGGCAATATCCGGAACTAGGTCCTGCCCCATGTCCAAGAAGCACGGCAAGCATCATCGCGGCCACAAACGCGGTGACGGCATGACAGGTGAGGCCGATCTGCATGGCGCCACCGTGGATCACCGCCCGTCGACGGCCCGCTGGGCCGGCAGCGTCGACAGCGTGGCCGAATCCGTCCCGGCGGCGCTCGGCCGGCACGGGCCGGTACCGATCCGCCCGGCGCCCGGCATCGTGGCGGTCGAACCGGGGGCGCCCTTCGATCTCGGCACGGTCGATCCCGACGACGTCGGCGGCCTCGAGAAGGACTGGGCCAAGGACGCCCTCGCCCAGGAGCGGGCGCGCATCGTCGCCATCCAGGAGCGCCTCTACGCGGAGCGCGCCCGGAGCCTCCTGCTGGTGTTCCAGGCGATCGACACGGGCGGCAAGGACGGCACGATCCGGTCGGTGCTCAAGGGGGTGAACCCCCAGGGCTGCGCGGTGGCCTCGTTCAAGGTGCCCTCGAGCGAGGAGCTCGATCACGACTTCCTGTGGCGCTACCACGCCCGGGTGCCGGGGCGCGGCATGATCGGTGTGTTCAACCGCAGCCACTACGAGGACGTGCTCGTCGTGCGGGTGAAAGGCCTCGTGCCGGACGCGGTCTGGCAGAGCCGCTACGGCCGGATCAACGATTTCGAGCGCCTGCTCACCGAGTCGGGCACGACGGTCGTGAAGTTCTTCCTGCACATCTCCAAGGCGGAGCAGAAGCGACGCCTGGAGGCCCGGATCGCCGACACCGAGAAGCACTGGAAGTTCGACCCGGCCGACTTGGTCGAGCGGAAATCCTGGGACGCCTACCAGCAGGCCTTCGCGGACGCCCTCGGCCGCTGCTCGACGCCCGAGGCGCCCTGGCTGGTGGTGCCGGCCAACCACAAGTGGTTCCGCAACTACGTGATTGCCCGGACCGTGGCGGATACGCTGGAGGCCATGGACCCGCGATTCCCCGAGGCCGCCAAAGGCATCGCGGATCTGACGGTCCCCGACTGACGCGGGAGAATCCGGGATGCTGGTGGTTCGAGAGGTCGCGGTCTCGGGCTACCGCTCGCTGCGGCGGATCGGCTTCCCGGTCGACGCGCTGTCGGTCTTCGTCGGCGGCAACGGCACCGGCAAGACCAACCTCTACCGGTCTTTGGAGCTGCTGCAGGCCGCCGCCCGGGGCACCCTCACCCGCGACCTCGCCGCCGAGGGCGGCATGGACTCGGCCCTCTGGGCCGGCCGCCGGCGGCAGGGCGAGGCCGCACGGATCCGCCTGTCGGCCACCCTGCGCCACGACACGATCGGGCAGGAATTCGTCTACGCCGTCGAGATCGGGCTGGTGCAGCAGGTCGGCGGGACGACCTTCGGCGCCGCCTTCCGGAAGGAGCCGCAGGTCAAAGCCGAGCGCCTGACGGTCCGCACCCGCGGCCGCGCGGCCGTGATCCTCGATCGCGACGGGCGGAGCGGCTTCGTCCGGGACGCGGAGGGCCGCAAGCGCACCCTCGGCGGTGACCTGCTGCCGACCGAGACCGCCCTCGGCAGCCTCCTCGACGCCACCGGCCATCCCGAGATCGCCGTGGTCCGCCTCGCCCTGGCGGGGTGGCGCTTCCACCACGATTTCCGGACCGATGCCGAGTCACCTCTGCGCCGGCCCTGCCTCGCGGTGACGACGCCGACCCTCGCGTCCGACGGCGCGGACCTCGCCGCCGTCTTCGCCACCCTGGCGCATATCCGGGAGGACACGACCGAGATCGACGAGGCCGTCGACGGCGCCTTCCCGGGCGCGGCGCTCGTGCTGCCGGAGCCGGGCCGTCACGCGCGCTTCGGCCTGCGCTTCCCCGACTTCCCGGGCCGGACCTTCGATCCGCCGGAACTGTCGGACGGCACCCTGCGCTACCTCGCCCTGGCCGGCGCGCTGCTCGGCTACCGGCTGCCGCCGTTCATCGCGCTGAACGAGCCCGAAACCAGCCTGCATCCCGATCTCATGGATCCGCTGGCGCGGCTGATCGCGCGGGCCGCGGAGCGCACGCAGGTCTGGCTCGTCACGCACTCGGAGCGGCTGGCGGCCGGCATCGCGGAGCACGGGAAGGTCCGGCCGCGCACCGTCATCAAGCGCGACGGCGAGACCTGGATCGACGGGCTCACGCTCTCGGGAGAGTTCGACGAGGCGGAGGACGCGTGAGCCACGCCGGGCCGCTCACGCCTCAGGTCCGGGCCGCCGCGACGACCGACCCGTCTCAGTCCTTGTCGAGGGTGAGATCCGGCGCCTCGGGATTCTTCATGCCGACGACGTGGTAGCCGGCATCCACGTGGAGGATCTCGCCGGTCATGCCGGCCGCCATGTCGGAGACGAGGTAGGACGCGGTCTCCCCGACCTCCCCGATCGTCACGGTCCGGCGCAGGGGCGCGTTGTACTCATTCCACTTCAGGATGTAGCGGAAATCGCCGATCCCGGAGGCCGCGAGGGTCTTGATCGGGCCGGCCGAGATGGCGTTGACCCGGATGTTCTTCGGGCCGAGATCGGCCGCGAGGTAGCGCACCGACGCCTCCAGGGCCGCCTTGGCGACGCCCATCACGTTGTAGTGGGGCATCCACTTCTCGGCGCCGTAATAGGTCAGCGTCACCAGCGAGCCGCCCGGGCGCATGATCTTCTCGGCGCGCTGGGCCACGGCAGTGAACGAGTAGCAGGAGACCAGGAGCGACTTGGTGAAATTGTCCTCGGAGGTCTCGATGTAGCGGCCCGTCAGCTCGTCCTTGTCGGAGAAGGCGACGCAGTGGACGACGAAGTCGATGCCGTCCGGGAAGACCCTGGCGGCCTCCGCGAAGACCGCGTCGATCGTGGCCGCCTCGGTGACGTCGCAGTGCCCGATCACGTGGGCGTCGAGTTCCTTGGCCAGGGGCTCGACACGCTTGCGCAGGGCGTCGCCCTGGTAGGTGAACGCCAGTTCGGCCCCGTGGGCGCGGGCGCTGCGGGCGATGCCCCAGGCGATCGAGCGGTTGTTGGCGACCCCGAGGACGATGCCCCGCTTGCCCGCCAGAAGGCCCTGCCCGTGTTCCGCCATGATCGATCCCGAAGCCGCGCGACCCCTCTCGGGGCCGGGGGGCCTCCTTAGCGGAGGCGGCCCGGCGACGGAAGTCCGGGACGCCGCCGAGCACCTTCATGCGCGCCCCGGTGGCTACGCCGGCGCGTCAGGCCGCGTTGGCCGCCCGGCGGCCGCGGGCGAATTCGGTCAGTGCCGCGTCCTCACCCTCCGGCAGGACGATCGCCGTCGTGGCGAACAGGTCGCCGCGGGTGCCGTCCTTCTTCGGAAGCCCCTTGCCGCGCAGGCGGAAGGTGCGGCCGGAACTCGTCATCGCCGGGATCTTCATCTCGACGGCGCCGGTAAGCGTCGGCACGCGGATCGTGCCGCCGAGCACGGCATCCTCCAGCGGAACGTCGACGCTGGTGCGCAGGTCGGCCCCCTCGACGGTGAAGCGCGGGTGCGGCCGGATCCGGATGGTGAGGAGGGCGTCGCCCGGCTCGGCCCGGAGGCCGCCGCTCTGGCCGAGGCCGCGCAGTCGGATGGTCTGGCCGTCGACCACGCCGCGGGGAATCACGACGTCGACCTCACGGCCCGTGGGCAGGGCGAGGCGCAGCTTCTCCTCGCTGGCGACCTGCTCCAGCGTCACCAGCAGTTCCGCGGCGACGTCCTCGCCCCTGGCCGCTTGACGCTGGCCGCCCGGACCGGCCCCGCCGGCGCGGAACGCCTCCCCGAAGATGTGCGAGAAGATGTCCTCGCCCATCCCGCCGCCGCCGCCGCGCTGCGCGCGCGCCATGTTCTCGAAATCGAAATTGCCCCCGCGCCCGCCGCCGAAGCCGCCGAACCCCTCGAAGCCGGTCGCGCGCGGCTTGCCCTCGGCGTCGATCTCGCCGCGGTCGAACTGCTTGCGCTTCTCGGAATCGCCCAGGATCTCGTAGGCCGAATTCGCCTCGGCGAACCGGTCCTTGGCCTTGGCGTCGTTCTTGTTGCGATCGGGGTGGAAGTCCTTGGCGAGCTTGCGATAGGCCTTCTTGATCTCGGCCTCGCTCGCCCCCTTGGCCACGCCCAGCACGTCGTAGGGATTGCGCATGGATCTCTTGGCTGTGCGGTTGGCTGTGCGATGTGGGTTCGCAACCGGGATGTGGGATGGATGTTGCATCCCTGCAACGGTTCTGGCGGCGAAAGTCTGCGGGTTCGGGCCGAACGTCAAGCGGCCGATCTCGCCGCGGCTCCGCGCCGGCCCTATCGTCGGACATGGCGCAGAACGGCGCCTCCGGGCCGGGGGCCGCGCCCGTCTGGATCACCTGAAACCGGAGAGCCGATGCACTACGCCTGCGACCACCTCCACCTGCGCAGCCGCGACGCCGTCGCGGCCGCCTCCTTCTACGTCGAGACCTTCGGGGCCCGGGAGGTGAAGCGCGTCGGCGCGGACCCGGTGCAGCGCGTCGTGCTCGACCTCGGCGGCCTCGCCGTCTTCATCGAGCAGGCCCCGGACGAGATCGCGCCGGCGACCGCCACGCCCTGCCTCGGGATCGAGCATTTCGGGCTGCGCGTCGCCGACATCGAGGCCGCGATGGCCGATCTCACCGCCCGGGGCGTGCACGTGCGGACCGGCATCACGGAGCGCGGCCCCGGCCTGCGGATCGCCTTCGTGGAGGGCCCCGACGGGGCGCTGATCGAGATCTTGGAGCGGAAATCCGCCTGATGGCGCCGCGACCCGCGCGCCGCCGCGCCCTCACCGCGGCGCTGATCCTGCTGCTGGCGGCGTCCGGCGGGGCGGCGGCGCGCCCGTTCACGGACGCGGCCGGCCGCACGGTCGAACTCCCCGAACGGGTCGGGCGGGTGCTCGCCGCGGGACCGCCGGCCGCGGTGCTCCTCTACACGCTGGCGCCCGACCTCATGGCCGGCTGGGTGAGCGCCCCGCATCCCGAGGCGCTGCCCTTCCTCGCGCCCCGGACCCGGGCCCTCCCTGCCTACGGCCGCCTGACCGGGCGCGGCGGCACGGCGAACGTCGAGGCGGTGCTGGCCGCCAAGCCAGACCTGATCGTGGATTCGGGCAGCCTCGGGCCGACCTACGCGTCGCTCGCCGACCGGGTCCAGGCCCAGACCGGGATCCCCTACATCCTGCTCGACGGCAGCTTCGCGAAGACACCGGAGGCGTATCGGCAGCTGGGCGCGGCCCTGGGCCGTCAGTCCGACGCGGACGCCCTGGCGGCGGAGGCCCAGAGCCTCGCCGACACGGTGGACCGCGCCGTCGCGACGGTCCCGGAGGACAAGCGGCCGCGGGTCTACTACGCGCGCGGGCCGCGCGGGCTGGAGACGGGGTTCGCCGGCTCGATCAACACCGAGCTGGTCGAGGCCGCCGGCGGCCGCAACGTCGCGCAGGACGGGGGCGGCCGCCTCGGCAACGTCTCGCCCGAGCAGGTTCTCGCCTGGAACCCCGACGTGATCGTCACCCTCGACCCGGCCTTCGCGGCCGGGCTGCGCGCCGACCCGCTGTGGCGGGACGTCCGGGCCGTGCAGACCGGGCGGGTCTACGTGGCGCCGCTCCAGCCTTTCCCGTGGTTCGACGCCCCGCCGGGGGTCAACCGGCTGATCGGCCTGCGCTGGCTGGCGGCCCGGCTTCATCCGGACCTGTTCCCGCAGCCGATGCCCGAGGTGGTGCGCGCCTTCTACGGCCGCTTCTACCATGTCGACCTCGATGCCGGTCAGGCCGACGCCCTCCTCGCCCCGACGCCACCGGGCGCGTCCCCGGGCCCGGCGCGGTGAGTCGCGTCCCAGCCGCCGCCGAGACGATCCGGGCGCGCGCCCGCCTCCGCCTGCCCGCGGCGCTGCTGGCCGGGCTCGCCCTGCTGACGCTGACCGCCGTGGCGCTGGCGGTCGGCAAGTACCCGGTCGCGCCCGCCGACCTCGCCGCGATCCTCGGCCACCGCCTGCTCGGGCTGCCCCTCCGGGTTCCGGCGACGGCGGAGACGGTCGTGATGCAGGTGCGCCTGCCCCGGGTGATCGCCGCGCTGGTCGTCGGCGCGGCCCTGTCGGCCGCGGGGGCCACCTACCAGGGCCTGTTCCGCAACCCGCTGGTCTCGCCCGACATCCTCGGCGTCTCGGCCGGCGCCGGCCTCGGCGCAGTGCTCGGGATCTATCTCGGCCTGCCGGTGGCGCCGATCCAGGCCCTGGCCTTCCTGGGCGGGCTCGGAGCCGTCGCGGCGGTCTACGGCGTCGGCCTCGCCGTGCGGCGGCACGACCCGGTCCTGACGCTGGTCCTCGCCGGGGTCGCGGTCGGCGCGGTGCTCGGGGCGGGCATCTCGCTCCTCAAGGTGCTGGCCGATCCCTACAATCAGCTGCCGGCGATCACCTTCTGGCTCCTCGGCAGCCTGTCCTCGGTCACCCTCGGCGACGTCGCCGCCACCCTGCCGATGCTGCTTCTCGGCCTCGTGCCGCTGGTGCTGCTGCGCTGGCGCATGAACCTGATGAGCCTCGGCGACGCGGAGGCGCGGGCCCTCGGCGTGGAGACGCGGGTGCTGCGCCCCGTCCTGATCGCCGGCGCGACCCTGATCACGGCGGCGGCCGTGGCGATGACCGGGGTCATCGGCTGGATCGGGCTGATCGTGCCGCACGTCGCACGGCTGCTGGTCGGACCGGATTACCGCCGCCTGCTGCCCGCCTCGCTCGTTCTCGGGGCGGGCTACCTCGTGCTGGTCGACCTGATCGCCCGCAATCTCGGCACCGTCGAGGTGCCCCTCGGCATCCTGACGGCCCTGGTCGGGGCGCCGTTCTTCCTCTGGCTGCTGGCGTCCGGGCGCCGGGGCTTCAGCTGATGCTGCTCCGGGTCCGGGACCTCGCCTTCGGCTACGGCAGCCGGATCGTCGGCCACGACGTGTCGTTCGACCTCGCCGCCGGCGAGGTGCTGTGCCTCGTCGGGCCGAACGGCGGCGGCAAGACCACGCTGTTCCAGACGCTGCTCGGCCTGCTGCCCGCCCGCGCCGGGCGGGTGATCCTCGACGGGGCCGACCTGTCGCGCCTGTCGCGGAAAGCCGTCGCCCGCACCATCGCCGCCGTGCCGCAGGCGCACGCGGCGTACTTCCCGTTCACGGTGCGCGAGGTCGTCGTGATGGGCCGGGCGAGCCGGCTCGGCCCGTTCGCTGCCCCCGGGCCGTCGGACGTCGCCGCCGCCGAGCGGGCGCTGGCCGCGCTCGGGATCGGGCATCTCGCCGATCAGGTCTACACCGAGATCAGCGGCGGCGAGCGCCAGCTCGCGCTGATCGCGCGGGCGCTCAGCGGCGAGCCGCGGCTCCTCGTCATGGACGAGCCGACCGCGAGCCTCGATTTCGGCAATCAGGCCCGCGTCCTCGGGCAGGTCCGCCGCCTCGCCCAGGCCGGCATCGCCGTGCTGTTCTCGACGCACGATCCCGGGCACGCCCTGCTCTGCGCCGACCGCCTCATCGCCCTGCACGCGGGCCGCCTCGTCGCCGACGGGCCCGCCGCCGCGACGGTCACGCCGGAGCTGCTGCGCCTGATCTACGGGATCGACGTGGTGGTGGCGCAGGTGCCTGGCCTCGCGGCGACGGTCTGCGTGCCGGTCGTTGCCTGACGTGGTCGACGGATCGCGGGCCGGTCCCTCACCCGGCGCGCGACAGCGTCTCGACCGGCTCGGTCCGGCGGGGCTCCTCGGCCCGGAAAACCGCGCCGAGCACCGCCTCGCACTGCATCCGCACGCGGGCGTGGCACTCGCAGGCCGCGTTCGAGACCGCCCGGCGGTCGAGGATCGTGATGCGCCCGCGGCCGACCCGGATGAGGCCCTGCTCCTGCAGCACCCGCAGGATCCGCGTGAGGTAGGTCCGCTGGACCCCCAGCATGGAGGCCAGGACCTCGTGCGTGATCGGGAGGGTGTCGCCGCCCGTCCGGTCCTGCAGCGACAGCAGCCAGCGCAGGCAGCGCTGCTCGATCGGGTGCAGGGCGTTGCAGGCCGCGATCTGGAACAGCTGAGCCAGGAAGCAGTCGGCGTAGCGCGCGAACAGGTCGCGGAGCGTCGATGACTCGAGCTCGGCCTGCCGGAGCCGCGCCGCGTCGAGGCGCAAAGCCGCGCCGCCGATCTGCGCCAGCCCGCTGACCGCGGGCGGCAGCCGCCCCTCGCCGATGATCCCGCCGATCGCGCCCTCGTGCCCGACGCTCGCGATCTCGGCCGTCCGGCCGTCCCGCGTGGCGACGATCAGCGCCACGACGGTCTGGTCGCGGGGGAAGATGACGTGGCTCGCCGCGGCGCCCGCCGCCAGCGCCGTATCTCCCTTGGCGAAGGTCACCGGCTCCAGGTGGGGGGCGATCAGGGCGCGATCCGAACCCGGCAGCGCGTCGAGGAGCAGGTTGCCGGTGGAGGCGGCAGAGTCGATCGGCATGGGGGACGGAGAGGTGCGGGAGGAGAGTCTCCCGTCAGGATCCTCTCGGGCTCGCCCGCCGGTGCGCGGGCCCGTCAGCCATACCCTGCGCTCTACGTCCTTGAACTAACCTAGGTTTCGCCGACGCCTTTCATCTACTTGTCCGTGCAGAGCCCCTGCTCGGAGAGCCGCTTGTGCTCGCGCGGGTCGCAGTCGGTCGTCAGGAACGAGGCCCATTCGGACGGGGTGCCGTAGAAGGCGTTGCGGTCGACATCGCCGCGCACGCCCGGAACCCGGCCCGTGGACGTGAACTGCCACAGCATCCACTTGCGGTTGACGAAGCGCTGCTCCGGCTCGGCCGCGGTGGAGCGCAGCCAGTGCGGGTAATCGGGGAGCTCGCCCTCCAGGACGTCCTTGTGGAACGTGATGTCGGTGTAGATGATCGGGCGCTTGCCGGTGTAGCGCTCCATCTCCTCCAGCATCTCGGTGACCATCGCCAGGGCCTGGGCCTTGGGCAGCTTCTTCGGGCAGGTCTGCGAGTGGCCGTTCCACTCGACGTCGAGGACCGGCGGCAGGGCGGTGGGGTCGTTGGGGACGTTCTTCTTGAACCAGTCCATCTGCTCCCGGGCGGAGCGGCACCAGAACACGAAGTGGTAGGCCCCGCGCGGCACGCCGGCCCGGGCCGCGCCGTCCCAGTTGGTCCGGAAGCGCTCGTCGACGTGGTCGCCGCCCTCGGTGGCCTTGATGAAGGCGAACTGGGTTCCGGCGGCGCGGACCGAGGCCCAGTCGACGTTGCCCTGCCACTTCGAGATATCGATGCCCTGGATCGGGTGAAGCTTGGCCTTGGCCACGCCCGGATGGGGCTTGGCGTCGCCCTTCGTCGGATAGAAGTCGTTGTTCGACGCGCAGGCGGCGAGGCCGGCCAGGATCGCGGCGGCGGCGAAGCGCCCGGCGAGACGCCGGGCCGGCTTGAGGCGACTGATCAGGCCCCGAGCGAGATCTTCGATCGGTGACCGCGAAGGCGTGTAGATCCGCGACATCAGTGTTTAGCCCGCCACCGAAGATGCGCCACAGACAGGCGTATTCGATGGCCCTGGCGCGGTTAACGGAGCTTTGCGATCATTGCGGCGGAATTCCGGGACGCGTTGCATCCCCGCGACATACGGCGTCGATCCCCGGCTGGTTCACAGGGCCGCATACGGCTAAGTCGCGGTCCCGCAACGCGAGTCCGGACGGGGCACCGTGAGTAAGCAACTCTTTACCATAGGCTACGAAGGCCTCGACTCGGAGCGCCTCGTCGGCGTCCTGCGCTCGGCCGGGGTCGCGGTGCTGGCGGATGTCCGGGCGGTGGCGAACTCGCGCAAGCGCGGCTTCTCGAAGGGCGCGCTCGGCACCTCCCTGCGCGAGGCCGGGCTCGGCTACGCGCATCTGCGCAGCCTCGGCACCCCGAAATCCGGCCGGCAGGCGGCGCGGGCCGGGGACGCGGCGCTGATGCGCCGGATCTACTGCGAGGAAGTGCTGGACACCGCTGCCGGGATCGCGGCGCTAGACGAACTCGCCGCGCTCGCCGAGGCGTCGCCGATCTGCCTGCTCTGCTTCGAGCGCGATCCGGCCGGCTGCCACCGGCGCGTGCTGGCCGAGCGCCTCGCGCCGCGGGGCTTCGTGGTCAGCGATCTCTACGGCTGAAGCGTCTCAGCGCCCGGGCAGCGGTCGCGGCTGCGGGTGCGCGCGCATGCCCAGCGCGCCGGCGAGGCGCCGGACCGGGCCGAGGGCGGCCGTCAGTCCCCGCGGCGCGGCCCCGCGGGGCGCGCGCGGCCGGCGCCGGTCGGCGTCGGGCACCGGCTCGACCGGCAGGTACAGCGTGTCGAAGAAGGACATCTCGAGCAGCACGGCACCGTCGTCGCCGGTGATCACCATCGCGGCCTCCATGAGGCGCGGGTCGCCGCCGTGCTGACGCATCAGCCCCTGCACGATCGTGCGCGCGGTCGACCGGGCGGCCTCGACATCCTCGACCCACTGGGCCGCCGAGGCCGGGAGCGAGGCGTTGCCGAGGCGGATGGTGAAGTGCGCGCGGACCATGGAGCGCTCCTGGGAGGGGACCGGCGGGGCGCCGCCGGCAACGGGTGTCAGGCGGCCTGGGCGTCGTCGACCGCTTCGGCGACGCTCGCGCCGTCGGCCTCGGATCTCTCGGCCGCGGATTTCGGATCGAAGGCGTCCGCGAGCAGGCCGAGGCGCCGCGCCATGTCCCGCACCTCGTTGAGGGCGATCGACTTCTGGCCTTCCTTCACCGCCCGCGTGATGTCGCTGACCTGGGTGGTGGCGATCCGCTTCAGTTCGTCGGCGAGCTGCTGGCTGGTCATCATCGCATCCGGACTCGGCTTGTCGGGCTGAGCCGGGACCGTGGGGCGGCGGGGCTTACCAAGGCGTTTCGCCGGGGATCGACGCCTGTGGACAAGCTTGGGGATCCGCGGCCGGCGCAACCCTGCCGACAGGCCTCCGCGCGGGCTCAATCCTGCAGGTGCCGCGCCGCGATGATCGAGGCGGCCGTGCGGTTCTCCACGCCGAGCTTCGCGTAGATGCTCTCGAGGTGCTTCGTCACGGTCCGGTGGCTGAGCCCGAGGATCTCGCCGATGTCGCGGCTCGACTTGCCCCGGGACAGCCAGAGGAGGACCTCCGCCTCGCGCCCGGTGACCGGCAGGCGCACCCGCAGCCGCTCGACCCCCGCCGACAGCGCGTCGCGCGACAGGCGGAGCAGGATCTCGTCCGGGGTGCGGCCGATGAAGGTCAGGGCGTAGGCGACGCCGTCGCGATCGGTCAGCGCGAGGGGCTGGACGGCGCCGGCGAGGCAACCGCGCAGCCACTCGCGGGCGCCGGCGGGCAGCGCGGGGGCGCCGGAGGGTACCGCGCCGAGCCCGGCCAGCAGGCGTCCGGCCTGCGGGGTCGACCACAGGATCGTGCCGTCCTCGGCGACCGCGAACAGGGTCCGCCCGGCCGTGTCGAGGGCGGTCCGGGCGCTCTGCGCGGCGCGGGCGCTCGCGAGATGCACGCGGATCCGGGCCAGGATCTCGTCGGGGGCGATGGGCTTCGTGACGTAGTCGATCCCGCCGGCGGAGAGCCCCTTCACGATGTGCTCGGTCTCGCTCAGCCCGGTCATGAAGATCACCGGAACGCCGGCGAGCTGCGGCTTGGCCTTGAGCCGCCGGCAGGTCTCGAACCCGTCGAGGCCCGGCATCACCGCGTCGAGGAGGATCACGTCGGGGGTGATCTCGTCCACCAGGGTCAGGGCGAGGTCGCCGCCGACCGCGACCAGCACGGTGGCGCCGGACCGCTCGATCGCCTCGGTGAGGAAGCTCAGCGTGTCGGGCGAATCGTCGATCACCAGGACGATGTCCCGGTGCGGCTGGACCTTCGGCGCCTCAGTCATGGCGGGCGAGTTCCTGCAGGACCGCGAGGTAGCGGCGAAGGTCGTATCCCTCGACGAGCCCGCGGATCCGGGCGACGAAAGCGGGCGGCACGGTCGGGTCCTGCTCCATCTGGGTCAGCTTGGCCTCGATGGCGCGGATATGCCCGATCCGGCCGAGACGCAGGAGCTCGCCGACATGCTCGGGCCCCGGCCCCGGGACGTCCGCCGTGGCCGCGGCCGCCCCGGACCGCCCTGGCGCGGCGCCCTCGGTCCATTCGAGGTGCAGGAGCTTGCCGATCCGCTCCATCACGTCGCGCAGGTCGAAGGGCTTGGCGAAGATCGCGTCGTGCGGGGCGTCGTCGCCCCGGGTCGGGCTGATCTCGTGGACGTTGGCGGACATCATGGCGATCGGGCCGGTATGCCCGGCCTGCCGCAGGGCCGCCGCCGCCGCCCAGCCGCTCATCCCGGGCATCGCGATGTCGAGGAGGACGAGGTCGACGCCGCCTTGCGCGACCGTCGCGAGGCACTCGGATCCGGAGCCGGCCTCCCGCACGGAGATGCCCTGCGGCTCCAGGATCGCCCGCATCAGCGCGCGGTGAGCGCTGTCGTCGTCGGCGACCAGAACGGTGCGGCGCGCGCCCGCGTAGGCCCGCTCCGGGGGTGCGGCCGGCGCGGCCGGGGCGATCGGCGCGGGCTGGGCCACGGAGGCCAGCATCAGGCGCAGCCGCGCCTGCGTGCCGCCGCCGGGGGCGGCGGTGACGGTGATCTCACCGCCCAGCAGCTGCGCCAGCAGGTTGGCGATGGTGAGCCCGAGCCCGGTCCCCGGCGTGCTTCGGGCGGCCGGGGTCGAGCCGCGCTCGAACGGCTCGAAGATCCGCGCGAGGTCCGCCTCCGGGATGCCCGGCCCGGTGTCGCGGATCGTGAACACCGCGATCTGGCTCCGGTAGCTGAGGTCCAGCGAGACGGTGCCGGCTTCCGTGAACTTGATGGCGTTCGACAGGAGATTGAGCAGCACCTGTCGCAGGCGCTTCTCGTCGGTGGCGACTACCGCCGGCAGGATCTCGGGCCTTGAGAACCGGAACTCCAGTCCGGCCTCCCGCGCCTGGAGGCGGACCATGTCGACCAGCTGGTCGAGGAAGTCGGTCAGCCGGACCTCGTCGCGGTGGATCTGGAGGCGCCCGGCCTCCATGCGCGAGATGTCGAGGAGGCCGTCGATCAGGCCCGACAGGTGCTGGGCACTGCGCCGGATCACCCGCAGGCCGTTGACGCGATGCGCCGGGATCGCGGGGTCGGATTCGAGGAGCTGGGCGTAGCCGAGCACGGTGGAGAGCGGCGTGCGCAGCTCGTGGCTGATCCCGACCACGTAGCGGCTCTTGGCCTGGTTGGCGGCCTCGGCCCGCTCCTTGGCCTCCTGCAGCTTGGCGTCGGTGATCTTATGGGCGGCGATCTCGGCCTGGTAGAGCGCGGTCTGGCGCATCGTCTCGGCCTGAGCGACGCGCCGGCTCTCCTGGGCGAGCACGAAGAGCCACGCCACGACGCCGAGGATCACCACCAGGGTGAAGAACACGCTGGTCAGCGCCGTGCGCAGGAACTCGCGATTCTCCGGGTGGGCGATCGTCGCGCCCGCGTGCACGATGCCGAGGATCAGGCCGATCACCGCGCAGAGCGTCAGCATCACCGCGAGGTAGCGGCCCAGTGGCGCGCCGATCCAGGCAGCGGTGCGGCCCGGCAGGATCCGCGCGACGGCGGCCTGCGCCTGCACCTCCAGGCGCCCGTGGGGCTTGCACAGGTCGCCGCAGCGGGCGTCGAGCGAGCAGCAGAGGGAGCAGATCGGGGCGTCGTAGGCCGGGCAATGGGCCATGTCCTCGCCCTCGAAGGGCAATTCGCAGACCCGGCAGACCACCTCGGCCGCGCCCCAATCCCGCTTCGGGACCCGCGCCAGGTACCAGCGCCCCGCCGTCGCCCAGGCGATCGCCGGCGCGGCGCAGAACGCGATCGCCAGGGTCAGCAATGGCGCGAAGGGCTGCAGGGTCGCGCCGAGCCAGCCGACATAGGCCGCGCCCCCGGCCGCGAGGGCCAGCGCCATGGCGCCGGTCCCCACGGGATTCACCGCGTAGAGATGGGCGCGCTTGAACTCGATGCTCGGGGGCGAGAGTCCGAGCGGCTTGTTGACCGCGAGGTCGGCGGCGAGCGCGCCGACCCAGGCCGAGACCACGGAGGCGTAGAGTGGCAGGGTGCTCTCGATGGTCTTGTCGATGCCGAGCTCCATCAGGAGCACCGCGATGGCGACGTTGAACACGAGCCAGACCACCCGTCCCGGATGGCTGTGGGTCAGGCGCGAGAAGAAGTTCGACCACGCGATCGAGCCGGCATAGGCGTTGGTCAGGTTGATCTTGAGCTGCGACACGAGGACGAACAGCCCGGTGAGCAGCAGCGCCGCCCGGCTCCCCTCCCCCGTCAGGTAGCCGAAGGCCACCGCGTACATGCGGGTCGGCTCGGCGGAGTGCTCGGCGGGGACGCCGTGCCCCAGCGCCAGGACCGCCAGCGCGGCGCCGAGCAGGATCTTCAGCATCCCGGGCAGGATCCAGCCGGCGCCGCCCGAGAGGACGGCGAGCCACCAGCGGCGGTCGCGCGGGCCCCGCGGCTCCGGCACGAAGCGCAGGAAGTCGACCTGCTCGCCGACCTGGGCGAGCAGCGCCAGCAGGACGCCGGTGGCGAGACCGAAGCGCGCGAGGTCGAAGCCGCCCCCGCCGCCGTCGAGCCCCGGGTAGCCGGCGAGCGCCCGCAGCGGCCCGGCGCCCTGCGCCGCCACGAAGATCAGCGGCAGCAGGCTCAACCCGATCCAGATCGGCTGCGTCCAGATCTGGAACCGGCTGATCAGCCGGATCCCGTAGACGACGAGGGGAATCACCGCCCCGGCGCAGAGCAGGTAGCCGACGCCGAGCGGCAGCCCGAAGCAGAGCTGCAGCGCCAGCGCCATGATCGCCGCCTCGATGGCGAAGAACAGGAAGGTGAAGCTCGCGTAGATCAGCGAGGTGACGGTCGAGCCGAGATAGCCGAAGCCGGCGCCCCGGGTGAGCAGGTCCATGTCGACGCCGTAGCGGGCGGCGTAGACCGTGATCGGCGCCGCCGTGGCGAAGATGATCAGGCCGACGACCAGCACGGCCGCCACCGTGTTGGGAAATCCCGCTGTGAGCGCCAGCGTCCCGCCGATCGCCTCCAGCGCGAGGAAAGAGATCGAGCCGAGGGCCGTCTGCGCCACCTCGAGGCTCGACCAGCGCCGCGCCTTCTTGGCGGTGAAGCGGAGGGCGTAATCCTCCAGCGTCTCGTCGGCGACGAAGCGGTTGTAGTCCCGGCGGATGGGGATGATGCGCTGCGGACCGCTCATCGGGCCCCGGCCGGGACGATCAGCCCGTCGTGCCCGGGCAGCGTCGCGCACGGGCGGCCGCGCGACGCGCGCGCGCGCGAAAGACCGGGCACCGGAGCGGTGCTCCCACTATTCGCGCTCTCAGCCACCCCGACCTCAAAGTATTCCGCCGCGATGGTGCGGCGCATGCAAGACCACGGCCATACGCAAAATCGCGTATAGGCCGCACTGCAACCCAGGACCTAGCCTGCGCTCGTCGATCCGGGCCGCCTCTCAAGGCCCGGACGCGAACAGGGTCAGGCACATGGCAGACGACACCGAGACCGGCGCCGATCACGGCTTGCGCTCCCCGCTGCGGCGCAGGCTGCTCATGGGATTGGCCGGCGCCCCGGCGCTGGCGCTGTTGCCACGCACCGCCTGGGCGGCGCCGCCGACCTCGGCGGTCAACACCACGGGCCTCGCGGTGACCGACAGCGAGGTGACGGTCGGCATTCTGCACTCGGTCACCGGCACGATGGCGATCTCGGAGACGGGCGCGCAGG
Source organism: Methylobacterium sp. 13MFTsu3.1M2 (assembly GCF_900112625.1). Lineage (NCBI taxonomy): Bacteria > Pseudomonadati > Pseudomonadota > Alphaproteobacteria > Hyphomicrobiales > Methylobacteriaceae > Methylobacterium > Methylobacterium sp. 13MFTsu3.1M2. Next base: position 27,233 of record NZ_FOMM01000007.1, read on the forward strand.
AAGCGGAGAAGCTCGCGATCCAGCAGATCAACGACGCCGGCGGCGTGCTCGGCCGCAAGATCAAGATCATCCAGGAGGACGGCGCCTCCGACTGGCCGACCTTCGCCGAGAAGGCCAAGAAGCTCCTCGTCAACGACCACTGCGCCGCCGTGATGGGCTGCTGGACCTCGGCCTCGCGCAAGGCGGTGCTGCCGGTCTTCGAGCAGTACAACGGCCTGCTGTACTATCCGACCTTCTACGAGGGCCTGGAGCAGTCCAAGAACGTCTTCTACACCGGCCAGGAGGCAACGCAGCAGATCCTCGCCGGCCTCGACTGGGTCCACAAGGAGAAGGGCGGCGACAGCTTCTATTTCATCGGCTCCGACTACATCTGGCCGCGCACCTCCAACAAGATCGCCCGCAAGCACGTGGAGAACGTGCTCAAGGGCAAGGTCGTCGGCGAGGAGTACTTCCCCCTCGGACACACGCAGTTCAACTCGGTCATCAACAAGATCAAGCTCACCAAGCCCAAGGTGATCTTCGCCGACGTGGTCGGCGGCTCGAACGTGGCGTTCTACAAGCAGCTCAAGGCGGCGGGCATCGACCTGTCGAAGCAGGTGCTGATGACGATCTCGGTCACTGAGGACGAGATCGACGGCATCGGCGGCGAGAACATCGCCGGGGCCTACGCCTGCATGAAGTACTTCGAGTCGATCCAGAACGAGAACAACAAGGCGTTCGTGGCCGCGTTCAAGAAGATGTGGGGCGAGAAGACGGTCATCGGCGACGTGACGCAGGCGGCCTATCTCGGCCCGTTCCTGTGGAAGATGGCCTGCGAGAAGGCCGGCTCGTTCGACGTCGACAAGGTGGTGGCGGCCTCCCCGGGACTGGAGTTCAAGGGCGCGCCGGAAGGCTACGTGAAGATCGACGAGAACCACCATCTCTGGTCGAAGACCCGGGTCGGCCGGGCCAAGCCCGACGGCCAGTTCGAGATCGTCTACACCAGCCCCGAGCTGATCAAGCCCGATCCCTTCCCGAAGGGCTACCAGTAATCCGTTGTCCGGAGGGGTGAAATCACCCCTCCCCAGCGTCATCGCGAGCGCAGCGAAGCGACCCAGGGCAGCGGGACTTCCCGGCACGAAGCGCGTCCCTGGATTGCTTCGCTCCGCTCGCAAAGACGGCCCGGTTCGCCCGGAGGCCGTGACGAGTCGGCAGAAGACGCACTCCTTTTGCGGAAGACCAAGTCATGCTCGGCGACTACTCCCTCGGCGACCTCGGCGCGATCTTCGCCATGCAGGGCTTCGCCGGCCTGATCCTGTTCTCCGTCTACCTGCTGATGGCGCTGGGACTCGCGATCATCTTCGGCCAGATGGGCGTGATCAACATGGCCCACGGGGAGTTCATGATCCTCGGCGCCTACGTCACCTATCTCTGCTCGACCTTCTTCCAGACCTACCTGCCGGCGCTCTTCCCGATCTACTTCTTCATCGCGATGGGCTTGGCGTTCCTCGCCTCCGGGGCTCTGGGCATGCTGGTGGAATGGGGCCTGATCCGGTTCCTCTACAAGCGCCCGCTCGACACGCTGCTCGCCACCTGGGGCCTTTCGCTGATCCTCCAGCAGGCCTACCGGTCGATCTTCGGCGCACGCGAGGTCGGCGTCGAGCTGCCGTCCTGGCTGATCGGCTCGGTGCAGGTCACCGACACGATCGAGATCCCGATCAACGGCCTGTTCGTCATGGCCGTCACCATCCTGATCACCGTCAGCGTCGCGCTGCTGATCTTCCGCTCGCGCTTCGGCCAGCAGGTCCGCGCCGTGATGTCGAACCGCGCCATGGCGGGGGCGGTCGGCATCGATACCGAGAAGGTCGACCGCTACACGTTCGGCCTCGGCTGCGGCATCGCGGGCATCGCCGGCTCGGCCTTCACGATGATCGGCTCGACCGGGCCGACCTCCGGCCAGCTCTACATCGTCGACACCTTCCTGATCGTCGTGTTCGGCGGGGCCGCGAGCCTGCTCGGCACCATCGCGTCGGCCTTCTCGATCTCCCAGACGCAGTCGACCCTCGAGTTCTTCCTCTCCGGCTCGATGGCCAAGGTCATCACCCTGCTCGCGGTGGTCGGCATCCTGATGCTGAGGCCGCAGGGCCTCTTCACCCTCAAGGTCCGGCGCTGAGGATTTTCGACCATGACGAACCCGGTCCAGACCCTCACCAAATCCGTCACCGTCAACGATAACCCGTTCATGAAGCCGGTGGAGTGGCTGAGCCTGCTCCTCCTGGCCGGGGTGATCCTGGTCGTCCTGCCGCTGGCGCTCGACAGCTTCCGCCTCAACCTCGTCGGCAAGTACCTCACCTACGCCTTCGTCGCCCTCGGGCTGGTGATCTGCTGGGGCTACGCGGGCATCCTCTCCCTCGGCCAGGGCGTCTTTTTCGGATTGGGCGGCTACTGCATGGCGATGTACTTGAAGCTGGAAGCTTCGAGCATCGAGAATACGAAAATCCAGTCGACTCCCGGCATCCCGGACTTCATGGACTGGAATCAGATCACCGCCCTCCCCTGGTTCTGGCAGCCGTTCAAGAGCCTGCCGCTGACGCTGATCCTGGCGGTCGCCGTCCCGGTCCTGTTCGCGATGCTGATCTCCTTCGCGATGTTCAAGCGCCGGGTCGGCGGCACCTACTTCGCCATCATCACCCAGGCGATCGCCGCGATCCTGACCATCCTGATCGTCGGCCAGCAGGGCTATACCGGCGGCATCAACGGCATCACGGACCTGCGCACCCTCCACGGCTGGGACATCCGCACCGACTCGGCGAAGTTCATCCTGTACTTCGTCAATGGCGGCCTGCTGATCGCCTGCATCCTGGCGGCGCAGTACGTGAAGAAGTCGAAGCTCGGCCGCATCCTCGTCGCCATGCGCGACAAGGAGGACCGGGTCCGGTTCTCCGGCTACTCGGTGGCGGGGTTCAAGGTCTTCGCCTTCTGCTTCGCCGCCGGACTGGCGGCGATCGGCGGCGCGATGTTCACCCTGCAGGTCGGGTTCATGTCGCCCTCCTTCGTGGGCATCGTCCCCTCGATCGAGATGGTGATCTACGCCGCGGTCGGCGGGCGCCTGTCGCTGTTCGGCGCCGTCTGGGGCACGCTGCTCGTGAACTGGGCCAAGACCACCTTCTCCGAGAGTTTTCCGGATCTCTGGCTGTTCGGCCTCGGCGCCCTGTTCATCGCGGTGGTGCTGGCCTTCCCGAACGGCCTCGCCGGCATCTGGCGCGAGCATATCGAGCCTCGCCTCACCCGCCGGGTGAAGGGGCTGCGCGCCCCGCCGCCCGCCATCGTCCCGCCCCACGGCGCCCCGGCCGAGTGAGCATGCCATGAACGCCGCGATCCTCTCCTCCCCCGTGGTCGGCGCCGAGGCCGCCCCGCCCGACTACCTCCTCGCCGTCGAGGCGCTCACGGTCTCGTTCGACGGGTTCAAGGCGGTGAACGACGTGTCGTTCTACGTCGATCCCGACGAGATCCGGGTGATCATCGGGCCGAACGGCGCCGGCAAGACCACCGTCCTCGACCTGATCTGCGGCCGCACCCGAGCCAGCGCTGGCTCGATCAAGTACAAGGGCCAGGAGCTGACCAAGCTCTCCGAGAGCGCGATCGTGCAGGCCGGCGTCGGCCGCAAGTTCCAGACGCCGTCGATCTACGACGACCTGACGGTGTTCGAGAACCTGGAGATCTCGTTTCCCCGCGGCCGCTCGGTCTTCGGCGCGCTGACGTTCAAGCGGGACGCCGAGGTCCGCGACCGCATCCACGCCATCGCCGAGACGATCTTCCTGAAGGACCAGCTCAGGGAGCGGGCCGAGTTCCTGAGCCACGGTCAGAAGCAGTGGCTGGAGATCGGCATGCTGCTGATCCAGGACCCGGAGCTGCTGATGCTCGACGAGCCGGTGGCCGGGATGAGCGTCGGCGAGCGGATCAAGACCGCGGAGCTCCTCAACCAGATCATCAAGGGCCGCTCGGTGCTGGTGATCGAGCACGACATGAAGTTCGTCGAGGACATCGCCCACCGGGTGACGGTCCTGCACCAGGGCAAGGTGCTGTCTGAGGGTTTGATGGAGCGGGTCAAGAACGACCCGAAGGTCATCGAAGTGTATCTGGGACATTGACGATGGCCTCGCTCCAGACCGCGCACGCGGCCCCCGTCCAGGCCCCCCCGCTCGCCGCGATCCCGTCCGCGACGCCGGCGCTCGCCGTCGAGGACCTGCACGCCGCCTACGGCCAGAGCGAGGTCCTGCACGGGCTGACCTTCTCGGTGGCGCCCGGCGAGATCGTCGCCGTGATGGGCCGCAACGGCATGGGCAAGACCACGCTGATGAAGACCCTGATGGGGCTCGTTCCCGTCAAGGCCGGCTCGATCCAGGTCGAGGGCGCGGACATCGCCGGGCTCAAGAGCCACGCCCGGGTCGCCAGGGGCCTCGCCTACGTGCCGCAGGGCCGCATGATCTTCTCGACCATGACGGTGCAGGAGAACATCGAGACCGGCCTGACGGTCACCGGCGCCCGCGAGGTGCCGCAGGACCTCTACGACATGTTCCCGGTCCTGCTGGAGATGAAGGGACGGCGCGGCGGCAACCTCTCGGGCGGGCAGCAGCAGCAGCTCGCCATCGCCCGGGCGCTGGCGAGCCGGCCGAAGGTCCTGCTGCTCGACGAGCCGACCGAGGGCATCCAGCCCTCGATCATCCGCGAGATGGGCCGGACGCTGAAGAAGATCCGCGACCAGCGCGGCCTGTCCATCGTCGTCTCCGAGCAGGTCCTGAGCTTCGCCCTCGACGTCGCCGACCGGGTGATCGTGCTGGAGAACGGCGCCATCGTCCACGAGGCCCCGCGCGACGGCATCGACGAGGCCGCCGTCGCCCGGTTCCTGTCGGTCTAGGGGCGCAGCATGGCCGATCACGAGATCTTCGAACTCGGCGACTTCGTGCTCCAGTGCGGCAAGACGCTGCGCGCGGCCAAGCTCGCCTTCAAGACCTTCGGCACGCTGAGCCCGGCCAAGGACAACGCCATCGTCTACCCGACCTGGTACTCGGGCCAGCACACCGAGAACGAGTGGCTGATCGGCCCCAGCAAGGCGCTCGACCCGGACAAGTACTTCATCATCATCCCGAACATGTTCGGCAACGGGCTCTCGTCCTCGCCGAGCAACACGCCGGCGCCCTGGAACGGGCCGCGCTTCCCCAACGTCACCGCCTACGACAACGTCCGCGCCCAGCACCGCCTCGTCACCGAGCATTTCGGCATCGAGAAACTGGTTCTGGTCACCGGGTGGTCGATGGGCGCGCTCCAGACCTACCACTGGGCGTCGATGTACCCCGACATGGTGCCGAGGATCCTGCCGTTTCAGGGCTCGGCCAAGTGCTCCCGGCACAACTACGTCTTCTTGGAAGGCGCCAAGGCGGCGCTCCAGGCCGACGCCGCCTGGGCGGAGGGCTGGTACACGAGCCCGCCGACCCGGGGCCTGCGCGCCTTCGGCCGGGTCTACGCGGGCTGGGGCCTCTCGCAGACCTTCTACCGGCTCGAGGCCGACATTACCCACATGGGCTACGCCTCGCTGGAGGACTTCCTGATCGGGTTCTGGGAAGGCCTGTTCTACGAGCGCGACGCCAACAACCTGCTCACCATGCTGTGGACGTGGCAGCACGGCGACATCAGCGCCAACGATACCTTCAAGGGCGACTTCAAGGCCGCGCTCGGCGCCATCCGCGCCAAGGCGATCCTGATGCCCGCCTCGACCGACCTGTATTTCCCGCCCGAGGACAACGCCATCGAGGCGGCCGCCATGCCGAACGCGGAGCTGCGCGTGATCGACACGTGGTGGGGCCACTTCGCGGGCGGGCCGGGCACAAGCCCGGACGACATCAAGGTCCTCGACGACGCGCTGAAAGAGCTGCTCGCGAGCGGGTGAGAGACGCGCAGCGGCGCGCGGACGGGGCCTGTGCCCCGGTTAAGTCAGGGAGCTGGAGACACGAGATGCCCGAGACGCTGATCAAGGTCGATCTCACGCAATCGGCCTACGACAACGACATGGTGCACAACCGCTGGCACCCCGACATCCCGATGGTCGCGTATGTGAAACCCGGCGCCGACTTCATCGTCGAGACCTACGACTGGACCGGCGGCTTCATCAAGAACAACGATTCCGCCGACGACGTGCGCGACATCGACCTGTCGATCGTGCACTTCCTCTCGGGTCCCATCGGCGTCGAGGGCGCCGAGCCCGGCGACCTGCTGGTGGTCGACCTCCTCGACATCGGCGCCAAGCCCGAGAGCCAGTGGGGCTTCAACGGCTTCTTCTCGAAGAAGAACGGCGGCGGCTTCCTCACCGAGCACTTCCCGCAGGCCCAGAAGTCGATCTGGGACTTCGAGGGCATGTTCACCAAGTCCCGCCACGTCCCGGGCGTGCGCTTCCCCGGCCTGATCCATCCCGGCCTGATCGGCTGCCTGCCCGATCCGAAGATGCTGGAGACCTGGAACACCCGCGAGAAGGCGCTCTACGACACCGACCCGGAGCGCGTGCCGGCGCTCGCCACCCTGCCCTTCGGCCCGACCGCCCATATGGGCCGCCTGAAGGGCGACGCGAAGGACGCGGCCGCCGCCACCGGCGCCCGCACGGTCCCGCCGCGCGAGCACGGCGGCAATTGCGACATCAAGGACCTGTCGCGCGGCTCGAAGATCTACTTCCCGGTCTACGTCCCCGGCGCCGGCCTCTCGATGGGCGACCTGCATTTCAGCCAGGGCGACGGCGAGATCACCTTCTGCGGCGCCATCGAGATGGCCGGCTGGGTGCATCTCAAGGTCGAGCTGATCAAGGACGGCATGGCCAAGTACGGGATCAAGAACCCGATCTTCAAGCCGTCGCCGATCACGCCGAAATACGACGATCACCTGATCTTCGAGGGCATCTCGGTCGACGAGAGCGGCGGCCAGCACTACCTCGACGTGCACATCGCCTACCGGCAGGCCTGCCTGAACGCGATCGAGTACCTGAAGAAGTTCGGCTACTCGGGCGCGCAGGCCTACTCGATCCTCGGCACGGCGCCGGTCCAGGGCCACATCTCGGGCGTCGTCGACATCCCGAACGCCTGCGCGACCCTCTGGATCCCGACCAAGATCTTCGAGTTCGACATCAATCCGGGCGCCGACGGACCGACCAAGTTCCTCGACGGCTCGATCCAGATGCCGCTATCGCCGGATCTGTGATGGTTCGTTTCCCTGCCGGTCGCGGCTGACGCGACAGGCCTCCTCTCCCGTGCGGGAGAGGGGGCCAGCGATCCTTCGGCACCGTTCGTACCTCTCAAGTTCATTCCGGGAGCCTCCCATGCCCGTCTACGACTACGCCTGCGAGGCCTGCGGGCCCTTCACGGTCATGCGGCCGATGGCGGAGTTCCGCGAGCCGCATGCCTGCCCGGATTGTGGCGGCGCGAGCCAGCGCGCCTTCCTCACCGCGCCGCGCATCGCCGGCATGGATGCGGGCCTCAGGACCGCCCACGCCACCAACGAGCGCAGCCGCCACGCGCCCAGGCGCTCGAGCAGTCACGGGGCCGGCTGCGGCTGCTGCTCACCCAAGAAAGCGAGCGCCGCTCCGGCCGCCGCCAAGAGCTTCCCGAAGGCGCGGCCCTGGATGATCAGCCACTGAGCCGCCCTCAACCGGGGGGACGATCAAGGTCAGGAGGACATCACGCCATGATGCACGGAGACATCTCGTCCAGCCAGGACAGCGTCGGCGTCGCCGTCGTGAACTACAAGATGCCGCGCCTGCACACCCGCGCCGAGGTGCTGGAGAACGCCAAGGCGATCGGCAAGATGATCGTCGGCATGAAGACCGGCCTGCCAGGCCTCGACCTCGTGATCTTCCCCGAATACTCGACCCACGGCATCATGTACGACGCCGCCGAGATGTACGAGACCGCCTCGACGGTCCCGGGCGCGGAGACCGAGGTGTTCGCCGCCGCCTGCCGGGAGGCCAAGGTCTGGGGCGTGTTCTCGCTCACCGGCGAGCGCCACGAGGAGCACCCGCACAAGGCGCCCTACAACACCCTGATCCTGATGAACGACCAGGGCGAGATCGTGCAGAAGTACCGCAAGATCATGCCCTGGACCCCGATCGAGGGCTGGTACCCGGGCGACCGCACCTACGTGTCGGACGGGCCGAAGGGGCTGAAGATCAGCCTGATCATCTGCGACGACGGCAACTATCCCGAGATCTGGCGCGACTGCGCCATGCGGGGCGCCGAGCTGATCATCCGCTGCCAGGGCTACATGTACCCGGCCAAGGAGCAGCAGGTCGTCATCTCGAAGGCGATGGCCTTCGCCAACAACACCTACGTGGCGGTGGCCAACGCGGCCGGCTTCGACGGCGTCTACACCTATTTCGGCCACTCCGCGATCATCGGCTTCGACGGCCGCACGCTCGGCGAGTGCGGCGAGGAGGAGATGGGCATCCAGTACGCCGCCCTGTCGAAATTCCTGATCCGGGACTTCCGCGCCCACGGCCAGTCGGAGAACCACCTCTTCAAGCTGCTGCACCGCGGCTACACGGGCATGATTAATTCGAAGGAGAACCGGCACGGGATGTCGGAATGCCCCTACGATTTCTACCGGCGCTGGATCGAGGATCCCGACGGGACCCGCGACGCCGTCCGGGCCATTACCCGTCAGAGCGTCGGCACGGAGGAATGCCCGATCGAGGGCATCCCCTTCGTGGGCAAGGGCCAGGGTGCGCCCGACCCGGCGCGCTGATCGCCGGGCCGGAGCCGCGGGAGAAGTGGGTCTGGGCCGCTCCATCGATGAGGAGGACCATGGACACGACTCCCCTCGACCCCACCGCCTTCCGGGCCCCGGCCGTCCTGCTCTCCGGACCGGTCGACTACGACATGTACAAGGACTTCCGCCGCCAGCTCGACGCGGCGGGGGACCGCGACCTCGTCGTCGTCGAGCTGACGACGCTCGGCGGCGACCCGGAGGTCGCCCGGATGATGGGCGAGGACATCCGCTTCAACAGTGCGATGGATCCGAACCGGCGGTTCGTCTTCCTCGGCAAGGCCGCGATCTACTCGGCCGGCACGACCTTCATGAGCTTCTTCGTCCGGCCCAACCGGTATCTCACCTGCGGGACGCGGCTGATGATCCACGAGCGCAAGATGAACAAGCAGCTGCAGGTCGAAGGACCGCTCACCACCTGCATCGCCTCTGTGAAGGCGACGCTCAACGAGATCCTGTGCTCGATCGAGATCCAGAACGAGGGCTTCGCCAACCTGATCCAGGGCTCTGACGTCACCCTCGACGAGGTGCTCGAGAAGGCGCCGGCCAACTGGTACCTCGAGGCCGAGGAGGCCAAGCGGCGCGGCCTGATCGAGGCGGTGATCTGAGCCGCGTCTTTGCGAACGCAGTGAAGCAACCCAGGGCAGCGCGACACCGGCGCGCGCGGCGCTGCTGGATCGCTTCGCCTCGTTCGCGCGGACGGCGAGGTTTCACAACTCCGGGTAACAGGCCCCGAGGCTGAACCAGACCGGGGTGAGGGTCTGCGACATGGGAGATCCGGCTCGCGGGCGGCGCGGTCAGGGCGTCGCGGCCGGCTCCGTCAGGCGATCGACCGAGAGCAGGTACGCGATCAGCGCCGTCTGCTCTTCGCGCGAGACGCCCGAGCCGGCATCCGCCCAGTAGGCGTGCCCCTTTCCGGTCACGCGGGCGATCCGCGCCGTGTCCGAGGCGGCGTTGGCGGCGATCACCTTCGCCCGGAGATCCCGGTCGACCAGGGCGCGCAGGCTGTTGGCGGGATCGGGGGCGACACCCCGGTACAGCGTGCCCGGTACGCCGAGCTGCGACCCCGCGTCGGAACCGACAGCGACGCCGGAATCGTGCAGGTACGGCGCCGTCCAGGCGAGGCCCACAAGGTTCGGCACCTTGTAGCCGCCCTCCGTGCCCCCCTGCCCCCAGGCGAGCTGCACCTGGGCGAGGGCGTCGCCCGCGAGCGGCACCGGGACGATGACCGGGTCGGCCGGGGTCGGGAACGGCGTGTCGGCGGCGAACATCGCCGGCGCCGACAGGCGCGCCTCCATCTTGGCGCCCGCCCGCGCCCGGGTCGGCTCGGTGCCGATCTCGGCCTCCGGGACGACCCGGTGATTGGTGAGCGCCGGGCCGGAATGGCAGCTGCCGCAGCCGGCCTTCTCGAACACCGCGCGGCCCGCGCGGACCCGGTCGGGATCCTGCCCGGCGGCCGGCGGGTGCAGCAGGTTCTGGAAGGCCGACATGGCGTTGTTGGCGTGGTTGACCGGCTCCCCGGGCACGGACGTGAACAAGCCGTTGTCGGTGACGTAGTTGGTCGCCGGATAGGTCGGCAGGACCGCGTAGCTGTTCAGCCCCGGCGAGGCCGGGGTCGGATCGACGCTGCGCAGCACCTCCGACGGGCTCCGGCCGCCGTCGGGCCTGTAGCGGAACGCCTCCGTGGCCGAGCCGCGCAGCACGATCCCGAGATACGTCTCGGGATCCATGCCGAACAGCCAGGACGCGGCGGCGGCGAGCTGGGTCGTGTCGGAATTGGCCGCGTGGACGTTGTTGTTGAGCGAGGACAGGCCCGCGAAGGGCCCGATCGCCTCGCGCCCGCTCCAGCTGTAGGGCTCGCCGTGGGCCGAGAAGCTCGACGGGATCGAGGTCGGGTTGGTGACCCGGTCGGCGGACGAGTCGAAGCTGCCCGGCGGCCAGCTCGCCACCTGCACCTTCGTGGCCGCCTCGACGGAAGCGGCGTCCGGGAGCGCCGGCCCCGTGCCGGTCGAGCCGGTATGCTGCGGATCAGCGGGGGGCTTGGCATCGGCCTCCGGCACGCTGGCGTGCATGAAGTAGGCCGAGGAGTTCTTCGCGAGTGCCATCAGCAGGCCGGCATTGAGGTCGGTGTTGGGCGCGCCCTCTACGACCCTGCCGGTGCCGGGATCGACCGCCGCGTGGCACAGGGCGCAGGTGATCCCCATGCGCAGGTGGCCGCGGTCGTAGAAGGTCTTGATCCCGATGATGAAGGCGCCGCCCTTCGGCACGTCGAGCCCGGTCGGGACCAGCTCGCCCGCCCGGTAGACGCGGTCGCCGACGCGCACGTCCCTGGCCATGGCAACTTTGAGATCGGTGGTGCCCTGGCCACCGAGCTTGGCCACCGCCAGGGCGACCTGCGTGGGAGTCAGGCCGCCGTCGAGCATGCCCATGACGTCGGTGAGGAAGACCTCGTTGCCGAACGTCTCCTGATAGAAGGCCTGCCGGCCGCGCTCGACCATGGCAGGATCGATCGCGACCGCACCGCTCTTCGGCGAGAACGCCTTCCGTCCGGCCTCGGTGCCGCTGAGCCGGTCGGCCTCCGCGCGCGAGACGCGGCGTCCGAGGATGTCGAAGGCGGTCTCGATCGGGTAGCGGTCCGGGTTGAGCAGGTCCGCCCGGTCGGGCATCGGCGCGTAGCTGAAGCGGCCGACGCCCAGGGCGACGCCGGCCGTGACGGTCGCCAGACCGGCGGTGATCAGGATGCGGCGCGGCCAATCCATGGAAACCGTTTGTCCTTCCCGGCGCCCGTCCGCGAGGAAGCGGGACCGGAGGGCCGGGCCTTTAACCGCCGGCCATTGCCAGGGTTCACGGGGGCGGCCGGGACCGGGTGTCGCGTCCCGGCCACCCCGAATCCTCAGATCTGGACCTGCCCGCCGTCGGCGAACAGCTCGACGCCGTTGACGAAGCTCGCCGCGTCCGAGGCGAGGAACAGCACCGCCTGGGCGATCTCCTCGGGCCGGCCGACGCGGCCGGCCGGGATCTGGCCCGCGAGATAGTCCTTGGTGGCCGCCGCCTGATCGCCGCCGCCGAAGAGCTCGTCGAGGCCGGCGGTCTCGGTCACGCCCGGGCTGATCGTGTTCACCCGGATGCGCCGGTCCTTCAGGTCGAGGATCCAGTTCCGGGCGAAGTTGCGCACGGCCGCCTTGGTGGCCGAGTAGACGCTGAAGGCCGGCGTGCCCGAACTGCCGGTGGTCGATCCGGTGAGCACGATCGCGGCCCCGTCCCGCAGGAGCGGCAGCGCCTTCTGCACGGTGAAGAGCACGCCCTTCACGTTGGTGTCGAAGATGCTCTGATAATGCGCCTCGGTGATCGCGCCGAGCGGCGCGAAGCTGCCGCCGCCGGCATTGGCGAAGACCACGTCAATCTGCGCGTGCTTCTGCTGGACCGCGTCGTACAGGCGGTCGATGTCGGCGAGGTTCGCCATGTCGCCGCGCACGCCCGTGATCCGGCCGCCGATCCGCCTGACCGCCGCGTCGAGCGCCTCCTGGCGGCGACCGGTGATGAACACCGAGGCCCCCTCGTCCACGAAGGCCTGGGCGGTCGCGAGGCCGATACCGCTGGTGCCGCCGGTCACCACCACCACCTTGTCCTGAAACCTGCCGGTCATCGTCGTTCTCCGCTGGTCGGCGCCGTGCGCGCCGCTGGTCGGAGAGATGCTGCCGGAACGATGGTGCGGGTAGTCGGCGATTGTGGCACCCAGCGTTCTACAGGAGGAACGATGGTCCGCGCCGATCTCAACGACTACGTCTACTTCGCCGAAGTCGTCGCGCACGGCGGCTTCGCCGCGGCCGGCCGGGCGCTGCACCAGCCGAAATCGAAGCTGAGCCGCCGCATCGCGGCCCTGGAGGCGCGCCTGGGCGCCCGCCTGATCGAGCGGTCGAGCCGGCGCTTCCGCGTGACCGAGGTCGGCCAGGGGTTCTACGAGCGCTGCCGGGCGATGATGCTGGAGGCGGAGCGGGCCGAGGCGCTGGTCGCGGAGGCGCAGACCGAGCCGCACGGGCGGATCCGCATGAGCTGTCCCACGGGCCTCACCGACATCGTCGCGGCGCGCGTCCGCGGCTTCCTCGTCCGATACCCGAAGGTGCGGCTGCAGCTGGTCGTGACCGACCGGCCCGTCGACCTGATCGAAGAGCGGATCGACGTGGCGCTGCGGGTCCGACGGGACCTGACGAGCGACGCGTCGCTGACCATGCGCACGCTCGGAACCTCGCGGTGGATCCTGGTCGCCGCGCCGCGGATCGCGCGCGACCTCGGCCCCGACATCGCCGCGCTCGGCGCGGTCCCGACCCTCGGCACCCGCGACGATCCGGGCGAGGCGGAGTGGCGGCTGGAGCACCGGGACGGCACGATCTTCACCCTGCGCCACGAGCCGCGCCTGACCTGCGGCGACTTCGCCGCGCTGTGCGACGCGGCGGCCGACGGCCTCGGGGTCGCGTTCCTGCCCGACCACGCCTGCACCGATGCCGTCGCGGCCGGCCGGCTCGTGCCCGTCTACCCGGACTGGCAGGGTCAGCCCGGGATCGTGCACATCGTCTTCACGACCCGGCGCGGGCTGCCGCCGGCCGTGCGGGTGCTGATCGACCACCTCGCGGCGACATTCCCGAAGCTGTGAGGCGCGCGCCCTAGTATCCGCGCGCCGCGTCGACGCCGTCCGGCACCTGGCCGGTCCGCCGATAGGCCCGCAGGTTGGCCGCCACCGTGGCGGCCGCCGAATCCATGTCGGTCGGCCCCGAGACGTGCGGCAGCACCGTCACGCCGGGATGCGACCACAGCGGCGACTCCGCCGGCAGGGGCTCGACCGCGAAGACGTCGAGCACGGCGTGGGCGAGGTGGCCCTTGTCCAGGGCGGCGATCAGGTCCTCGGTGACGACGATCGGTCCGCGGGCGAAGTTGATCAGCGCGGCGCCGGGCTTCAGGGCGGCGAGGCGCTCGGCGTTCACGAGGCCCCGCGTCTCCGGCGTCAGCGGCACGAGGCAGACGAGGATGTCGCACCGGCCGAGCATCGCCGGGAGGCCGTCGGCGCCGTGGAACGTCTCGAGGTCCGGCACCGCCTTGGGGCTGCGGCTCCAGCCGACGACGCGGAAGCCGGCTCCGGTGAGCCGCTCCGCCGCCGCGGTCCCGAGCGCCCCGAGGCCGAGCAGGCCGACCGTGGTGTCGGACGGCTTGCGGTAGGCGTGCGGGCGCCAGACCCGGTCCCTCTGCTGGCGGGCGTAGGCCGGCATGTCGCGCTGGAGATAGTAGGTCCAGGCCAGCACGGCCTCGGCCATGGTGCGGGCCATCTCGCGGTCGACGAGGCGGACGATCGGCAGCGGCCGGTCGAAGGCGCCGACGAGCTTCTCGACCCCGGCCCAGATGCTCTGCACCCAGACGAGCCCCGGCAGCGCCGCGACCTCGGCCGGATCGGGGTTGGCCACGACGGCGACCCGTGTCGCCGCCCGGGCCGCGTCGTCCATCGACCGGAACGGGATCAGGCGCTCCTCGGGCATGGCCGCCGAGAGGATCCGCAGGTACTCCGCCTCCTGATCCGGCCCCTTGCACCCGACCAGGGCGATCGCCTCCGCCATCTAAATCCTCCGCACCGTACCGCTTCGCCCGTCCACGCGCGGGCGAAGCAGGCGCTGTGCCTGACGGGATCCGGATCGTCGAGATGGGTCGGGCGCCGGCTCGGTCAGCGCCCCTCGATCAGCGCCGGGTAGACGAGGCGGACGTTGCGCCGATCCTCAGGGATCGCGGTCTCCGCCCGCTTGCGGATGCTGCCGGTCGTCGCCGCCACGACGGGCTCGGTCGGCCGCAGGCGCCAGCGCTCGGCCGCCTGGATCGCGACGCGGGGCTTGGGCCGTTCGAGGTGCCGGTCCGCGCCCTCGGTGGGGGCGGTCGCGAGCCCGCCGAGCGTCATCGCGGCCAGCAGGGCGTACCGGGGCCAGGATCGGCGGGGACGGGCGGGACTGGAAGGCATGGGAGGGGCACCGCGTGGACCTCCCTGTTCTGCGCCGCGCACGTGAAGACGAAATCGAACCGAATCGATTTCCAACCCGTTCCCAACACCTGCCTACAGTCGCGGTAAATGCCCGCTGTCCAGGCACGGTTAAACAGGTGAATCGGGAGGACACGCGGACATGGCGAGCAAGGTCGAGGGGGGATCCGGGACGCCGGAGCGCGCGGAGATCGGCCGCGTGATCGACACCGACATCTCCGCGCGCCTGGACCGGCTGCCCTGGGGCCGCTTCCACGTCCTCGTGATCGTGGCGCTCGGCATCACCTGGGTGCTGGACGGCCTCGAGGTGACGCTCGCCGGCTCCCTGGTGGGCGCGCTGCGCCAGCCGCCGATGTCGTTCTCGGAGTTCGACGTCGGGCTCGCCGCCTCCTGCTATCTCGTGGGCGCCGTGACCGGCGCGATCGGCTTCGGCTGGCTCACCGACCGGATAGGCCGGAAGAAGCTGTTCTTCATCACGCTGGCCCTCTACCTCGTCGCAACGGCGGCCACCGGCCTGTCTTGGAACATCTGGAGCTTCTGCTTCTTCCGCTTCCTCACGGGCGCGGGGATCGGCGGCGAGTACACGGCGATCAACTCGACCATCCAGGAGCTGGTCCCGGCCCGGGTCCGCGGCTGGACCAACCTCGTCATCAACGGCTCGTTCTGGATCGGCGCGGCGCTCGGCTCGTTCATGTCGATCGTGCTCCTGAAGCCCGAGGTGATCGACCCGGCCTGGGGCTGGCGCGTCGCCTTCTTCACCGGCGGCGCCATCGGCCTCGTGATCCTGCTGCTGCGCACCTGGATCCCCGAGAGCCCGCGCTGGCTCGCGACCCACGGCTACGCGGCGGAGGCCGACCGTGTCGTCACCGGCATCGAGAAGCGCTTCACCGACGAGGGCGTGACCCTGCCGCCGGTGGACGAGAGCAAGCGCATGAAGGTCCGCACCCGCGACCACACCCCGCTCCCCGAGGTGTTCAAGGCGCTGTTCGTGACGAGCCGCAAGGAGACCATGGTCGGCCTCGCGCTGATGATCGCGCAGGCCTTCTTCTACAACGCGCTGTTCTTCACCTACGCGCTGGTGCTGGAGCGCTTCTATCAGGTGCCCGGCAACCATGTCGGCTGGTACCTGCTGCCCTTCGCGCTCGGCTCGTTCCTCGGCCCGCTGCTGCTCGGACGGCTGTTCGACACGATCGGCCGGCGCAAGATGATCGCCTTCACGTACGGCATCTCGGCGCTGCTGCTCGCCGCGGTCGGACTGCTGTTCCGCCTCGAACTGCTCGGGCCGGTCGGCCAGACCGCGGCCTGGATGGTGGTGTTCTTCTTCGCCTCGGCGGCGGCGAGCTCGGCCTATCTCACGGTCTCCGAGACGTTCCCGCTGGAGATCCGGGCGCTCGCCATCGCGGTCTTCTACGCGGTCGGCACCGGCATCGGCGGCGTCTCGGGCCCGCTCCTGTTCGGCACGCTGGTCGAGACCGGCTCGCGCGACTGGGTACTGTTCGGCTACGGCCTCGGCGCGGTGCTGATGCTCATCGCGGCGGTCGTCGGAGGCATCTGGGGCACCGCCGCGGAGGGCAAGTCCCTGGAGGAGGTCTCGAAGCCGCTGGCGGCGGCCTGAGGGCAGGCCCGGCGCGACAGCGGGACGCGCGCGGAGCGGAGCCGTCCGGCCTCGCTCCGCGCCCGGCCGACGCCGCCGCGGGCGCTCACGCCCCCTTCCGCCACACCTGCCCGTGGTAGACGAACTTGGCGCCCTCGTTCGCCAGGGCCGCCAGGCCCCGGAAAGCGGGGTCGTGGACGGTGATCACGCTGGTCGGGATCTGGCGCATCATGGCGGCGAAGGGCGCCTTCTTCTCGAAGGCGGTGCGGAAGCCGCTCTCCTCCAGCACCTTGAGGATCCGGGGCGCGATGCCCCCGCCGATATAGACCCCGCTCGTCGCCAGGAAGGTCAGAGCGAGGTCGCCGCAGACGCGTCCGAGCACCCGGCCGAACAGCGCGAGCGTCTCCGCAGCGTGCGGATCGGTGGCGTTCAGACCGGCCTCGGTGACCGCGGCCGGCTCGATCTTCTCGTGCGGCTGCCCGGTCCGGACATGGGCGACGGCCGCGTGGAGCCGCGACAGGCCCGGTCCCGACAGCACCGTCTCCACGGTGATCCGGTCCTCGACCCGCTCCAGCGCGTGCCAGACCTTCTCCTCGAAGGCGTCGGCCGGACCGATATCGGTGTGGCCGACCTCGGTGGAGACGATGGCGAGATGCGCCGCATAAGGGACCAGCGCGGCCGCGCCGAACCCGGTCCCGGGGCCCAGCACCACGCGGGCGCCGCCGGGCACGGGGGGACAGGGGCCGACCGGCGTGAGGTCGTGGGGCTCGATATCGGCGGCGCCGGCCGCCACCGGCACGTAGTCGTTGACCACCGTCGCCGAGGAGAGCCCGAAATCCTCGGCGATGTGCTGGCCCGCGATCTTCCAGTGCGCGTTCGTCAGCTGGATCTCCGGCCCGTCGACCCGGCCGGCGATCGCCAGGATCGCCGAGCGCGGTGCCGGGCCGCCGCCCTTGGCGAGCGACGCCTTGATGGCGCTCGACGGATCGGGATGGTCGGCGGTCGCCTCGTGCGCGAGGAGGCGGGGCTGGTCGCCGGACGTCTCGATCAGACCGAACCGCGCGTTCGTCCCGCCGATGTCGCCGACCAGAACCGGAAACTCGAACATCGCAACTTGCCCCTGCTCTCTGGCCCGCCGCGACGGGACTCGCGTCCAGCACGGCTCCGGCGATTCATCGGCCGCGCGACACCGCGCGGGCAAGTCCCAATCGGCGGCATCCGCCGCTCAGGATTGCGCGATCGTCTTGTCACGAGCCCGGCCGATCACGCCGAGATGGGTATCTCCGAAGCCGCTGCCGTATTTGAGACCGTAACCGAGGGCGCGGTCGAGGCCGATATGGGCCAGCCAGATGAGGACCGGCCCGATGGCCTCGGGGCGGCCTGAAGCGATCGCCAGGGACAGGCCGACGAGCGGCAGCGCGAGCGTGTGGGCCGCGTTGTAGAGCACGGCGCCGACCACGGGACCGGCCGCGTAGCCCAGCATGCTCAGGTCGGGGACGAAGAGCAGCGCCGCGAAGAGCCACCACGACGGCCCGAGCCAGCCATAGGCGAGCAGGGCGGCGACGAGGATGCAGCCCCCCTCCAGCCGCAGCAGCAGGCGCGGCCAGCCCGTGACGGAACGCCCCGACATCGCGATCTCCTCTGAACGGCGCGGCGCGTCAGGCCGGCGGCAGCGCGTCCGGGTCGATCGCGCCACCGGCAGCCCAGTTGCTCAGCAGGGCACGGACGGCGGCGGGGTCGGGCAGGCGCCGCCGGGCGACGGTCTCGCCGTCACCGACGCGCACCGCGACCCCGCCGTCCTCGTTGATCGACGCGAAGGCGATCTCGTCGGTGCGGTCGTCGCCGAAGAAGACGGGGACCCGTCCGGCGTAGGGCGCCTGCGCCATGAAGGCGCGGATCGCGTGGGCCTTGGTGGCCTGCGCGGGGACGATCTCGCCGACCGCCTTGCCGAGCTGCAGGCGGTACTCGGCGCCGAGCGCCTCCGCCGCGCCCTTCACCAGCGTCTCGGCCCGCAGGGCATCGTCCGGGTTCGCGAGCCGCCAGTGGACCGCCACCGAGGCGCCCTTGTCCTCGATCAGGACCTGCGCGAGCGCGGCGGTCTCGGCCTGCAGGCGCGCGACCTGCCGGCGCAGATCCGGATGGTCCTCCGCGCGGCCGCCCGTGAGCGCGCCGGCGACCCGGCGCTCGACGCCGTGGAGACCGGCCGCATCCAACCGGGACGGCGCCAGGAAGCCGTCGATCACCGTGACCGGCCGGCCGGTGACGATGGCGAGGGCGCCGTCGAGTCGCGCCCGGAGCCGCTCCAGATCCTCCACGAGGCCGGGCTCGACCCGCACGGCGTCCGGACGCGGCGCGATCTCGGCGACCGTGCCGTCGAAGTCGAGGAAGAGGGCGATGTCCATCGCGGGGGATCCCGGGCTCGAGTGTCGGCGACGGGCTAGCACGGGCGCGCCGGACGACAAACGCCGGCAGCACTGCCCTATCTGGATCCGAAGCGGCACAGCACGAGGTTCTCCATGCGCGGATCGCCCTTCCGGCCCGTCCCCGATCCGGTCAGACCCGGCGAGGAGAGCGTCTGGGACTATCCGCGGCCGCCCCGGCTCGAATCCGTCCCGGACCGGCTGCGGGTCGTGCTCGGCGGCCGCGTCATCGCCGAGACGGGCTCCGGGTTCCGGGTGCTCGAGACCTCGCACCCGCCGACCTACTACCTGCCGCCCGCCGACATCGCGGACGGGACGCTCGTGAACCGGCGGCGCGGCGGGATCTGTGAGTGGAAGGGACAGGCGGTCCTGTTCGACGCGCGCGGCGGCGACCGTCTCGTGCCCGGGGCGGCCTGGGCCTACCCGGATCCGACCCCGGATTTCCGCGCGATCGCCGGCTACGTCGCGTTCTACGCCGGCCCGATGGACGCCTGCTTCGTCGGGGCGAACCCGGTGACGCCGCAACCGGGAAACTTCTACGGCGGCTGGATCACGCCCGGCATCGTCGGCCCGTTCAAGGGCGGTCCCGGGACGATGGGCTGGTGATTTCGTCCCCCGCCCCTTCTACGTTCGCGGAAGGCCACCACGAGGAGACCGCATGAGCGCGCTGACCGAGACCGATCCGACCGGCGCCGGGTTCAGTCCGGAGGGGCTCGCCCGGATCGCGCCGTGGATGGACCGCCTCGTCGGCGACGGCCGGCTGGCCGGACTGTCGGTCACCGTGGCGCGGCGCGGGCGCATCGCCTTCGCGCGCGCCTGCGGGCAGGCCGACCTCGCCCGGGCAACGCCGTTCACCCTCGACACGGTCACCCGGATCTACTCGATGACCAAGCCGCTGACCTCGGTGGCGGTGATGCAGCTCTACGAGCAGGGCCTGTTCCAGCTCGACGATCCGATCTCCCGGGTCCTGCCCGAGTTCGCCGAGATGCGCGTCGCCGTGGGCGGCAACCGGGCGAAGCTCGAGACCGAGCCGGCCCGCCGGGCGATCACCGTGCGGGACCTGCTGACCCACACGGCCGGGCTGACCTACGGCTTCATGGAGGCGACCCTGGTCGACGCGCAGTACCGCGAGCACGGCGTCGACTTCCTGGCGCGCGAGGGCACCCTCGCCGAGATGACCGCGCGGGTCGCGAAGCTGCCGCTCCTCGCCCAGCCGGGCAGCGCCTGGAACTACAGCGTCGCCACCGACGTGCTCGGCCAGTACGTGGCCGCGCTGACCGGCCGCCCGTTCGCCGACCATCTCCGCGACGCGGTGATCGGGCCCCTCGGCATGGTCGATACCGACTTCCACGTGCGACCCGAGCTGATGCCGCGCTTCTGCGCCACCTACGCGTACGACCGCGCGCGGCAGCTGCGCCTGTTCGACGATTCCGTGGACACGGCCTTCGCGCGCCTGCCCGCCATCGCGTCGGGCGGCGGCGGCCTCGTCTCGACGGCGGCGGACTATCAGCGCTTCTGCCGGATGATCCTCAACCGGGGCACCCTCGACGGCGCGCGCCTGCTGGGCCGCAAGACGGTCGACCTGATGCTGGCGAACCACCTGCCGGGCGACTTGGCCGCGATGGGCACGCCGCGCTTCGCCGAGACCTCCTACACCGGCATCGGCTTCGGCCTGGGCTTCTCGGTGATGCTCGACCCCGCCCGGGCCCAGATCCTCGGCACGCCCGGCGAGGTCGCCTGGGGCGGCCTCGCCTCGACGGCGTTCTGGATCGACCCGGCCGAGGACCTGTCGGTGGTGCTCATGACGCAGCTCGTCCCGTCCTCGGCCCTGCCGATCCGGCGCGAGCTGCGCGTCCTGACCTACGCGGCCCTGGCCGAGTGAGGGCCGGCCACGCGCGGGTCCGCGCCGGTCACTCCTCCTTGGGCGCCTCGGCGGCCGGCTTCTGAGCCGGCTTCGCGCCGGCCTTGGCGGTCGGCTTCGGGGCGGCGGTGGCGTATTCGGGATCGCTGCGCGGACCGTTCGCACCGTTGGTCGGGCCGGGGAGCTGGCCGGGCGCGAGATCAGTCACCTTGGTCCAGGTCTGGGACTTGCACAGGAACGCGATCAGGCAGCCGCGCACCGTCAGCTCGCCGGCCGTCTCGGTCCAGATGGTGACGTCGTAGGACTTGCCGTCCTCGGAATTGTAGATCTTGCCCTCGTAATGGGCGTCGGCATTCGGCTTCAGGCCCAGGATCAGCTGGTGTCCGAGGGACGGCCGGGCCTGCTTCTTGGGATCAGGGTTCTTGAAGTCGATCCGCGGCTCGCCCTTGTCGTTCAGCGGGACCTTCAGCCAGACCACGTATCCGCACAGCCGGTCACCCGCGGTCCCGCACTTCTCGAGGCGCACGCGCGCGCGGCCGTCCTCGGTGAGATAGGTGCCGCTGGGATCGGTCGGCGTCTTGGCCTGGGCCGTGCCCGCCAGCGCCGAGAGCGCCAGGATCGCGAGCGGCGCAACCCGGCGACCGATCGATGTAAACCGCATACCCGAACTCCCATCCCTCGCGAGTCGTGATGGAGCCTTGACCGCCCGTCCTCGCGTGTGCCGCTTCCGCGCAGGAAGGATCGCTCCCTCCGCGTCATCGCGCCCGCGCCGAGAACCGGACGGCGTGCGCGTCATGCCCGCCCTCTCCCGCGCGAAGTTGTCCGCATCATGACAACTCAGCCGGGACTCTGGACGGGAATCGACCCGGCGATACTGGGATCGGTGCGCGTTGGACGGTCAGATCCGGGTCGGCGGAAGGCTGCGGCCGGGTCCGAGGCTGCGCTGCATGAGCGTCACGTCGAGCCAGCGCCCGTGCTTGTGGCCGACTCCCGCGAGCGTTCCGACGGGCGTGAAGCCGAGGCTCGCGTGCAGCGCGATCGAGGCGGGTGAGCCGCTCTCGGCGATGATGGCGACCAGGGTCCGGCAGTCGATCTGCTCGCTCGCCGCGATCAGGGCGGCGAGCAGGCGCCGGCCGACTCCGCCGCCGCGGGCCGTCCGGGCGACGTAGATCGAATCCTCGAGGGTCGAGCGATAGGCGGCGCGCTGGTGATAGGGGCCGGCATAGGCGTAGCCCGCGACCGCGCCGTCCCGTTCGGCCACGAGGTAGGGAAAGCCGCCCGCGCGCAGCACCTCGAAGCGGCGCGTCATCTCGGCCAGCGTCGGCGGCTCCGTCTCGAAGCTGGCCGTGCTGGAGGCGACGGCGTCGCCGTAGATCGCCGCGATGGCGGGAAGGTCGGCCTCCGTGGCCGGGCGTATCACGTCTGTCACGGCCGCAGGTTACGCGAGGCGGCGCGGCTCCGGCAATCTGCCCGCACGAGCCGGGCGCGGCTCGATCCCGCGGACAGTGGCGGAGCCTCGGCGGGACCGGCGCCTCGGCGCAGATCCCGCACGGCTCGAGGATGCGATGACTTACTCGGCGGCGGACATCTCGGCCGTGAAGTGGCCGCACCAGTCCTTCGAGGCCACGACCGGCCAGAGACCCTTCGACTCGGGGGCCGGCTGGCTGACCGGCGGATTGAAGCGGCAGAGGCCCTCGTCACCCTGCGCCTGGGCACCGTTGAGCTTGTGATCGTCGAAGAAGCGGCAGCTTTCGCAAGCGGCGTTCGCGGAACCGGCCATCGGGTCTCTCCATCGGGTATCTCGGAGGGAGGGGACCGCCTCGGCAGCGCGCCCTCCACAGTTCTTAATTAGAATAGCTCGAAAGTAAGGTCAACGGCCGGCTTGCGCGGGGCTTGCGGGCGGGGGGCCGAGCGCGACGCGGTGCGAAAGGGTGGAGCGAGGGCGACTGGAGACGTGGACGCGCGGGCGGTCCGGGTCGGCGGGCGCCGCGCCGACGGTCCCGTCATCTGGGTGAGAAGGTCAGGTGCCGCGCGAACCGACCTCGCTGGCGCCATGGCCCAGAACGCAGCGAAGCCGGATTCCGCTGGGAATCCGGCTTCGGAGAAGCGGCGATGACTTGGTCATCACCCTCTGGTCGATCCGATCGCCGTCAAAGTAGACGGCGTCGGAACGGTCAGCCCTGCTTGGCCTTCTTGTTGGCGTTGTGGTGACCGATCGCGCAGCCCGCGGCCGCGCCCATCTTGCCGTGTCCGGCCATGTGCCCGGCGACTCCGCCGACCACGGCGCCCTTGAGGCAGCCCTTCGCCTGGGCGGGCGCGCCGGCCAGTAGGCCCGCGACGGCCAGGGCGGAAACGAGTGCGATCCGATTCGTCATCGAGACATCTCCTGTCGTTCCTGCGGCAACCGGCGGCCGGCCCCACCCGTTCCGGCGCCGACCCGACAGGGCCGCGCGCCTCTCGGAACCGTGACCCCTCAGCGCGCGAGCCCGGCCACGAGCCGCACGAGATCCGACTGGCGCGTCGCTCCGGTCTTGGCGAAGATCGCCTTCAGCTGCGAGCGCGCGGTCGCCGCGGTGATCGCGAATCGCGAAGCGGCTTCGGCCAGTGAGATTCCGCTCGACAGCGCCTGGGCGAGGCGCGCCTCCGCCGGGGTCAGCCGATAGGCCGCCTGGAGGATCGCGGTCGCGGGCGCGGCCGGGGCCCCGGGCACGTTCCCGAGGAGCAGCGTGCTCGCCCCGGCGAACAGGCCGCGGCTCGGCCCGACCAGCGGCACGACGTGGATCACGAGCGGCGGCCCGTCCCGTCGCGCCGCGACGACCGCCGAGATCGGCGGGCGGCCGGAGGGCCGCGCCAGGGCTTCGAGCTGCCGCGCGGCGTCCGGATCCTCCGCGGTGAGGCGGCCGCCCGAGAGCTTCAGGTCGCGCCCGAGGAGGGCGCCGAACGCGTCGTTCCAGCGGAGCGCCCGTCCGTCGGCGTCGAGGATCAGGGCGGCGCGGTCGATCAGCTCGAAGGCCTGCGTCAGCCCGGCGAGCCGGGCCCGCTCGACCATCGACGTCAGCAGGCCCGCGCGCTGCAGGAGCGGCGACAGGGTCGCGAGGCGCCGCTGCTCGTGCGGCTCGTACGGTCCCTGCTCCACGGTCCGCTGCAGGGAGAGGCACCACAGGCGTCCCTTCACGGAGAAGCCGATCCCGGCGAACCAGCGCAGGCCGCGGGAGGCCAGCAGGTCCTGGTAGAAGGGCAGGCGCGCGATCTCCTCCGGCGTGGTGAAGTCCTGATCGACCGCGATCCCGCGCGTCCGCATGAGCGGGATGCCGCGGAGGCGATGGTCGTCGCGGTGCCAGCCCTCGTCGAAGTAGCGGCGCGAGGCGTCGGCGAGGGAGGCGGTGCAGAGCGATTCGAGGCCGGTCCGGTCGGAGCGCAGAAGCAGGGCGCCCTCGCTGCCGGACGCCCGCACGACGCGCTCGGCCAAGTCAGGCCAGCGCGCGGGATCGATCACGGCCTCCTCGAGGTCCTCCCGGAAGCCGGACTCCAGGTCGTCGTGCAGGCGGGCGAAGAGATCCGGCCTCACGCCCGACATGTGACGCGCCTCCGCCGCGCCGGATACTGGCGCCCCGCGCCGGCTCGCCGAACTCTCGTCCTGGCTCGGTACGGCTCCATACCGTCGAACTATAGATCACGTTCTTAAATCCGGGCAAGCATCCCTCTAATTACAGGTTTAGATCGGCGGGAGCGTGCGCGGGACTTGTCGGGAGACGGCACCGCCGCGGCGGGATCCGCGCGTCGACCCGCCGGCGGCGGGAACGACGGCGCCCCGGCCGCGCACACGCGTTCGGCCTGCGCCGGAACCCACCCCCCTCTCCGGGGCGGGCGAGGCTCAGCACTTTGCCACGGCTTGCCAGACACAACTTCTGATAGAGTTGCCGAGAGCCGGGTTCAAGCCTCGTTAACCAAGCTTGGCGATTGTATCGCGGTGCGCGGTTCGATCACGAGTTGTGATGGGACGAGCGCACTCGAGCAGGATGCGGCTGAAGGTCGATGGCGTTTACCCTGTCTGCGTTCCTCGGTGTCGCGCGACGGCGTCCCGGCCGGCCATCCGGTGCCGCGGCGGTCGCGCTCGCGCTCGTCGCCTGCGCGCCGCTGCTCGCCGGCTGCAGTTCCGGGCGCCCGCAGAGCGCGGCGCGCTCCGGCCTCGACGTGGCTCAGACCGGCTCGGTCACCGAGGGCCTCCCGGCGGCGCTCGTCGCGGCCGCGCAGGAGGAGGTCGGGCGGACCATGCGCCTCGGGCTGGCGAACTACCGGCTCAACGTCGGCGACAACCTGGAAGTCTCGTTCCTGATCGATTCCAGCGTCGTCCAGCCGACCTACCGCCTGAACCCGAACGACGAGTTCGACGTCGATTTCCGCACGCACCCGGAATACAACCGTACGGTGATCGTCCGGCCGGACGGCCGGATCTCGCTGCCGGGCAAGAACGGCATCAAGGTCGCGGGCCTGTCGCCGGAGGCGGCCGCCGCGCTGATCAAGAGCACCTACGACGACGTGCTGATCGATCCGGTCGTCACCCTGATGCTGCGCCGGTTCCGCACCGTCACCGACGATTTCCGC
Organism: Methylobacterium sp. 13MFTsu3.1M2; assembly: GCF_900112625.1. Classification (NCBI taxonomy): domain Bacteria; kingdom Pseudomonadati; phylum Pseudomonadota; class Alphaproteobacteria; order Hyphomicrobiales; family Methylobacteriaceae; genus Methylobacterium; species Methylobacterium sp. 13MFTsu3.1M2. The sequence continues at coordinate 52,507 of NZ_FOMM01000007.1, forward strand.
GACCTCACCCAGCGGGCCGACATGGGCCGCGTGAAGGTCCTGGCGATCGAGCCGGACGGCAAGATCAACCTGCCGATGGTGCCCCCGGTGCAGGCGGCGGGCCGGACCGTCCACGAGGTCATGGGCAGCCTGAATGCCGCCTACAAGCACCAGCTGGCCTCGGTGACGACCAGCGTCCGGCTCGCGAGCCTCGTCCCGGCCAACACCATGGTGTTCGGCGAGGTCCGCGCGCCGGGTCCCGTCACCCTGCAGGGGCCGCGGACGCTGGCGCAGGTCCTGGGCTCGGCCGGCGGCGTCCTGCCGACCGCGGCCGGCGAGGCTGTGCGGATCATCCGCTTCGACGCCGAGGCGGCCGGCAGCGTGCGCATCGTCGACATTGGCCAGCCGGGCTTGGCGGACTCGATCGTGGTGCCGCCCAACGCCACCGTCTACGTGCCGCCCTCGCTCCTGGCCAAGACCGCCCGCGCGGTGGACCTCGTGGTGCGCCAGATCCTGCTCTTCAACGGGACCGGCTTCGGCGTGAACTACATCACCGGTCCGTCCGCCAGCACCTCCACCAGCGCCACCGTGAGGTCCGGCACGTGAGGCAGAGCGACCTGACCGCCGCCGACGCGGTCGAGGGCCCGGCCTTCGACCTCCGCGACGCCCTCGCGGCCCTGTTCCGACACATCCGGCCGGCGCTGCTGATCCTGGTCGCGGCGATCCTCGGCGCCGGGATCTACCTCCTGCTGACGCCGGCCGAGTACACGGCCGACGCCAAGCTGATCATCCGTCTCGGCCGCGAGAAGGCCGGCGCCCCGCTCCAGGGCGGCGCGAACCAGAACTACATGTTCTCGGAGCGCGCGCAGAACGTGAACAACGAGATCGAGATCCTGCGCGATCCCAGCATCGTGCGCGACGAGTTCGCGACGCTGAAGGCGATCACCCCGACCGGCGACCTCGGGCCGCCCCCGGCGGACTGGACCGACTGGCTGATCTACCAGGGCCGTCAGGCCGTGCGGAGCGCGAAGGCGGTCAAGACCTGGATCGTCGACACGGTGCGGATCCCGTTCGAGGCGGTGGGCCTGCTGCGCCACCTGACCCCGGACGAGAAGCTCTACGAGGCGTACCTCGCGGCGTTCAAGGTCGTCTTCGTGAAGGAGACGGACGTGATCCTCACGGGCTTCACTTGGACGGACCCGCACTTCGCCGCCCAGGCGCTGAACCGGCTGCTCGACGCCTACAAGCGCCGCCACGTGGAGGTCTACGCCGACGAGACTCCCGCCTCGTTCTACCAGAGCAAGCTGGAGCGCGCCCGGGCCGACCTCGCCGCCATCGACGCGCAGCTCTCGACCTACCTCAAGGGCAACAACACTGCGAGCTTCGAGATCGAGCAGCAGAACGACCTCGGCACCTTGGCCGACCTCGCCAAGCAGAAATCGGCGGCGCAGATCGAGCGCGAGGTGGTCGAGACCCGGCTCAAGCGCACCCGCGAGGCCGGACCCAACCGCTGGCAGCCGACGCCGCCCGACGCGGACCCGACGGTCACGGCCTTCGACCAGCGCTGGGCGGACCTGCGGACGAAGCGCGCCGAGCTGGCGGTGCGGTTCCGGCCGACCGCCCCCGAGTTCGTGAGCCTCGATCGGGACCTCGCGGCCCTGGCCCGGCAGAAGTACCAGGCGCTCCTCGCCGCCGACACGGCGAAGCTCGCCATCCTCGCCGAGAAGATCCAGAGCATCACGGGGATCGAGCAGAGTCGCCGCCGGGCGGCCATCGGCCAGAGCGACGCCGCCCTGGCCTACGGCCGGCTGACCCAGCAGAAGGGCCTGCTCACCGACGAGATCACCGAGACCCAGAAGCGGATCGACGCTCTGAAGACCGGCACGGGTCTCGACGCGCAGGCCGTCACCTCCTCGGCCCTCGTGGCGCGCGCCGTGCCGCCGCGGCTACCCTCCGGCCCGAACCGGCCGCTGATCCTCGGGCTCGCGGCCGGTCTCGGCCTGCTCGCCGCCCTGGCCTACGTCGCCCTCGCGGAGATCCTGGCCCAGACCTACCGCAGCGCGTCGGAGGTCGCCCGCTCGCTGCGGGTGCCGGTGCTGGCCGCGGTGCCGCTGCAGACGGGAGCCGCCGCATGATCGCCGCCGCCATCGCGCCGAAGATCGATCCGGCGATTCTGGAGCCGGCCCTAGTCCAGCTCACCCGGCACGAGGCGCGCGTGCGCCGGGTCGGCGTCACCGCGGTCCAGCCCGGCGAGGGCGTGAGCACCCTCGCGCGTGAACTCGCCGGCGCCTACGCCCGGCGGGGCCGCAGCGCCGTGCTGATCGAGGCGAACTGGTCCCGCCCGTCGCTGGCGGAGGCCTACGGCCTGACCGGCCAGCCGGGCTTCGCCGACATCGTCGCCGGCACGGTCGCCCCGAGCCGCGGCGTCCACCCGGTCGCCGACCACCTCAGCGTCGTGCCCGCGGGCAGCCCGTCGGCCATCCGCCAGGCGACCCTGGACGACGGCCGCGTGGAGGATTTCCTGGCGCTCGTCGACGACCGCTTCGAGCTCGCGATCGTGGATTGCGAGCCGATCACCGAGATCGGCGACGCCGCCGCGCTCTCCCCCTTCGTGGACGGCTTCATCGTGGTGATCGGCGCCGAGCGCACCCGTCGGGCCGTGGCGCAGCGCGCCCTGGCCGACCTCAAGGCCGCCGGCGGGGCGCCGCTCGGCGTCGTCCTGAACCGCACGCGGCGGCCGATCCCGCGATGGCTCTACCGGTGGCTCGGATGAGCGCGGCGCCCGTCCGCGCGCTGCGGGTCCTGCCGCTCGCCGGGATCGGCTTCGCGGCCGCGGCCGGGGCGATCGCCCTGAGCGCGGCACCGCTCAAATTCGCCGTCGTCGGCCTCGCGGCGGCCTTCGGCGGGGTCGGCGCCCTGATCGTCGGGCGGCTCTATCGCCTCACGCCGCTCCTGCTCGTCGCCCTCGCGGTCGGGCTGACGGTCAAGCTCGACGTCAGCTTCCTCCAGCATTTCGAGGCCGTCGGGCAGTACCTGCCGAGCATCGGCGGCGGCGCCGGCCTGACGGTGAGCGTCGCCCTGCTGGTGGCCGTGGCGCTGATCGTCGCAAAGCTCACCGGACTCGGGGAGGACGCCCCGGGCCTGCGGCTCGACCGGCCCCTCGTGCTGACGCAGCTCGGCTTCCTGATCGCGGGGCTGCTCTCGCTCTCCAACGCCACCGACCCGGCCTATCTCTGGTTCGACACGTGGCGCTTCGCCGGCCTCCTCCTGGCCTCGGTCGCGGTCTCGAACCTGTCCGAATCCGACATCCGGACCCTCGCGCTGGCGATCTGCGCCCTCTGCCTCGTCCAGACCGCGGTGGCAGGCCTGCAATACGTCTCGGGCTCGGAACTCGGCCTCTCGGTGCTGGGCGAGGAACAGATCGTCGAGGAGAACATCAACTTCTCGGCTCAGCGCCGCGCCGGCGGACTGAAGGTCCACCCGAACATCCTCGGCTACTACTACGAGTTCGTCTGGCCGCTCGCCCTGGCGCTGGCCCTGTCGCGCGGCCCGCTGCTCCTGCGCCTCGCGGGGGCGGCGGGCGCCGCCTCGGCCCTGGTCGGCGTGGTCCTGACCCTGTCGCGCGCGTCCTGGCTGACCTTCCCGATCTCGGCCGCCCTCCTGATCCTGCTGGTCTACCGCGACCGCCTGTTCTCCCGGACGAGCCTGATCGTCTTCGGCCTGCTGGCGGTCGTCGGCGCCGTCGCGGCGCTCTACGCCGGCCCGCTGATCTGGGAGCGGCTCACCGCCGACGACGGCGGCTCGGCCGCCCAGCGCGGCCCGCTGAACGCCGCGGCCCTCGCCCTGTTCGAGCAGTTCCCGATCTTCGGCGTCGGCCTGAACAACTTCGGCAACCAGTTCGCGGTCCTCGACAGGACCGGCCTGTCCCGGCTCGCCGGACTGTTCGACCGGTCGAACCACGTGGTGCACAACCTGCACATCCTGATCCTCACCGAGGTCGGGGTCGTCGGCTACGCGGCCTTCGCGCTGGTCTTCGGCATCGGCATCGCCCGGGGCTTCCGCGCCGCCCGCCGCGCGCCGGTGGGCGATCCGCTCGCGGCGATCGCGGCCGCCTGCGCGGTCGGCCTGATCGCGCACCTGCTGCACGGGCTGGTCGATCCGGGCTTCCGCCTGAATCTCGGCATCGCCGAGCTGCTCTACACCGGCCTCGGGCTGATCGCCGGGGTGCGGGCGGCGCAGCGTCGCAGGGCCGTCGCAGCGTCCCGGGCGGTGGCGTCGACGGGCCCGATCGGCGCGGCGCGCGCCCGACCGGAGCGGGTCCCCTCGCCGCGCGGCCCTTCGCGCGCGGAGCCGCCTCGGCGTCGCCCCTCCCTCGCAGCGTACGGAGACCGTCCGTGAGCGCCGTCAGCCTCAGCGTCCTGATCGTCACCTACAATGCCGGCCGGGACATCGAGACCTGCCTGGACCTGCTGGCGGCGAGCCGGGTGAGACGCCCCTACGAGGTGATCCTGGTCGACAACGCCTCCACCGACGGGACGCCGGAGCGCGTCGCGCGGGCGTTTCCCTGGGTGCGGGTCATCGCCGAGCCGTCCAATCACGGCTTCGCGGGCGGCAACGCGCGCGCGCTGGAGCACGCGCGCGGCACCGCGATCCTGCTCCTCAACCCCGACGCGTTCCTGCACGACCCGGACGCGCTCTCGGGCCTCCTGGACCATCTCGACGCGCATCCGGATGTCGGGGCGGTCGGCCCGCGCCTGACCTTCCCGGACGGCACGCATCAGGTCGGTGACGCCGGCTACGAGCCGCGCCCGCTCTCGATCCTGGTGCACGCCGCAGGCCTGTCGGGCCGCCTCGGGCTGCGCGGCCTCTACCTCGCGAGCCGCCAGGCCAGGGGGGCGCGGGCCCTCGACGTCGACTGGATCTGCGGGGCCTGCCTGCTCCTGCGCCGCTCGGCGATCGCCGCGATCGGCGGCCTGGAGAGCCCGATGTTCCTCTACGGCGAGGACGTGGACTGGGGCTGCCGCCTGCGCGATGCCGGCCTGCGCGTCGCCTACCGCCCGGACATCGCCGTCACCCATCTCCAGGGCGGCTCGGGAAGCGCCCGCTCGGCCCGCTGGCTCGACGGCCTGGCAGCCATCTACAGCCTGCGCAATGCCGGGCGGCTCCTGTCGTCGCCCGCCTTCTTCTCCGGCCCGCTCCGGCTCGGCTTCACCCTGCGGGCCGTGGCCTACGGTGTCGCGGCCCGGCTGCGCCGGCAGCCGGACCTCGCCCGCAAGGCCGAGGACATGCGCAGGTTCTCCGGGCACCTGCGCAGTCTTCGTCTCCGACCGCGATGAACCGTCACGGCCGTTTGCGGATGAACACCATGTGGTAGCCCTTGAAAGGACCCGGCGTGAGCCGGAACAGCAGCTCCCAGAACTTGCCCAGGACGATGTTCTCGCCATGATAGAACGGCTGCCCGTCGAAACTGTAGGTGAAGTGCTCGAACCGGTCAGTTGGGAAAAGCCGCTTCCGCGCCGCCTCCGTGTTCATCGTGTAGAGCGGCACGAACGAGTCGATCTCGACCCGCCGCGGCTCGACGAGGCGCAGCACCCGGGCGTGCAGCCGCTTCGGCACGAGCCGCGCCCCGATCCCGACATAGCCCCAGCGGTTCGGCGTCCAGGCGCAGAGCCAGCCGCCCGGCGCGAGCACCCGGCCGAGCTCCGCCGCGGTGACCTCGGGGTGCTCGATATGCTCGAGGACCGAGAAGGCCGAGATCAGGTCGAAGCTCCCGTCCGGAAATGGCAGCACCCCGTCGTGACCGATCAGCCGGACCTCGTCGGCCGACCGGTTGCCGAGGACCGCCTCGTCGACGTCGCAGGCGACGACCTGGGCGCAGCGCCCCCGGAAGTCGCCGAGGCTTCGGCGCAGTGGGACCGGGTCATCGCTCCACTTGCCGCGCCCCGCGCCGAACTCCATGACCCGCATGTCGGAGCGGAGCAGCGCGTTGACGCGCACGATGTACTCCATCCGGTGGTCGTGCCGGGAATAGCCCCCGGCTCCCATCTCCCGGAACAGACGCTGTTCGACCGTGACCATGCCTCAGGCTCCTCTGAACGTGCTGCGCCGACGGCGCATATGAAATCCGGGGGATCGGGCGGGCGCCCGACGGTGGCGATCCTCGGCACCCGCGGGGTGCCGGCGGCGCACGGAGGGTTCGAGACGCTGGCGGAGCGCCTCGCGCTGGAGCTCGTGGCGCGCGGCTGGCGGGTCGAGGTCTATTGCCAAGTGCGCGAGCCGGCGCCGCCAATGGTCTGGCGCGGGATCCTGCTGATCCCGGTCGCGGTCCGGGGCGACGGCGCCGTCTCGACGATCGTGTTCGACCTGAAATGCACCCTGCGGGCGGCGTTCCGGCCGGCCCTGCCCCTCGTGCTCGGCTACAACACCGCGGTGTTCTCGCTGTTCTACCGGCTGACCGCCAAGCGCAGCGTGATGAACATGGACGGCATCGAGTGGAAGCGCGACCGCTGGTCGAAGCCCGCCAAGGCCTGGTTCTGGCTGAACGAGCGGCTCGGCAGCCTGTTCTCGACCCACCTCGTGGCGGACCACCCGGAGATCGCCCGGCATCTCGCCCGCCGGACCTCGGCCGCCCGGATCACCACCATCGCGTACGGCGCCGACCCGGTGCTGGAGGCCTCGACCGAGCCGCTGGCGACGTTCGGCCTGCGCCCGCGGGATTACGGCCTGCTGATCGCCCGGGTGGTGCCCGAGAACCTCGTGCTCCAGATCGTCCGGGCCTGGAGCGAGGTCCGGCCGGGCCTGCCGCTGCTCGTGCTGGGCAAGCTCGCGGAGTCCGACCCGTACCACCGCGCCGTCCGCGCGGCGGGCGGCCCGGACGTGATCTTCGCCGGCGCGATCTACGAGGCCGAGCGCGTGGCCGCGCTCCGCTTCCACGCCCGGTTCCACATCCACGGCCACACCGTGGGCGGGACCAACCCGTCGCTGGTCGAGGCGCTGGGGGCGGGCTCGCCGATCCTCGCCCACGACAACCCGTTCAACCGCTGGGTGGCAGGGCCGCAGGCGCTGTACTTCGGTGACGAGACCGAGCTGCGGCGGGGCATCCTCGGCCTGGTGCGGGCCGGGCCGCGCCGCCTCGCGGTCATGGGCGAGGCGTCCCGTCGCCGCCACGCCGAGGCGTTCACGTGGCGCGGCATCTTCGACGCCTACGAGCGCGTGCTGCGCCGCCAGCTGGCGCCCAGCCGCCAGGGCCGGGAGGTGCGGCCCGCCGTCCGCCGCGAGCACGGGCGCGCGTGAGCCGGGCACCGGCCCGGCGCGTCCGGATCTAGCGCCCACGGCCCGCCTCCGGGCCGCGGCCGCCGCTGCGGAGCTGCCGCTGGACCAGCATCGTCACGGTGCCGGCCGGGACGTCCCGGAGGCTGCAGACCCCGATCCCGATCGTCGCGCCCGCGCCGATGGCGACCGCCCCCTGCACGGCGGCGTGCGCGCCGACCACGGCGCCGTCGCCGAGATGGGGGCCGTCGGCGGGGAACGGCTGGCTCGGGAAGACCCAGTCCCGCGGCCCGACCAGGGTGCCGGGCAGGAGCGTCAGGTCGGCGCCCCCGGTGCCGCAGAAGGCGACCCGCGCCGGGTGCGGCACGAACAGGCCGGGCCCGAGGCGCGAGCCCGGATGCAGGCAGGCGCCGGTCAGCCGCAGGGACAGGTCCGCCATCAGGGCGGCGCAGCGGCGCCAGCCCCGGCCGTGCAGCAGGTGCGCGGTCCGGTGGAGGATCGCCACCTGCATGGCCGGCAGCGTGAGGTGCATCGCGCGCCGCAGCCGCGAGGTCGGCTTGCCCCCCGTCGTCTGGCGCAGGACGCGGGCGAAGTCGGCCGCCAAGAGGCGCCGCAGGCCCGGCAGGGTGACGTGGTCGGTCATCGGGCCGCTCACGCCGCCCCCCCCCGGCCGGGAAGCGGCCGCCAGGGCTGCGGCATGACCTCCTCGTCGGCCTGGACGGGCTTGAGGATGGTGGTCCGCGGGCCGATCCGGGCCCGGTCACCGATCGGGACGGCGCCGAGCACGATGGCGCCCGCCTCCAGGACGACCTCGTCGCCCAGCACCGGCAGGCCGGGGCCGCCGCCGATGTCCTGGTCGGGCTCCTTCAGCAGGCCGCCGATGGAGGCCTGGATCCCGAAGGCGGCGTCGCGGCCCACGGCGCCGGCGATGACCGTCCCGTAGGGCTGCGGCAGGAACAGGCCGCCGGCGATGCGGCTGGAAGGCGGGATGTCGGCGCCCGTCCACCAGCCGTTCACCAGCCACAGCAGCCACGCCGCCATCCGCCAGCCGCGCTCGTGGGCGTAGCGGGACAGGCGGTAGAGCCAGACCGCGTGGTAGCCCCGGCGCAGGCGGGCCGGTCCGCCGCCGCGGCGGCGCCAATGATCGCGGTCGGCGGACAGGGCAGCCCGCACCTCGGCCCACCGGAGACGCCCCGCCTCCGCGTCCGCTCCGCGCGAGAGACGCAGATCCGGTCCAGCGGCTGTCTCGGACATACGCAGTCCTCCGGTTTTTCCCAACGCGACAACTCTGCAACCATAAATTGAGCTTGCGGTTGCAAGCCATACGCAGCCTGCCACGATGCAATCGTAGGTCGCAGTTTTCAGTCAGGCTTCACCGAGAGATGCTTCGCTTGGTAAACCGATTGTCGGGACGGAGGCGCGCCGGCGGGCTGCGCTACGGCGCGAACCTGCTCGGTCAGGCGGCGGGGCGCGGCGTCTACCTCGCGGCCGGCTTCGCGGCCTTCGTGATGGTCGGCCATTTCGCCGGCCCGGCGGCGCTGGGCCGCTACGGCCTCGCCCTGGCGATCCTCGCGGTCGCGCTGATCGCGTCGGATTTCGGCACCACCCTGACCTTCGGGGCGCGGCTCGGCGCGGTCGGGCCGGAGATGCGGGCGGCCGAATTCGGCCGGATGCTGTCGGCGCGCCTCGTCCTCGGTCTCGGGACCGGCGCCGCACTCCTCGGCGTCCTGCCGATGCTGCCGGACGCGATCCGGCCCGCCCTGGCGCTGGCCGCTCTCCTCATGCCGCTCGCGGCCGCCCGCTTCCTCGACGCCCTGTTCCAGGTCTGCGGGCGGCCGGGCTGGTCCGTCTGGCCGTCGCTCGCCAACGCCGCCCTGCTGATCGGCGGGACGGCACTCGCGCTCTGGCTGCAGCTTCCGGAGGCGGCGCTCAGCCTCGTGGCGGTGGCCGCCGGCATCGCGTACGGCGCGGTCGGGCTGGCGCTGGCGCTGCGCCTCGTGCCCGCCCGCCCCGCCTCGCTGCCGCACGCCCTCGCGACCATCCGCGCCGCGGCGGGGGTGGGCGTCTCGAACGCCCTCGGCTCGCTCAACGGCCGGATCAGCCTGATGATGCTGGCCGCCTTCGCGGGCGCGGCCGAGCTCGGCCAGTTCACGGCCGGCTTCCGGTTCTTCGAGCTCGGCGCCGCGGTGGCGATCACCCTGTGCGCCCCGCTGGTGCCGGTCTTCGGGCGCGCCGTCGGGCCCCTGGGCGACGGACGGTCGCGCGCCGGCACCACCGCCCTGCGCGCGCGGGTCCGCGGCGCGCTGGTCCCGATCCTCGCCGCGTCCTGCGCCGGAGCGGTGGCGACCTGCGCCCTCGCGGAGCCGCTGGTGCGCCTCGCCTTCGGCCCGGATTTCGGCCGCGCCGTCCCGGTGCTGCGCATCGCCACCGGGATGAGCGTCCTGCTGATCGCCGCCACGATCCTGTTCGCGGGCCTCGTCCCGCTGGGCCGGACCGGCTTCGCGGTGCGCGGGAGCGCGGCGGCCTGCGCCACGAACCTCTTCGCCTGCACGCTGCTGATCCCCTGGGATCCGCTCCTCGGCGCGGGCATCGCCGCGCTGCTCGCCGAGGCCGCGATGCTCGGCGTCCTGGCCCAGGCCTTCTGGCGGGAGGCCGGACCGCCCCTCGCCCTGGCCGACGTGCCGATCCTCGCCGCGCCGGCCCTCCTCACCGTCCTCGCCTGGGCCGCCGGTCCCGCCGCCCTGGCGCCCGCGGCGGTGCCCGCCGCCGCGGCCCTCTCGGCCGCCCTCGCGGGGTGGCTGTGCCTGCGCCGCGCCCCGACCGATCCCCTCGACCTCCCGCTCCCGGAAGCCTCCTCATGAGCGATCGACCCGTGCTCTCGGTCATCATCCCGACCTACAACCGCGCCGACACGCTGCGCCTGTGCCTGAGGGCCTTCGACCGGCAGGAGACGGACGCGCCCTTCGAGATCGTCGTCTGCGACGACGGCTCGACCGACCACACCGGGACGGTCGTCAGCCGCGCCGTCGCCACGGCCCGGATCCCCGTGGTGCACCTGCGCCAGGAGAATGCCGGGGCGAACGCCGCCCGCAACCGCGCCATCGCGGCGGCGCGGGGCGAGCGCCTCCTGATCGTCAACGACGACACGATCCCGGTCCCGAGCCTCGTCGAGGCGCACCGCCTCGCCCACGCCCGGCGGGGCGGTCGTGAGACCGCGATCCTCGGACGGATGACGATCGACCCCGCCCTGCCCTTCTCGCCCTTCTCGGCGCTCCACCACGACGCCTCCTACGACGCGCTGGCGGGCCGCGACGCGGTCGGCTGGGACGCGTTCCTGACCTGCAACGTCAGCGTCGACCGGCGCTTCCTGGAGGAGGCGGGCGGCTTCGACCCGAAGCTGTTCTGGCACGAGGACATCGAGCTCGGCGAGCGGCTGGCCCGGCGCGGCATGCGCCTGTTCTACGCGCCCGAGGCGCTGGGCTACCACCACCACCTCCTGGACGAGGCGGCCTACCTGCGGATCGCCGAGCGCGAGGGCGCGGCGCTGGTGCTGTGGTACCGCAAGCGCCCGGACCTCGTGGCGGATCTCGGCCGGCTCGGCCTCGTCGGGCCGCCGCCGCTGGGCGCGGCGGCGCGCCACCGGGTCGCCGACCTCGCCATGCCGCAGGCGCTCCTGCCCGGCTGGCAGATGGCGGCGCGCGCGCTGACGCGGATCAGCCCCGAGGCCGGCCGCAGCGTGTGGCGGCGGCTGTTCCAGCGGCGCAAGCGCCTCGCCATCGCCCGGGCGCTCGCGGCATGAGGTGGCCCCGCACGGTCCTCGGCGCCCTGTCGGCCCTGCTCCTGCCGGTCCTGTCCGCCTGCGGGCCGGCCGACGCGCAGGTGCAGCAGAACATCCTGGTCGATCCCGCCGGCGGCGCGAAGCCCGGCTACACCACGGTGGCGCGGCTCGCCGACGTGCCCTTCGCCAGTCTCGGTCCCGGATCGAGCGTGCTGGTCCGCGGCGGCAGCTACGGCGACGTCGTGTTCGTCGGGTCCCGCGGGACCGCGGCGGCGCCCGTGACGGTGGCGGCAGAACCCAGCACGCAGCCGCGGCTGTCCAACTCCGTGGTGTTCGAGAACGCCGCCTACGTCACGGTCACGGGCCTGAGCGTCCAGGGCGCGGTCAATTCCGGCTTCATCATCCGCCGGGGATCGAGCCACGTCACGGTCGCGGGCTCGACCGTGTCCCGCTCCGGCCTGGGGATCTGGATCGGCGACGGTGCCGGGGCGGGTCACCGCATCACCGGCAACACCCTCGCCGACAACCAGACCCACGGCGTGGCCGTCGACGTGATCAACGCGCCCGCGGAGGATCCGAGCTACATCCTCGACAACACCGTGACCGGCAACGGCATCCACGGGATGGAGATCAACGGCTCCGGCTACGTCGTGGAGGGCAACCGCGTCTCGGGCAACGGCGTGGGGATGTCGGGCACCTCGGGCATCCACGTCTACGCCAAGGACGCCGCCCAGGACGCCGGCGACCGCAACATCATCCGGTACAACATCGTCACCGGCCAGAAGGAGACCACCGGCCAGGACGGCAACGGCATCCAGATCGACCAGTGGTGCGACGGCAACATCGTCGCGTTCAACGTCGCGGCCGACAACGACGGCGCCGGGATCAACCTGTTCGACGCCGGCTCCAACACGGTGGTCAACAACACGACCACCGGCAACATGCGCGATTCCGGCGGCAAGCACGTCTATCGCGGCGAGATCGTGCTGGCCTCCGACTACACCAAGCAGGTCGACCGCACGTCGAACAACCGGGTGCTCAACAACATCGCCTACGCGACCCGGCCGAACGTGGCCGCGATCGTGGTCGAGGCGACCACCACCGACAACAACAACGCGATCGGGCCGAACTTCCTCGGCAGCGCCGTCGGCGCCCCGCTCTACCGCTGGGGCACGCAGGCCACCGGCGACGGGGCGAGCCTGCCGCTCGACGGTCAGGGTCCCGACCTCACCGGCACGCCCGCCTTCCGCGATCCCGCGAACCCCATGGCCGGCGGGCTCGCCCTGACGGCGCCCCCGGCCCGCGCCGGCCTCCCGCTCGGCGCCACCCGCGACATCGCCGGCCAGGCCTACGCCCCCGGCGAGGCCCCGACCTTCGGCGCCTACAGGAGCCCGTAACATGCTTCGCATCGGCATCGACGCGCACGTGCTCACCGGCAAGCCGCAAGGCAGCCGGACCTGGCTCGTGAACATCATCGGGCGCGCCGCCGCGCGCCACCCGGACGCCACCTACGTGGTGTATTCCGGCGACCCGGAGGCCTGCGCCCGCATCGTCTCGGGCGACAACATCGAGCACCAACGGCTGCCGCGCGTGCCCGCGACCGTGCGGCTGACCCTGGTCTGGCCGTGGCTGTTCCTGCGCGACCGTCTGGACACGCTGCTGACCACCTACATCGCCCCGCCGCTGGTGCCGGGCGACCGGCAGGTGGTGGTGGTCCACGACATCCTGTTCGAGACGCATCCCGAGTTCTTCCCCTGGTCGATGCGCTGGCGGAACAAGATTCTGACCCGGCTCTCGGCGCGGCGCGCCAAGCTGGTCCTGACCATCTCCGACTACAGCCGCGACTCCATCGCCAACGTCTACGGCATTGCGCGGGAGCGCATCGCCGAGGTGCGCTGCGGCTCCACGCCGCCGCAGGCGGTCACGGAGCGGACGCCGCTCGCCGACGGGCGCCCCTACCTGCTGATGGTCGGCCGGCTGGAGCCGCGGAAGAATCTCGGCCTCGTCCTCGACGCCTTCGCGCGGCTGCCGCAGGGCGCGGCCCGGCTGATCGTGGTCGGCAAGGGCGACGGCGAGCGGCCCGAGACCCTCGACCGCCTCGCCCGGACGCCGGACGCGGTGCACATCGCCGGCATCGACGACCGGGGCCTGTCGGACCTCTACGCCCGGGCCGCCGCCCTGGTCTTCCCGAGCCGCGGCGAGGGCTGGGGCATCCCGGTGCTCGACAGCCTCGCCCGGGGGACCCCCGTCATCGCCTCGAGCCTGACGGCCATCCCGGAAGCCGGCGGCAGCGCGGCGAGCTACTTCGACCCGGACGCGCCCGACCGGGTCGACCGTCTCGCGGAGCTGATGGGCGCGGCGGTCGAGGGGCGGCTGCCCTTCGACGCCTGCGCCGCGCGGGCCCACGCGGCGCGCCACGACTGGGACGGGCCGGCCGCCACCTTCGTCGACCTGATGCGCCGGAGCTTCACGGCCCGCACGCATCTGCGCGACCTGATCCTGGCCGCGCCGAACCTGCGGGGGTGACGCGAGAGGGTGGCGCGAGAGGGCGCCGTCGGCCGGCCTAGCGCGCGGCCCCGAGCGCGCCGACGGCGGGGCTCTCCGGACCCTCGTCGGCGATGGGATCCTGGATCAGCGTCCAGTAGCCCAGGGCCGCCACCAGGGCGATCACGGCGCCGGTGATGAAGGCCATGGAGAAATGGCCCGTGCCGCCGACGATGAAGCCGGTCACGGTCGGCGCCAGGGCGCCGCCGATGTAGCCGCCGAAATTCTGCATGGCGCCGAGCGACGCCGTGCAGCTGGCCGGCGCCGCCACGGAGGCCATTGCCCAGGCCGACGACGAGCTCATGTAGACCAGGAACAGCGAGGCCGAGATGCAGGCGATCGCGAGGGTGTCGCTCGGCGTCAGCGCCGCCACCACCGTGAACGCGGCGGTCGCCACCAGGGAGCCGACCATCGGGATCTTGCGGCTGCGGATCGGGTCGACGCCGCGGCGGACGAGGACATCGACGACGCGACCGCCCAGGATCCCGCCCAGCACGCCGAAGGCGAAGGGGATCGAGCCGACGAGGCCGGTCTTCTGCAGGGTGAAGTGCCGCTCGATCTCGAGGTAGCTCGGCAGCCACGCGGTGTAGAGCCACGTCATGTAGATGCAGCCGAAATAGCCGACGATCATCCCCCAGCTGGTTCGGAACCCGAAGAGCCGCCGCCACGCGCTCCAGGTGACCGCGCGGCCGGCGTTCGGGGCATCGCCCTCCTCCAGGAAGGCCCGCTCCCCCGGCGTGAGGTCGGTCTCGCGCGGGTTGCGGAACACGAGGTAGACGATCGCCGCGAGGACGAGGCCGGCCGCGCCCATGATGACGAACATCGCCCGCCAGCCGAAGCTCACCATCAGGAAGGTCAGCAGCGGCAGGGCCAGGAAGGTCCCGAGCGAGGAGGCGCAGTTCCAGATCCCCGTGGCGGTGCCGCGCTGGCGGATGTTGAACCAGTCGCGGGAGACGCGGGCGCAGGTCGGGAGATGCGGCGCCTCGCCGATTCCGAGGACGATCCGGGCGCTCACGAACTGCCAGAACGACGTCACCGCGCCGCCGAGCATCTGGCCGAACGACCAGCAGGTCAGGCCGAGCGTCAGCGTCAGGCGCGGGCCGAGCCGGTCGGCGAGCGCCCCGGCCGGCAGCTGCGCGAAGGCGTAGGCCCAGAGGAAGGCCGAGAGCAGCAGGCCCATGTCGGGGATCGAGAGGCCGAGATCCTCGCGGATCAGCGGGTTGGCCACCGCGAGGGTGGCCCGGTCGACGTAGTTGACGACGCCCGCGGTCACCAGCAGGGCGAGCGAGATCGTCTGGATGCGGCGCACGCGCGGCGTTGCGGCCAGGGCCATCGTGTCCTCCCCGAATGACGGGCCCCTTGGGGGTCTCCGCGGCCGGCCGGTCCTTCGCGACTCGTGGCGGCCGCGTAGCATTCTGCACCGAACGCCGCCGGACGGAAGGGCCGCCGCCCCTCGCCTCGCGGCGCCGGGCGTCGTAGACGGGCCGCTCCGTCACCCTCCGAGTCCGCCCGTTGCGCCTGATCCAGATCACCCACCACGACCTCGACGGCTACGGCGCCTCGACGGTCGCCGCCGCCTGCGCCCCGGTCGAGCGCGTCGTCCACGTGCCCCGCTACAGCGATGTCGGCCCGGTCTTCGAGGACGAGATCCGGCGCCTCGGCCGCGCGGCGGAGCGCGAGATCCTGCTGATGACCGACCTCGGCCTGGAGGAGCAGACCATCGCGGGCCTGAAGAAGTTCGCCGCGATGAACCGGCGCCGCGAGGACGGGCAGAAGCACCGCCTCGTGGTCCTCGACCACCACGCCTCCTCCCTCGACCAGATGCGGCGCCTGGGCCTGGACGCGGCGCCCGACGCCGAGCGGCCGGCGCTCCACCGGATCGACCTGGGCGACCCCGAGATCGCCGTGCTGATCGAGGACGACATCTGCGCCACGCGGATGGCCTTCGAGCACCGGGCCCTGTTCGCCGCGCACGAACCCGCGACCGACCTGTCGAGCCTGCTCACCGCGGTCGATGCCCTCGACCTGTGGCGCAAGGAGAGCCCCGCCTTCCGGGGCGGCCTGGCCCTGGACGAGCTGTTCTGGGAGGTCGTGTCGAGCTACGTGCCGGTCGGGCATCCCTGGCACGACCGGTTCGTGTCCGAGATCCTGCTCGCGGCCGCCGCCGCCCTGCGGGACGGGGCGAGCCCGGCCGAGCTGGAGCGCCGCGCCTCGGCGCTGCGCGCCGGCGTGGTCGACACCCTGCTGCGCGACGCGCCGGACGACGACCCGGCGCTGACGACGCGCATGCGGCTCGCCCGGGCGCTCGCCCGCTCGGACTCCCTGTTCCGCCCGCTGAAGGACGGCACGCTCCTGTCCTTCGCCCTCGATTCGGGCACCTTCCAGCGGGTCTCCGACCTGATCATGGACGCGGGCCGGGCCAAGCGCGTGGTCAACGTCCAGCGGATGGGCACGCTGTCGTTCCGGTCCAACGACGGCACGGCGCTCGACGGCGCCCGCCTGTTCCGCGGCGGCGGCCACCGCGACGCGGCGGGCGGCCGGCTCCAGAGCGGTTCGGCCTTCTCGATGGCGGACGCGATCGCCCAGGTGGAGCCGGTACTGAACCCGGAGAAGCCCGCGGGTTCGGACAGCCCCTTCGCGGCGCTGAAGAACTGGAAGGGCTGAGCGACCGGCCTAGAGCCGGAAATCCTCGCCGAGATAGAGCCGGCGCGCGTCCGGGTTCGCCACGATCTCCTCGGGCGTGCCCTCGGTGAGGATGCGGCCGGAATGGGCGATGTAGGCGCGGTCGATCAGGCCCAGCGTCTCGCGGACGTTGTGGTCGGTGATCAGCACGCCGATGCCGCGCTGCTTCAGGTGCTTCACGAGGTCCTGGATGTCGCCGACCGCGATCGGGTCGATGCCCGCGAAGGGCTCGTCCAGCAGCATGAAGGTCGGCGACGAGGCGAGCGCCCGGGCGATCTCGCAGCGCCGCCGCTCGCCGCCCGAGAGCGCGATCGAGGGCGACTTGCGCAGGCGCGCGATGTCGAACTCCTCGAGCAGCGAGTCGAGCTTGCGCGCGCGCGCCTTGCGGTCCGGCTCGACCACCTCCAGCACCGCCCGGATGTTGTCCTCCACGGTGAGCCCGCGGAAGATCGAGGCCTCCTGCGGCAGGTAGCCGATCCCGAGCCGCGCCCGCTGGTACATGGGCAGGTGCGTGATCGGCAGGCCGTCCAGGGTGATGTGGCCGCGATCGGCCGCCACCAGCCCGGTGATCATGTAGAAGATCGTGGTCTTGCCGGCGCCGTTCGGCCCGAGCAGCCCGACGGCCTCGCCGGTGCGCACGGTGAGGCCGGCCTCGTGGACGACCGTGCGGGCGCCGTAGCTCTTGCGCAGGCCGCGCACGCTGAGGATGCCGAGACCGCCCTCCTCGGCCGCGGACCAGCCGTCGGTCTCGGCCGGCTGTTCGGCCTGCCGCGCGCGCCGGCCGAACAGCCGGCCGAGCCAGCCCGTCCGGGCCGGCTCCTGCGGGCCCGCCTGGAACGCCACGGCGCCGCTCAATCGACCTGCGCCTTCGGCCTGGGCGGCGGCTGGCTGCAGCCCTTCGCCTTGCCGTCCTTGGCGTCGGACTTCTCGCCGGGCACGAACAGGGCCGAGACGCGGCCGCCCGCCACCGGGTCCATGTTCGCGCGCCCGGTGTTCATGTCGTAGACGAGCCGCTGCCCCCGGGTGACGTTCTGGCACTGGCTCAGGACGACGTTGCCGGTCAGCACGATCCGCTTGGCGTCCTGGTCGAACACCGCGTGATCGCCCGTGGCGACCTGGTCCTTCTGCACCACCGTCACCGGCCCGGCGCAGTCGACCTTCTGGATCCCGTTCTCGGCGGGGTTCCGCGGCGCCGCGTCGGCGCCCTCGTCCCGCGCCTCAGGCTTGGCGTCGCCCTTGGCGCCCTTGCCCGGCGCGTCCTTGCCGCGCTTGTAGGTCACCGTCATGGTCGAGCAGCGGATGGTGCTGTCGCCCTGCACGGCCACGACGTTACCGGCGAAGACCGCCTTGTTCTCCCGGTCGAACACGTCGAGCCGGTCGGCGTCGATCTTGATCGGATCCTTGCCGCCGCCGCCGATATTGCCGAAGGGCGAATCCTTGCGCGCCGGCTTCTCGGCCAGCGCCGGGCCGGCGAGGACCAGCCCGGCCGCCAGGGCGGCGCAGAGGAGGCGGGCGGCGCTCATCGGGCACCGTCCGCGGCTTCGGCGTCCGAGGTCAGGATGCGGGCCTGGGGCTTCTCCCCCGGCGCGTCGCTGACGATGACCACGTGGACGTTGCCCACGAAGGAGATCCGCTTGCCGTTCTCGACGACGTCGAGGGTGTCGGCCTTCACGTTGGCCCGCGCGCTCGAGACGGTGACGGGCTCCTGCGAGCTGATGGAGCCGGTCTTGAACGCGACGGCGGCGGAGCGCAGGCGCGCCTCCTCGCCCTTGTCGGTCCAGATGCGGATGTCGTCCTTCAGGTCGAGCGCCTCGCGGGCGGTGTCGAACAGGCCCGACGTCGCCGAGAGGCGGGCGATGCCGCCCTGGTCGTCGGTGGCGATGTGGCCGCGCATCTGCTGCAGCTCGATCTGGCTCGGCTTGCGGACATCCTGGAGGGCGGCGTCGGCCGTCACCTCGTAGCCGCGCGTGCCCTGGCGGAAGCCCGAGAGCCGCGGGTTCTCCATGCGGACCTTGGAGCCGGCCAGCGTCACCGGGCCGACCGAGACGCCCGGCAGCTGCGCCGCGAAGGGATTGAATAGGTAGCCCAGCAGCAGCGCCACCGCGCCGCCGGCGACCACCGGAATCAGCCGGCGCATGGTGCGCACGCGTCCGCTGTGGCGGTACGCCCGGGCGTGGGCCCGGGTCCGCGCCGCCGCGACCGCCTGTCCGTTGCCGGCTTCAGCCTCGACCGGGTTCATGCAGCGTCCGTGAGGCGCGCCCGAGGCGCGCGAGAGGGTTCGGCTCAGACGCCTGCGGCCCCCACCGCGCCCGCGCCTTCGGCCGGGCAATGATCCCGACCGGTGGCGAAGTTATGGCTCGACCATTTCCGAATGATCAACCGAACCCACAATCATCCCGAACGGATGTGTGTGGAGACACACGCCGCGCGCGGCGTCCCGGCAGCGCGCGGCGCGGGTCTCCGTAGTCCTACGCGCCCCGCGCGGCCGCGAGCGCCGCCGCCACCGTGCGGGCGAAGGCCGCCGGGTCGCGGGGGCTGTCGCCGTCCTGGATGCGGGCGAGGTCGAGGAGTGTGCCGGCGGCCTGCGGCACCTCCGATTCGGGCGCCGCGGCCAGCGCCCGAATCAGCGGGTGGCGCGGGTTGATCTCCAGGACCGGCTGCCCGGCACCGGCCCGCCCGGCCCGGCGCATGAGCCGCTGCATCTGCAGGTCGGGTCCGCCGGTGCCGGCCGAGAGGACCACGGCCGAATCGACGAGCCGGTCGGTGGTGCGCACGTCCGAGATCTCGGCGCCGAGGGCCGTCTTCACGGCGGCGACGAAGGCGTCGATGCCCTCAGGCGCCTCCGGCTGCTCGCCCTCCGGCGCGAACTTCGACAGGTCGAGGCCGCCCTTGGTGATCGAGCGGAGCGGCTTCTCGTCGAAGGTGCCGAGCTGATCGGGCCAGAAGGCGTCGACGTGGTCGGAGAGGAGCAGCACCTCGAGGCCGCGGGCCCGGAAGCCCTCCAGCTGCGGCGACGACTTGAGCGCCTCGGCGTCGTCGGCGACGAGGTAGTAGATCGCCTCCTGGCCGTCCTTCATGCGGGACACGTAGTCGGGCAGCGAGGTCCAGCCCTCGACCGCCGAGGAGCGGAAGCGCAGGAGCGGCGCGATCTCGCCCCGGCGCTCGAAATCCTCGTAGATGCCCTCCTTGAGGACGGGGCCGAAATTCTCCCAGAAGGACTGGTAGCCCTCCGCGTCCTTGGCGCGGGTGGCGAGTTCGGAGACGACGCGCCCGGTGACCGCGCGGCGGATCCGGGCGAGCGCCGGGGTCGATTGCAGCATCTCGCGGGAGACGTTCAGCGGCAGGTCCTCGGTGTCGACGACGCCCTGGACGAAGCGCAGCCACGGCGGCAGCAGCTCGGCCTCGTCGGTGATGAACATCCGCCGGACATGCAGCCGGACCTTGCTCTGCCGCTCGTTCTCGAGGGCCTGGAACGGCTTCGAGCCGGGGATGAAGAGCAGCGCGGAGAACTCGAGCTGCCCCTCGGCGCGCCAGTGGAGCGTCGCCCACGGCTTGTCGAAGTTCATGCCGATGGAGTGGTAGAATTCCTCGTACTGCTCCTCGGTGACCTCGGACTTCGCCTTGCGCCAGAGCGCGGTGCCCTGGTTGGCCGACTCGTCCTTGCCGTCGCGCACGACGGCGATCGGCACCGTGATGAAGTCGGCCCATTTCCGCACGAGATGGTCGAGGCGGTAGGGCTCGAGGTACTCGTCGGCATCCGCCTTGAGGTGCAGCACGATGTCGGTGCCGGGCTCGGCCCGCGTCGCCGGCTCCAGCGTGTAGCTGCCCTGTCCCTCCGAGGCCCAGGTCCAGGCCTCGTCGCTGCCGGCGCGGCGCGACGTGACGGTGACGCGGTCGGCGACCATGAAGGCCGAGTAGAAGCCGACGCCGAACTGGCCGATCAGGCTCGGGCGGTCCTCGGCCTTGGCGGATTCGAGCGTCTGCGAGAAGGCCCGCGTGCCGGAGCGCGCGATGGTGCCGAGGTTGGTGGCGAGATCCTCCTTGGTCATGCCGATGCCGGCGTCCGACACGGTCAGGGTCCGCGCCTCCTTGTCGGGCGCGATGCGGACCTTGGCGTCCGGCGGCAGCGCGCTCGCCGCCGAGGTCAGGGCCTCGAACCGCCGCCGGTCCATGGCGTCGGCCGCGTTGGCGACGAGTTCGCGCAGGAAGATCTCGCGGTCGGAGTAGAGCGCGTGCACGACGAGGTCGAGGAGGCGTCCCACCTCCGCCCCGAATTCGTGCCGCTCGATCGTCTCGCTCACGGGTGATGCCTCCGCTGTGGGGAAATTGCGGTGGCGATATGCTGGCGAACGGGGCCGTTTTCAATGCGAAAGACGGCCGCCCCCGGCCTCCGACGCGCGCCGCGGGCAGCGCCCCCGCGCGCCGCGACCGGTCAGATCTCGATCTCGGTGCCCACCTCGACGATCTGCCGGGTCGGCAGGCCGAAATGGGCGCCGGTGCGCTCGGCGTTCCGCTTCATGAAGGCGAACAGGCCTTCCCGCCACGGCGCCATGCCGGGATGGGTCGGCGACGGGATCACCACCTCGTGGCCCACGAAATACGTCATGTCCTCCAGATATTCCGGCGGCAGCAGCCCGCTCGCCACCGCGCATTGCAGCCCCTCGGGGATCGAGGCGGTCTGCATGAAGCCGTAGCGCAGCACGACGCGCTCCATGCCGGGCGTGTACTTCGAGATCGCCTTGCGGATCCCCTGCGCCACCAGCGTGACCTGCGCCCGCTCGCTCGCCGGGATCACCGGCTCCTCCTCGTAGACGACGGTGATCAGCAGGATCCGCTCGTGCAGGCAGCGGCTGCGCTCCAGCAGGCGGCCGAGCGCCATCGGGATGCCCTCGGTGGCGGCGGTCAGGAAGGCCGCGGTGCCGGGCAGCGTCACCGGCGGGTGCGAGCCGAGGCTGGAGAGGAAGGAGGCCTCGGACATGCGCATGGTCTGGCGGACGGATTCGAGGACGTGGTTGCCCTTCATCCAGGTCAGCATCAGGAAGGCGACCACGCCGGCGAGCAGCAGCGGAAACCAACCGCCCTCGAACAGCTTCACGCTGTTGGCGGAGAAGAACACGAGGTCGATGCCGAGGAAGAAGCCGTTGACCGCGAGGACCAGGACCGGGTTGTAGCCCCAGCGGAGCGCGATCAGCGCGGCGAGCAGCGTGGTGATGCCCATGAGCGCCGAGACCGCGATGCCGTAGGCGCCGGCCAGGGCGTCGGAGGAGCCGAACACCACCACGGCCGTCAGGGTCGCCACGGCGAGCAGCCAGTTCACCGCCGGCACGTAGATCTGGCCGCGCTCGTCCTCATCGGTGTGCACCACCCGCATCATCGGCATGAAGCCGAGCTGGATCGACTGCTGGGTGAGCGAGTAGACGCCCGAGATCACCGCCTGCGAGGCGATGACGGTCGCCATCGTGGCGAGCGCCACCAGCGGGTAATGCGCCCAGTCCGGCGCGAGCCGGTAGAACGGGTTCTCGATCGCGCTCGGGTCGGCGATGATCAGCGCGCCCTGGCCGCAATAGTGGATCAGCAGCGCCGGCAGCACGAGGCCGAACCACGCGATCCGGATCGCCGGGGCGCCGAAATGGCCGAGATCGGCGTACATCGCCTCGCCGCCGGTCACCGCCAGGAAGGCCGCGCCGAGCATCAGGAAGCTGACATGCCAGCCGGCATGGATCAGGAAGTCCACCGCCCGGAACGGGTTGGCCGCCGCCAGGATCTCCGGCGCGTGCAGGATGCTCGGGACCGCGAGCAGGACCAGGACGACGAACCAGACGAGCATGACCGGCCCGAACACCCGCCCGATGGCGGCGACGCCCTTGTGCTGGACCAGGAACAGCCCGACCAGGATGGCGAGGGTGATCGGCACGACGTACGGCCCGAGCGCCGGCGCGTCGATCTTCAACCCCTCGATCGCCGACAGCACCGAGATCGCCGGCGTGATCGCGCCGTCGCCGTAGAGCAGCGCCGCGCCCACCAGCCCGACCACCAGGAGCAGCGCCTTCCACGTCCCCGGCCGGGCGTGCCGCGCGCCGAGCAGCGCCAGCATGGCGACGATGCCGCCCTCGCCGCGGTTATCGGCGCGCAGGATCAGCACCGCGTATTTCAGCGACACGATCAGGATCAGCGACCACAGGATCAGCGACACCGCGCCGGTGGCCGCTGCCGGCACCGAGGCACCGCCGCTGGTCGCGGCCTTCACGGCCTCCTTGAACGCGTAGAGCGGGCTCGTGCCGATGTCGCCGTACACAACGCCCAGCGCGCCCAGCATCAGCGCGCCGCCGGGCCCGTGCCGGACCGCGCCGGGCTTGCGCGCCACCGGCGCCGCCGGACGATCGACCGCCGGGGCAGCCGCGGAAGGCAGGGCTTGGCTCACGCTCGGGTCCGGTCGATGGCGTCGCGGTTGGCCGAAATCTTAGCGAGTCGGTCGCGCGGCGATAGACTCGGCAGATCTCCCGAGCGACCGCGGCGAAGACTTGTCACCCGAACGTGATGACAGTCGAGCGACCGCTTCGGCCCCGCCGCTCCGGCGGCGCGCGGGGCCCGCCGGTCAGGCGGCGTCGAGCCCCAGGTCGATGATCGCCGCCGAATGGGTGATCCAGCCGCAGGAGATCAGGTCGACCCCCGAGGCCGCGACGGCCCCGACCGTCTCGCGGGTGATCCGGCCCGACGCCTCGGACAGGGCGCGCCCGTCGATCATCGTCACGGCGCGGCGGAGCAGGTCGGGCCCCATATTGTCGAGAAGCACCGCGTCGATCCCGACCGACAGGGCCTCCTCCAGCTGCTCCAGGCTGTCGACCTCGCACTCGATCTTCACCAAGTGGCCGGCCCGGGACCGGGCGCGCTCGATCGCCGGGACGATGCCGCCGGCCACCGCCACGTGGTTGTCCTTGATCAGCACCGCGTCGTCGAGGCCGAAGCGGTGGTTCGAGCCGCCGCCGGCCCGGACCGCGTGCTTCTCCAGGGCGCGCAGGCCCGGCGTCGTCTTGCGGGTGCAGACGATCGAGGCCTTGCCGTGCGGGCGCGCGGCCTCGACGAGGCCGTGGGTGGCGGTGGCCACGCCCGACATCCGGCAGAGCAGGTTCAGCGCCACGCGCTCGGCCGTCAGGATCGCCCGCGCCGGCCCCTCGAGGCGCAGCACCACGTCGCCCGGCGCCACGCGGGCGCCGTCGCCGCGCTCGACCGTCACGGTGACGGCCGGGTCCACCAGCGCGAACGCGATGGCAGCGGCGTCGGTGCCCGAGATGACGCCGTCCTGCCGGGAGGCGATCACGCCGCGCATCCGCTCGCCCGGGGGCACGATGGCGTCGGTGGTGATGTCGCCGGCCCGGCCGAGATCCTCCAGCAGGGCGGCGCGCACCACGGGCTCCACGAGGAGCCGCGGCAGGGGGAGGATCTCATCGGAGAGAACCGACTGGGTCATGGCGTCAGCGCCTCCTCGGCGGACGGGGTCGCGGCGATCGGGTCGGCCAGCGCAGCCTCGGTGTGCGCGGCCGCGGCGAGATGGGGGAAGTCGCTGCGCCAGTGGGCGCCGCGGCTCTCCCGGCGAGCGAGCGCGCCGCGGGCGATGAGCAGCGCCACGAGGGCGGCGTCGCAGGTCTCAGCCCCCGCCTCGAGGACGGCGACGGCTTCCTCGAGGCCGGCGGCGTCGCGCACGACGCCGACCCTGCGCTCCATCAGCGCGCGGATCGCCGACAGGTCGCCGGCGGCACGGACAGACACGGCCTCGGGCACGATCGCGGCGGGCGGCGGCGCGTCGAGCCCGTCGGCGATGAAGCGCGCGTAGGCGAGGCCCTCCAGCAGGGAGTTGCTGGCGAGCCGGTTGGCGCCGTGCAGCCCCGTGGAGGAGACCTCGCCGCAGGCGTAGAGGCCCGGCACCGAGGTGGCGCCGTACGCGTCCACCTTCACGCCGCCCATGTGGTAGTGCGCCGCCGGGCGGACCGGGATCGGCTGCACGGCGGGGTCGATGCCGGCGGCGGCGCAGAGCCCCGCCACGGTCGGGAAGCGCGTCGGCATCGCGGCGCCGAGCGCGCCGCGGGCGTCGAGATAGACCGTGCGGCCCCGCTGCAGCGCCTGGAAGATGCCGCGGGCGACCACGTCGCGCGGCGCGAGGTCGCCGCCCGCGATGCCGGCCATCACGGCGGCGCCGGTCTCGTCGATGAGGCGGGCGCCCTCGCCGCGCAGGGCCTCGGTCGCGAGCGGCATCGGGTCGGCGCCGGCCGCGATGGCCGTCGGGTGGAACTGCACGAACTCCATGTCGCGCATCACCGCGCCGGCCCGGGCGGCGAGCGCCAGCCCGCGGCCGACGGCGCCCGGCGGGTTGGTGGTCGCCGCGTAGAGGGCGCCGACGCCGCCGGTGGCGAGCACCACCGCGCGGGCCGGGATGCGGAAAAGCGCGCCGTCGCGCTCGGCGACGATGCCGGCGACCGCCCCGCGCGTGTCCCGGAGCAGGTCGCAGGCCCGCGCCGTGACGACCTCCACGGACGGCGCCGACAGCACGGCCCGCACGAGCCCTTCGAGGACGCGGGCGCCGGTGGCGTCGCCGCCGGAGCGGACGATGCGGCGGCGGCCGTGGGCCGCCTCGAGCCCGAGGGCCAGCGCGCCGTCGTCGGTGCGGTCGAACGGGACGCCGATCCGCACGAGCCAGTCGATCAGCGCGGGGCCCTCCGCGGCGACCCGGAGCGCCACGTCGGGCTCGGTGAGCCCGGCGCCGGCGGCCTTCGTGTCGGCGGCGTGGAGCGCCGCCGCGTCGTCGGCGCCGACCGCGGCCGCGATGCCGCCCTGGGCCCAGCCGGTGGCGGTGCCGAGGCCGAGGGCCGAGGCCGTGACCAGCGTCACCGGGCGGGGCGCGAGGCGCAGCGCGACGCTGAGGCCCGCGACGCCGCCGCCGACCACGACGACGCGGTCGGCGCTGTTCGGGGAGATCGCGTTCATCGTGTGCGCACCTCGAGCATGCGCTCGACCGCGGCCCGGGCGCGGTCGGCGAGCGCCGGGTCGACCGTGACCTCGTGGGTCATCGTCTCGAGCGACCGCCGGATGTTGCGCAGGCTCATCCGCTTCATGTGCGGGCACATGTTGCAGGGCTTGATGAACTCGATGTCCGGGTTCTGCGCCGCGATGTTGTCCGCCATGGAGCACTCGGTGACGAGTACTACCTGCTTCGGCCGCTTCTCGACGACGAAGTCCATCATCATCGCGGTGGAGCCCGAGAAGTCCGATTCGGCCACCACGTCCGGCGGGCATTCCGGGTGCGCGATCACGGTCACCCCGGGATAGCTGTCGCGGACGTCGCGGATGTCGGCCGGGGTGAAGCGCTCGTGCACCTCGCAATGGCCGGCCCAGGTCAGGATCTCGACCTCCGGGATCTCGGCCTGGACGTTCTGCGCGAGGAACTCGTCGGGGATCATGAGGACGCGGGGGGCGTTCAGCGACCTGACCACCGCGACGGCGTTGCCGGAGGTGCAGCACAGGTCGGACTCGGCTTTCACGGCCGCCGAGGTGTTCACGTAGGTCACGATCGGCACGCCCGGGTATTTGGCGCGCAGGCCGCGCACGTCTGCGGCGGTGATCGAATCGGCCAGCGAGCAGCCGGCGCCGATGTCGGGGATGAGCACGGTCTTGCTCGGGTTCAGGAGCTTGGCCGTCTCGGCCATGAAGTGGACGCCCGCCAGCACGATCACGTCGGCGTTCACGTTCACCGCCTCGCGGGCCAGCGCGAGGCTGTCGCCCACGATGTCGGCCACCGTGTGGAAGATCTCGGGCGCCTGGTAGTTGTGCGCCAGGATCACGGCGTTGCGCTCCCGCTTCAGGCGCAGGATCGCCTCGATGTCGGGTGCGAGCGCCGGCCACTCGATCGCGGGGACGTGCCGGCTGACGCGTGCGTACAGATCCGGAAGGGGCAGGCCCGGGATCGTCGTGCGGGAGACGGGTGCAACGGTCGCCGTCATGGCGTCCTCCATTATGCTCAGTTTGAGCATTGTGCCGTCTAACTTATGGGGGCCGGACGCGCCTGTCCAGATATGCTAGCTGTGAGCATAAATCTTTTGCGGTGCGATGTTACGCTGCGCCGCCGAAGGCTCGAGCGCTCAGCAGAAGGTCGCTGGGTCAGGTCCGATCCGGCCGTCGGCCCGGTCGAGGCCGGCGATCCGCGCCATCTCCTCCGCGCCGAGCTCGAAGTCGAACAGCGCGATATTTTCGGCGATGCGCCGCGGGGTGGCGGTCTTGGGGATTGCCACGCATCCGATCTGGATCTGCCAGCGGAGCACCACCTGGGCGGGCGTCTTCCCGTGCGCTTCCGCGATTGCGAGGATGACCGGGTCGTTCAGCTCCTTGCCCCGGCCCAGCGGGCTCCACGACTCGGTCACGATCCCGTGACGGGCGTCCTCCGCGCGCGGTTCTTTGCGCTGGAAATAGGGGTGCAGCTCGATTTGGTTGACGGCCGGGGCCACGTCGGTCTCGCCGATCAGCGTGGCGAGATGCTCGGGCGAGAAGTTCGACACGCCGATGGACTTCGCGCGGCCCTCCTTCCGGAGCTCGATCAGCGTCTTCCAGGTCTCGACGAACAGGCGACGCTGCGGGCACGGCCAGTGGATCAGGTACAGGTCGACATAGGGGAGACCGAGTTGCCGCAGGCTCTCGTCGAATGCGCGCCGCGCCTCGTCGCGGCCCTGGCGGTCGTTCCAGAGCTTCGTGGTGACGAAGATCTCCTCGCGGGGGATCCCCGCGTCCCGGATGCCGCGCCCGACGCCCGCCTCGTTGCCGTACGCCGCGGCCGTGTCGATCAGACGATAGCCGGCGCGGAGGGCCTGTCCGACGAGATCCGGAGCCTGGGCATCCGAGAGCTGCCAGCAGCCGTAGCCGATCTGCGGGATGTGTCGGCCGTCGTTGAGCGGCAGGGTCGGGATAGCCATGAGGCGAGGCTCCGGTGTCGTGGTCCGATCAACCCAAACGCTCGCAGCGGGACGCGTTCCAAGGCGTCACCGTTCTCGCGAGCGCAGCGAGGCAAGGACAGAGCGATCGGGTCACGACATGGGTCCAGCGCCCGTAGCGGCGGAGCCGCGCTGAACGGGCGCAGTCTGGACAGGATCTAATCCATCCGGCCGGACGTTGGCGCACCAGATTCCAAGCTGCGCGCGGCGTCCCACGCGCGGTGCACGGGCTGGATGGCAGCATGACAGACGCGACTCCGACGAAGCCGCTCGCGCTGACGCGGCGGGCCGTGGTGGAGGGCTGTGCGGTGGCCGGCGCACTCGGCGCCCTCGGGTTCCGGCCCAGTCCCGCGATGTCCGCGGCGGCGCCGGGCGATCCGGCTCCGCAGACCATGCCGGTGCGGCTCAGCATCAATGGCCAACCGCACGATCTCGTCCTCGACACCCGCACGACACTCCTCGACGCTCTGCGCGAGCACCTCGCGCTCACCGGCACCAAGAAGGGCTGCGATCACGGCCAGTGCGGGGCCTGCACGGTCCTGGTCGACGGCCGGCGGATCAATTCCTGCCTGACGCTCGCCGCGATGCACGAGGGCGACCCGATCACCACGATCGAGGGCTTGGCGGACGGGGACAAGCTTCACCCGATGCAGGCGGCGTTCCTGGAGCATGACGGCTTCCAGTGCGGCTACTGTACGCCGGGCCAGATCTGCTCGTCGGTCGGCATGCTGAGCGAGGCCAAGGCCGGCTGGCCGAGCCACGTCACCGAGGACGTCGCGGCGACTCCGACGCTCAGCGACGCCGAGATTCGCGAGCGGATGAGCGGCAACATCTGCCGCTGCAGCGCCTACCCGAACATTGTCGCGGCGATCCGCGACGCCGCCGCCACCAAACTCTGAGGAGGCGGAGATGAAGGCCTTTGCCTACGAGCGCCCCGCCACCGTGCAGGACGCCGCGAAACTCGCGGCCGAGCGGCCGAACGCCAAGTTCATCGCCGGCGGCACCAACCTCCTTGACCTGATGAAGCTCCAGATCGAGACCCCGGCCACGTTGATCGACGTCAACCGGCTGCCGCTCGACACGGTCGAGGCCACGCAGGATGGCGGCCTGCGCATCGGCGCGCTCGTCCGCAACGCCGACCTGGCCGCCGACCCGCGGGTCCGGAAGGACTACGCCGTGCTGGCGAAGGCGCTGCTCGCCGGCGCCTCGGGCCAGTTGCGCAACAAGGCGACGACGGCCGGCAACCTGCTCCAGCGGACGCGGTGCTACTATTTCTACGACACCGCTATGCCCTGCAATAAGCGTGAGCCCGGCTCGGGCTGCTCGGCGATCGGCGGGTTCAACCGCATCATGGCGGTGGTCGGCGCGAGCGAGGGCTGCATCGCCACCAACCCGTCCGACATGAACGTCGCCATGCGGGCCCTCGACGCGACGGTGGAGACCGTCAACCCGGACGGGCAGGCGCGCAGCATCCCGATCGCCGACTTCCACCGGCTGCCCGGCGACACGCCGCAGGTCGAGACCGAGCTGCGCAAGGGCGAGATCATCACGGCCGTGACGCTGCCGAAGCCGGTGGCCGGCACGCACATCTATCGGAAGGTCCGCGACCGGGCGTCCTACGCCTTCGCGACCGTGTCGGTGGCCGCCGTGATCGCTGGCGCCGAAGGCGGCAAGCCTCAGGCCGCGCGGCTCGCCTTCGGCGGCCTGGCGCACAAGCCCTGGCGGGTGGCCGAGGCCGAGACGGCGCTGGTGCAGACCGGCTCGGCCGACGCCGCCGCCGACGCGGTGCTCAAGGGTGCCCGCGGCTACGGCAGCAACGACTTCAAGATCCCGCTGACGCGCCGGACCCTTCGGGCCGTCGTGGCGCAGGCGACCCGCGCGTAGATCCCGGCAAGGACCGTTCCCATGGAGATGAACCAGCCGATCGGCCGGACGCCCCTCGACGACCGGCCCGACGGGCTCGTCGGCAAGCCGCTGAACCGGGTCGAAGGCAAGCTCAAGGTCACGGGTCACGCGCCCTACGCGTACGAGACCCGGGCCCTGAAGACCCCCGCCTACGGCTTCATCGTGCCGGCGGCGATCGCTTC
Source organism: Methylobacterium sp. 13MFTsu3.1M2 (assembly GCF_900112625.1). NCBI lineage: Bacteria > Pseudomonadati > Pseudomonadota > Alphaproteobacteria > Hyphomicrobiales > Methylobacteriaceae > Methylobacterium > Methylobacterium sp. 13MFTsu3.1M2. The sequence goes on from NZ_FOMM01000007.1 coordinate 81,819, forward strand.
CGGCACGATCCGGTCGATCGACGCGGAGGCCGCCCGCAAGGCGCCCGGCGCGATCTTGGTGATGACCCACGAGAACGTGCCCGAGCAGGGGGAGAAGAAGGAGCAGGTCTGGCCGCAGCTCCAGGGGACGGAGGTCCGGTTCTACGGGCAGCCGGTCGCCTTCGTGGTCGCCGAGACCTTCGAGCAGGCGCGCGCCGCCGCGATGCTAGTCAAGGTCCGGTACGACGCGGCCAAGCCCAAGGGGCTGCTCAAGGACAGCCTGGCGGCGGCCTACGAGCCGAAGCCGGTCAATTCGCCGCCGGATTCCAGGCTCGGCGACTTCGACGCCGCCTTCGCGGCCGCACCGGTCAAGCTCGACGTGGAGTATGTCACGCCGAACCAGATCCACGCGCAGATGGAGCCGCACGCCACCATCGCGTCCTGGGAGGGCGACGGGGTCGTGCTCTACACGGCCAACCAGATGCCGAACCGGGGCCAGAAATCCCTCGGCTCGGTGCTCAAGCTCCCCCCCGAGAAGGTGCGCATCGTCAGCCCCTATATCGGCGGCGGATTCGGCGCGAAGCTGCAGGTCCAGCCGGAGGCGACGCTCGCGATCCTGGCCTCGAAGGTGATCCAGCGTCCCGTGAAGGTCGCGCTCACCCGGCAGCAGGAGTTCCACGTCGCGACCCACCGGACCGACACGATCCAGCGGATCCGCCTCGGCGCCGACCGCGACGGCCGTCTCTCCGCGATCAGCCACGAATCCTGGTCCGACACCGCCGAGGGCGACGGGTTCTTCGAGACCTCGGCCAACGTCACCCGCTCCCTGTACGCCGCGCAGAACCGCGTGACGCGCCATCGGCTGGTCAACCTCAACATGCCGATCGCCTCGGCGATGCGCGCTCCCGGGGAGGCCGTAGGCCAGCTCGCCTTCGAGTGCGCCATGGACGAGCTCGCCGAGCAGCTGAAGATCGACCCGATCGAACTCCGGGTGCGCAACGAGCCGGCCGAGGATCCCGAGAAGAAGGTCCCGTTCTCGACCCGCAAGCTGGTGCCCTGCATGCGCGAGGGCGCGCGCCTGTTCGGCTGGGACAAGCGGCAGGCCGCGGGCTCCCGGCGCGAGGGCAACTGGCTCGTCGGCATGGGCATGTCGGCGGCCGCGCGCCTCAACCCGCTGATGCCGTCCGCCGCGAAGGTCCGCCTCGGACCGGACGGCGTGCTGGTGGTGCGGATGGCGATGACCGATCCCGGCACCGGCACCTACACGATCCTGACCCAGATCGCCGGCGAGATGCTGGGGCTGCCGCCCGAGCGCGTGCGGGTCGAGATGGGCGACACCGACTTCCCGTTCGCGGCCGGCTCCGGGGGATCCTTCGGCGCCGGCTCGGCGGGCTCGGCGCTCTACGTCGCCTGCGACAACCTCCGGCAGGCCCTGCTCAAGGCCGGCGACCTCAACCCGGACGGCGCCACCTTCCGCGACGGCGCGGTCACATCCGGCAACCGCACCGAGTCGCTTACCGATCTCGCCAAGTCCGGGCTGGAGGCCTCCGGCGAGATCAAGCCCGGCGAGATGAAGCAGAAGTTCTCGCAGTACTCGTACGGAGCGCACTTCGCCGAGGTCGGGGTCGACGTCGATACCGGCGAGATCCGGCTCCGGCGGATGCTCGGCGTGTTCACCGGCGGGCGCATCCTCAACGCCAAGACCGCGCGCAGCCAGGCGATCGGCGGCATGACCTTCGGCGTCGGCGCGGCTCTGATGGAGGATGCGGTGGTCGATCCGCGCTACAGCTACTTCGTCAACCACGACATGGCCGAGTACCACGTGCCGGTCCACGCCGACCTTCCAGAGATCGACGCGGTGTTCCTGCCGGAGCTCGACGACAAGGCGAACCCGCTGAAGAGCAAGGGGCTCGGCGAGCTCGGCATCTGCGGCGCCGGCGCCTCGCTCGCCAACGCGATCTACAACGCCACCGGGATCCGGGTCCGCGACTACCCGATGACCCTCGACAAGATGCTCAAGGGCTTCGAGGAGCAGGAGGGCCAGGCGCAGCGGCGGACCTGAGGGCCAGACTGCCCGGGGGCCGCGCTCGCCGGCGGGGCGACGGCCCCAGTTGACGCAGGCGCGCCCAGGCGGGACACCCGGCGAAAAGCCGCCCGCGGGGAGCGCCCGGTGTCCGACAGCCAGCACGATGACCGCCGTCCGCCGGCCCGCTTCAACGCGGCGCGGTACTGCCTCGCCGAGAACGCGCGCCTGCGTCCCGACAAGACCGCCCTGGTGATGGTCGGCGACGGCACCGCGGACCGCCTCAGCTTCGGCGAAGTCGAGCGGGCGGTGCGCGGCATCGCGGCGGGTTTCCTCGGCCTCGGCCTGAGGCCCGGCGACCGGGTGATGATCCGGATGGGCAACGAGGCCGACTACGTCCTCGTCTACTTCGGCGCCCTGGCGGCCGGCCTCGTGGCGCTGCCGTCCTCGCCGCAGCTCACCGAGAGCGAGGCGGCGTTCCTCATGGACAATTCCGGGGCCGCCGCCGTGGTGATCGGAAGCGGCTGCACGGTCGCGCCCGAGGTCCTGGGCGGGCGCCTCCTGCTCGACGCCGCCGCGGTCTCCGCCCTGAAGGCTGGCCCACCCCTGCCCGACTACGCCGACACCGCCGCCGACGACCCGGCGATGCTGATCTACACCTCCGGCACGACGAGCCGGCCGAAGGGCGTGCTGCACGCCCACCGCGCCGCCTACGGCCGCCGCCCCATGCTCGACCACTGGCTCGGTCTCACCGAATCCGACGTGATGCTCCACGCCGGCACCATGAACTGGACCTACACGCTGGGCGTCGGCCTGAGCGATCCCTGGTCGGTGGGCGCGACCGCGGTGCTCTACAACGGCCCGCGCGATCCCGGGGTCTGGCCGCGCCTGATCGCGGCGTACGGCGCGACCCTGTTCGCCGCCGTCCCGACGCTCTACCGCCAGATCCTCAAGTACGGCGACCTCGGCGCCCACGACCTGTCGAGCCTCCGCCACGGCTGCACGGCCGGCGAGCCCCTCGCGGTGGAGCTGCTGGAGGCTTGGCGGCAGGCCACCGGCAAGCCCCTCTACGAGGCGCTGGGGATGAGCGAGATCTCGACCTACATCTCCAGCGGCCCGACCATCCCGGTGCGCCCCGGCTCGCCCGGCAAGCCGCAGCCGGGCCGGCGGGTGGCGATCCTGCCCGTGGCGGGCGAGCCCGTGCCGCTCCAGGCCGGAGAGAGCGGGCTCCTCGCCGTCCACCGGACCGAGCCGGCGCTGATGCTCGGCTACTGGAACCGGCCGGAGGAAGAGGCGGAGGTCATGCGCGGCGACTGGTTCGTCGGCGGCGATCTCGCCCGCCTCGACGCCGACGGCTACCTCTGGTTCGAGGGCCGCAACAACGACCTGATGAAGGCGATGGGCTACCGGGTCTCGCCGAACGAGGTGGAGGCGGTGCTGTCGACCCACCCGTCCGTGGCGGAAGTGGGCGTCGCCGAGCTGCCGGTGCGGGCGGACGTCTCGGTCATCTGCGGCTTCGTGGTGCTGCAGGCGGGCGCCGAGCCCGAAGCGGAGGCCCTGCTCGCGTGGTGCGCCGAGCGGCTCGCCGCCTACAAGCGCCCGCGGGAGATCCGCTTCCTCGACGCCCTGCCGCGTACGGCGAACGGCAAGGTCCAGAGGAAGCGGCTGGCCGAGGCGGTTACGGGATGATGCGCGGAGGCCTTCCTACAGCAGCGTCCCGCGCAGGATGAGCAGCGCCACCGAGAAGTAGATGACGAGGCCGGTGACATCGACCAGCGTCGCCACGAAGGGCGCCGAGGCGGTGGCCGGATCGAAGCCGATCCGCTGGAGCAGGAACGGCAGCATCGAGCCGGCGAGCGATCCGAAGGTCACGATCCCGACCAGCGCCGCGCCGACCGTGGCGGCGACCAGCGGCCAGTGCGCGCCGTAATCGTAGAGGCCGAGCTTCTGCCACGCGACGATCCGGATCACCGCGATCACGCCGAGGATCGCGCCGAGGAAGATCCCGGTCGGCAATTCGCGCAGCGCCACCCGCCACCAGTCGCGCAGGCGGATCTGGTGGAGCGCCAGCGCCCGGATCAGCAGCGAGGTCGCCTGCGAGCCGGAATTGCCGCCGGAGCTCATGATGAGCGGGATGAACAGGGTCAGGACGATCGCCTTCTCCAGCTCGCCCTCGAAGCCCTGCATGGCCGAGGCGGTGAGCATCTCCGACAGGAACAGCGCGCACAGCCATCCGGCCCGCTTCCGGATCATCGTGAAGAAGCCGATATCCATGTAGGGCTCGGGCAGCGCCTCCATGCCGCCGAAGCGCTGCACGTCCTGCGTCTGCTTCTCGATCATCGCGTCGATCATGTCGTCGACGGTAACGATGCCTATCACGTGGCCGACCGCGTCGACGACCGGCAGCGCCAGGAGGTCGTACTTGGAGATCAGCCGGGCCGCCTCCTCGCGGCTGGCCGTGGGCGAGACCGCGAGCGGCCGGCGTCCCGGCGCGACGCTGAGCACGTTGTCGCCCGGGTCCCCCGAGATCAGGCGCCGCAGGGGCACCGCCTTGGTGAGCGCGCGGGTGCGCGGGTCGAGCACGAAGATCGCGTAGATCGTCTCCCGGGTCTTCTCGACGTGGCGGATGTGCTCCAGCGTCTGGCCCACCGTCCAGGTCCCCGGCACGGTGACGAACTCGGTGGTCATCAGCGAGCCCACGGTCTCCTCGCCGTAGGCCGACAGGCGATCGACAGCGCCGCGGGTCTCGGCGTCGAGGCGGGCACGCAGGTCGGAGCGGCCCGGCTCCTCGATCTCGCGGAACACGTCCGTGACCCGGTCGGCCGACATGCCCGACAGGTAGCCCGCGACCCGGTCCCGCGGCAGCATCTCGATGATGTCGGCGGCGCAGTCGAGTTCCGGCTGGTCCAGCACCTCGATCGCCCGCTCCAGCGGCAGGCCGAGCAGGATGGCAGCGGCGACCTCGGGTGCCTCGTCGTTCAGGGCCTCGACGATGTCGGGCGCCCGTTCGTCCGACAGGCGGGCGGCCAGCACGGAGGGATCGACGCGCGTATCGAAGGGGGCGATCTCGTTCATGGCCTCGCCTCGTGGGTTACGAGGCGACGCGGCGCCGGTCATCCTGGGTCTGGGCCGTGGCCGGCCGCCGCGTCGGTCACCCCGCGGCCGGGCCTCTCAGCGGCTCAGGCGGAACGACGGCACGGGGCCGGGCACGGCAGGCACGATCGGTCGGGCACGTCGCTTCGCGGGTCGCTGCTGGAATGGGAGCGCGACACCGTCGAGGACACCGTCGCGCGGGTGCGTCGTGCGCCCGGGCGCGGGGCCCGTCAAGCCGAAACCGCGCCCATCCGCAGCCGATGCCGAACAGGGCTCCGGCGGGTGGCCGCGCGGCCACGGAACGACCCCGCGCCGCCCACGGCCAGGCTCCCTATGAGAAATATAAGTGTTGTGCTCGCTTGTATTGCGTCCAAGATATTGCCTATATGGATCGCAGCAACAGCGAGGAGAAACGCCATGGCTTGGTCTGCCCCAATCGTGTCCGAGATCTGCGTCGGCATGGAAGTCACCAGCTACGAGTCCGCCGAGATCGACACGTTCAACTAGGTCGCGCGCGGTCCGGAGCGCGGTTCGCTCCGGCCTTCGTGGCCTCTCTATCCATCGCATCAACTTACCTGGAGGAAATCATGGCTTGGTCCGCCCCCGTCGTCTCCGAGATCTGCGTCGGCATGGAAGTCACCAGCTACGAGTCCGCTGAGATCGACACCTTCCACTAAGACGTCGCTCTGACGTTTCCGGGCGCTGCTTCATCCGAAGCGGCGCCTTTTTCTTTGCGCGCTCGACACGAGTCGCGCCTCGGCTTGACGGGTCGCACCAAACCTGTGCCGCTGCGGCGCCCCGGACCAGCCGGGCCTGCGGAGCGAGCGAGGACCAGTTTGGCGGACAGCGCGCACACGGCCGATCGGTCGATCCCCCCCTGCCCGATCACCGGTGCCCCCGCTCTGCGCTGCGTCGAGCGCCTGGACGCCGGCTTCCTGACGCTCCTCTGGCACTATTCCGGCCGCGTCGATGTCGGGCCGCTGCTCCGCCCCGCCGGCACGTTCCGGCTCTGGGAATCTCCTACGGGACTGATCTTCTTCGATCCGCCGGTGGCCGGCGACGCGGCCTTCTACCGGGCGTTTTACGGCCGGATCGCCGCGCACGATAAGCTCGCCGGCCCGGAGACGGAGCGCCTGGAATTCCGCCAGGCCGCCGCGCACGTCCCGTCCGGAGCCCGGGTGCTCGATGTCGGCTGCGGCCACGGCGGGTTCCGCGCCTACGTGCCGGACGCCACCTATACCGGCCTCGATCCGAACTTCTCCGCCGAGGACCCGACCGGCGCGATCCTCGACGAGACCGTGGAGGCGCACGCGGCGCGCGTCGGGCCAGTCTACGACGTCGCCTGCGCGTTCCAGGTGATCGAGCACGTGGCGGACCCGCTGGGTTTCGCCCGGGCGCTCGCGGCCTGCGTCAAGCCGGGCGGCGTGGTCCTGATCGGCACGCCGCTCTGGCCCTCGCCCAACACCACGGTCCCGAATTTCGTCATCAACGCGCCGCCCCACCACCTGACGTGGTGGACGCCCAGAGCCCTGGAGGCGCTGGCCGGGACGCTCGGCTGCACGCCCGAGGCCGTCCACGCCATCGGCATGGACCGGCACGATTCGCTGATCCACTGGATGGCCAAGGTCAGCCCCGTCCGCTGCCGCGACCGCTTCTTCCGGCGGACGTGGTCCTGGGCGGCGGCGCTCGCCTTCGCGTACGGCGTCGGCGCCGTCCTCGACCGCGTCCTGCCGGTGCCGAAGCGGACCCGCCCGAACGCGCTGCTGCTCGCGGCGCGCAAGGCGGCCTGACCCGTCACGCCACGAACAGCCCCGCGATCGCCGCGCTCGTGAGGTTCGACAGCGTCCCCGCGAGGATGGCCCGCAGGCCGTACCGGGCGACCTCCGAGCGCCGCTCCGGGACGAGGCTGGAGAAGCTCGCGAGCTGGATCGCGATCGACGCGAGATTCGCGAAGCCGCACAGGGCGAAGCAGACGATGGCCTGCGCCCGCGGCTCGAGGGTCCCGGCTTTCAGGACCGGCGACAAATTGGCGTAGGCCAGGAACTCGTTGAAGGCGAGCTTCTGGCCGATCGCCCCGCCGACCAGGGTCGCCTGGTCCCAGGGCACGCCGAGCAGCCACGCCAGCGGGGCGAGCGCCCAGCCAAGCACGCCCTCGAACGAGGCGGACGGGTAGCCGATCCAGCCGCCGAGGGTGCCGAACAGGCCGTCCGCCAGCGCGATCAGCCCGACGAAGGCGATCAGCATGGCCCCCACCGAGACCGCCACCGCGAGCCCCTTCTGAGTGCCGTCGGCCGCCGCCTCGATGATGTTGGCCGCCCGCGTCTCGCCGAACTCCACCCGGGTGGTGGCGATCCGGGTCGGTTCCGTCGAGGGCATCAGGATCTTGGCGTAGACGAGGCCCCCCGGGATCGCCATCACGGAGGCCGCGAGCAGGTAGGTCATGGGCACGCCGAGCGCCGCGTAGCCGGCCAGGATCGAGCCCGCCGTCGACGCGGCGCCGCTCGACATGACGGCGAACAGCTCGGCGCCGGTCAGCAGGGCGAGGAACGGGCGCAGGGCGACGGCGATCTCGCTCTGGCCGATGGCGATCGTGATCACCGCCGAGAACGACTCGATCGGCGAGGTGCCGAGGATCCGCCGGAGCACGGCGCCGAGCCCGCGGGCGAGCACCTGCATCACGCCGAGGTGGTAGAGCACGCCGATCAGCGCGGAGACGTAGAGGATCTGCGGCAGGACCCGCAGCGCCAGGATGAAGCCCGAGCCGCCGAACAGCTCGAACATCTTCGGCTCGACGAGGCCGCCGAACAGGAAGGCCGTACCGCGGTCGCCGTAGGACAGCACGGTCACGACCGCGTCCGCGGCGGCGCGCAGCGCGGCCTGCCCGGCGGGCAGGAACAGGACCAGCGCGCCGAGGCCGACCTGCAAAGCCAGTCCCGTGAGGACCACCCGGGGACTGATCGCCCGCCGGTTGGTCGAGAACAGGAACGCGACCGCGAGCAGCACGAGCAGGCTGAGGCCGGCATGGGTCAGACGGTCGAGCATCGCGTCCTTCGGGTCCGAGCTTGGCCGGAGCGCATGGAAGGATCGGGCCAGTGGCCGTCAAGTAGGGCTCTCAGGCGCGAGATAGGGCGCGAAGAGGTCGCGGACCTGCGCAAAGCCCCAGTCCCGATCCGCTTCCGTCAGGGCGGTGCCGCCCTGGAGACGGTGGCTCATCCAGTGGCTCGACACGATCCAGGCGTTGTCGATGAGCCGCCCGAGCGCGTCCGGGGAAACGCGCAGCCGCCCCGCCCGCACGGCCGCCTCGAACACGGCGCGGGCCAGCGCCTGGGTCTCGGCCCGCAGCGCGTGCACCCGGGCGCGCAGGGCCGGCGCGATATCCACCATGGCGATACCGTCGCGGTAGACGCAGCGGTAGCGCCACATCAGGTCGAACCACGCCCTCTGGTAGGCGAGCAGCGCCTCCGGCGCCGCGGGATCGGCGGGCATCCGGCCCGCCACCGCCACGGCCTCGGTCTCGAAGGCCGTGAACAGGGCTTCGACGAGGCCGCGCTTGCGCGGGAAATGGTACTGCAGATTGCCCTCGCGGATCCCCGCCGCGGCCGCGATCTCCGCCGTCGTGACGTGGCCGAGGCCGCGGGCATTGAACAGCGCGAGGCTGACGGCGAGGATCCGGGTGCGCGTGTCGGGCGACGCGGCCGCGGGACCGGGCTCCGGGCCGACCTCCCGCTCGCACTCGACCCTCCGACCCTCGCCCCGCGACATGATCCCGTCCCCGTCTAGGGTGTTCACCCTAGACAATCCGGCCGTCGGGGCCTATCCCCCGTGGACGATCCGATCCAGATCGGCGGCACGGGGGGCGCGGTTTGGCACAGCGGTTCCAACTCGCGGGCGCGGTGGCCCTGATCACCGGGGCGGCGAGCGGCATCGGCGCGGCGCTGGCCGAGGGCCTCGCCGCGAAGGGCTGCACCCTTCTCCTGGTGGACCGAGACGAGACCGGCCTCGCGGCCGTCGCCGCGAAGATCCGCGGCGTCACGGTGGAGACGCGCGTCCTCGACCTCACGGATGCCGAGGGGATCCGCGCGCTGCCCGCCTGGGTCGCGGAGCGGTCCGGGCATCTCGACCTCCTCATCAACAATGCCGGCGTCGCCCTCGGCGGCCGGTTCGACGAGACGCATCTCGACGATTTCGAGTGGCTTCTCGACATCAACCTGCGCGCCGTCGTGCGGATGTGCCACGCCTTCCTGCCGATGCTCCGCGCCCGGCCGGCGGCGCAGATCGTCAACCTGTCGAGCCTGTTCGGTCTGATCGCGCCGCCGGGCCAGGTCGCCTACTGCACCAGCAAGTTCGGCGTGCGCGGCTTCTCGGAGGCGCTGCGGCACGAGTACGCCGGCACCGGCCTCGGGGTGACGGTGGTCCACCCGGGCGGCGTCGCCACCGCCATCTCCCGCAACGCCCGCGGCCGGCGGCCGCCGAGCGATCCGGAGGCTGCGAAGCGCGCGGCCGTAGAGGACGAGGAGGCGCGGGAGGCGTTCGGCAAGCTCCTGACCCTGGCGCCCGCCGACGCGGCCGCCGACATCATCCGCGGCATCGAGGCCCGGGCGCCTCGGATCGTCATCGGCAAGGACGCGAAGAACGCCGCGCTGATCCAGCGGCTGATGCCGGTGGGCTACTGGAAGACGATCGTGCGCCTGTCCGGCGGGACGCTCTGAGATGGCGAGCCTGCGCGCGTATCTCGGGGCCTACATGGTCCGCAGCCGGGTCCGCGGCCCCCTGTCCCGGGCGCGGGACGCGGCCGCGTTCCGCCGGATCTTCGAGGCACCGACCTTCCCCGACCCCAAGGGCGTCACCTACGAGCCGGGCATCGTCGGTGGCGTGAAGGGCGAGTGGGTCCGGCCGAAAGCGGGCCCCGGCCGGCGGATGCTCTACATCCACGGCGGCGGCTTCATCGCCTGCTCGCCGCGGACGCACCGTCCGGTCACCGGCGCGCTGGCGAACCGGGGCTTCACGATCTTCGCGCCCGAGTACCGCCTCGCCCCCGAGCACCCGTTCCCCGCGGCGGTCGACGACGTCACGGCGGTATGGGCGGCGTTCAGCGCCGAGGGGGCCGCCTGCGTGGCGGGCGAGTCGGCCGGCGGCAACCTCGCCCTCGTGCTGATGGGCGAGGCCCGCGCCCGCGGCCTGCCGATGCCCTGGGCGGCGGCCCTGTTCTCGCCGGCCACGGACTTCATGTCCGAGGACGGATCGCGGGTGACCAATGCGTGGCGCGACGCCATGTTCGACCCGCAGGCGCTCGCGGCGATCCGGCCGATGTATCTGGGCGCCGCCGATCCGGCCGATCCGCGGGTCTCGCCGCTCTACGGCGACCCGACCGGCTTCCCGCCGCTGCTGTTCCATGTCGGCGCCCGTGAGGTCCTGCGCGACGATTCCGTGCGCATGGCGGAGCGGGCCCGCAGGGCCGGCGTCGAGACGGAGCTCAAGCTGTTCCCGGTCGTGTCCCACGCCTGGCAGTTCGCCGCCAGCATGCTGCCGGAGGCGCGGACCTCCCTCGACGAGGCCGCGGCCTTCCTGACGGCGCACGCGCCGCACGCCCCGTCCGGGAGCACCCAGCGATGACCGAGCCCGCAGACGAGACCCTGGCCGTCCTGATCGTCGGCGCCGGATTCTCGGGGCTCGCGATGGCGATCCGCTGCCGGCAGGCGGGAATCAGCCCGCTGCGGGTGATCGAGAAGGCCGACGGCATCGGCGGCACGTGGCACGACAACACCTACCCGGGGGCGGCCTGCGACGTCCCCTCGCACCTCTACTCGCTGTCCTTCGCGCCGAAGGCCGACTGGAGCCGGATGTACGCGCCGCAGCCGGAGATCCTGGCCTATCTCCGGGACACCGCCGAGCGGAACGGCCTGACACCCCTGATCCAGCTCGGGACGACCTTCACCGGCGCCACCTGGGACGCGGCGCGCGCCCTGTGGCACGTGGAGACCGACCGGGGACCGATCACGGCGCGCGCGATCGTCGCGGGCATGGGCGGGCTCCACCATCCGGCCTACCCGGACATCCCCGGCCGCGACGCGTTCGCCGGCCCCGCCTTCCACACGGCGGCCTGGGACCACTCCGCGGTGCTGGCCGGCAAGCGGGTCGGGGTGATCGGCACCGGCGCCAGCGCGATCCAGGTGGTGCCGGAACTCGCTGCCGTCGCGTCGCACCTGACGCTGTTCCAGCGCACCCCGCCCTGGATCATGCCCAAGAACGACCACGCCATCGCGGAGCGGGCCCGGGAGCGCTACCGGCGCCTGCCGCTCAGCCGGCGGCTCGAGCGGGCGCGGTTGTTCTGGCTGCACGAGGTGCGGGCGCTGCTCGGCTTCACCAAGGTCTCGAAGCTCACCGGCCAGGCCGAGTCCCTGGCGCGGCACCATCTCGCCAAGGCGGTCCCCGACAAGGCCCTGCGGGCGAAGCTGACGCCGAATTACCGCCTCGGCTGCAAGCGGGTGCTGATCTCCGACGAGTACTACCCCGCGCTCCAGCGTCCGAACGTCACCCTGGAGACGGACGGCATCGCCCGGATCACCGAGACCGGCGTGACCACCGAGGCCGGGCGGCATCACGACCTCGACGTGATCGTCTATGCCACGGGCTTCGACGTGGCCGCGACCTTCGCGCGGATGCACCTCGTCGGCCGCGACGGCCGGAGCTTGACTGAGGCCTGGTCCGGCGGCGTGGGCGCCTATCAGGGCATCACGGTCGCGGGATTCCCCAATTTCTTCATGCTGCTCGGGCCCAATACCGGGCTGGGCCACAACTCGGTCATCTCGATGATCGAGATCCAGGTGCAGCACGTCCTCGACTGCCTGAAGGCGCTGCGCCGCGGGAGGCAGACCATCGAGGTCCGGCCGGAGGCCCAGGCCCGGTTCGTGGACCGGATCCACAGCCGCATGGCCGACAGCATCTGGCAGGCCGGCGGTTGCCGCAGCTGGTACCTCGACGCGTCCGGGCGCAACAACACCCTCTGGCCCGACTCGGTGATGGCCTATCGCCGGAGCGCCCGCCGGGCCCGGCTGGGGGATTACAGGCTCGGCTGATCGGGGCCTGCGGCGCAGTCACGGATCCGCCCGCGCCGACGGGGGCGGACGCGATCCGGCGCGCGCTGTCAGAACGCGAAGCCGGCTTCCACCGCGAAGGCCTCGAGACCGGGCAGCGACGCGTCGAACAGCGGCCGAGCGCCGAACGCGTCGCCGGCGCGCACGAAGAGCGTGACCTTGGCGTTGCGGTGCGGACCGAACACGCAGACCAGGCGACCGTCGTCCTTGAGCTGGTTCAGCAGCGCCTGCGGCCGGACCTCGACCCGGCCGTTGATCAGGATGACGTCGAAGGGGCCCTGCTTGGGCGCACCGTCGGCGATCGGGCCTTCGATCACCTGGGCGGAGGCGCCGAGCCGGGTGCGCGCCGCCGCGGCGAGATCGGGCACCGATTCCAGCGCCGTCACCTGCGCGCCGAGTTCCGCCATGACGGCGGCGGCGTAGCCGTAGCCGGTGGCGACGTCGAGGGCGGCGACGCCCGGCCGGACCCGCAGGGCCTGGATCATCCGGGCTACGACCATCGGGGCCGGCATGCAGCGGGTCTCGCCGCCGGCCTCGCCCAGGTTCAGGGTCTGGTCGATATACGCGAAGGGCTCGCGGCCCTTCGGCACGAAGGCCTCGCGCGGCACGGTGTCGAACGCGTCGAGCACCGTGTTGTCGTTCACGTCGAAGGTCCGCAACTGGCAGTCGACCATCATCCGCCGCGCCTGCGCGTAATCGATCATCGATACGTGTCCTCGAACCGGATCGGAACGCCGCGTCGGCCGGACTCCGGCGGACGGCCGGCAGCCCCGGCCAAGCCTAAGCTTCCCGGACGGGGGGCGTTTTCGGAGATCATTGCCCAAAACGCAAGGTGAGCCGACGCGACAGCCGAAGATGGCCCCGGAGGACGCGGCGGCGCACCGAATCCCGGCCGACGTTACGGCGGCCGCGGAGTGTCGCCTCCCTGCCGCCCGGGCCGGTCGCACTCCCCGGCGGACCGTTGAATAAAGAGTGCAGAGCGAGCGGGCGGTCCGCGAGGCCGCCGCCACCGGGAGACATCATGACGCCGATCAACCAGCCGATCCTGACCCGCGGCCTCGCCGCCGCCCTCGCCGGACTCAGTCTCGGCCTGATGGGATCCGGCCCGGTCGTCGCGCAGGAGACGCCCGCGACCGCCGCCCCGCCGCCCAGCGTCCAGGTCGATCGCGGCTCGGCGCTCTACGGCCGGCCCGAGGGCGGCGCCGCGGCCAAGCTCGCGCCGGTGGCCGGACCGCCTCTGGCGACCGCGGCCGCCAAGCTGCCGCTCGACAAGCTGAAGGTCCCGGAGGGTTTCAAGATCGAGGTCTACGCCAGCGGCCTCGCCAACGCCCGCGAGATGACCCAGGCGCCGGACGGCACGCTGTACGTGGGCACCCGGACGGTGGGGAAGGTCTACGCGGTGCTGCCGAACCCGGACGGTGACGGGAAGCGCGCGGTGAAGACCATCGCGACGGGCCTGCACCGGCCGAACGGCGTCGCGTACCACGACGGTGCCCTCTACGTGGCCGAACTCTCGAAGATCTGGCGCTACGATGACATCGCCAACCACCTCGACGGTGCGGCGAAGCCGACCCTGGTCTACGACGACCTGCCGAAGGACGAGGCCCACGGCTGGAAGTTCATCGCCATCGGCCCGGACAACAAGCTCTACGTCCCGGTCGGCGCGCCGGGCAACATCGTGATGCCGCCGGACACGCACGCGCAGATCCGGCGCATGGACCTCGACGGCAAGAACGCCGAAGTGGTCGCCCGCGGCGTGCGCAACACCGTCGGGTTCGACTGGAACCCGAAGACCAAGCAGCTCTGGTTCACCGATAACGGCCGCGACTGGGTCTCCGAGGACATCCCGAACGACGAGCTGAACGTGCTCACGGAGCCGGGCAAGCAGCATTTCGGCTATCCGTACTGCCACCAGGGCACGTTCACGGATCCGGAATACGGCTGGGGCCATGCCTGCTCGGAATTCACCGCGCCGGCGGCGCTCCTCGGCCCGCACACGGCCTCCCTCGGCCTGCGGTTCTACACCGGCACGCAGTTCCCGGAGGCTTACCGCGACGCGATGTTCGTCGCCCGGCACGGCTCGTGGAACCGCACGACCAAGCTCGGCGGCGACGTGGTCGTGGCTAAGCCCGGACCGGACGGCAAGACCGCCGCGGTTGAGCCGTTCCTGACCGGCTTCCTCCAGGACAACAAGTATGTCGGCCGGCCCGTCGACGTGCTGGTCGCCAAGGACGGAGCGCTGCTCGTCTCCGACGATTACAACGGCGCGATCTACCGCGTCAGCTACGGCCGGTGATGCGCCGCCCCACCCGGGCAGCCCGCGGGCTGGTCCCCGCCCTCGGCGGGCTGCTGCTGGCGGGCGCGGCGCTCGCCGCCCCGGACGCGGCGATGCAGGAGCGCCTCGCCCCCTGCATCGGCTGCCACGGGGCCGGCACGTCGGCGACGGAGGGCGTGCCCTCGCTCGGCGGGCAGCTCCCGGACTACGTGGTCACGCAGCTCTTCCAGTTCCGGGAGAAACAGCGGGAGGCGCCGCCGATGAACGAGGTCGCTGCCGGATTCTCCGACGACGACCTGCGCGCTTACGCCGACGCGGTGGCGACGCTGCCGCCGCCCGCCTGGTCCGGGCCGCCGGCCGACGCGGCCCTGGCGGCGCGCGCGCAGGCGCTGGTCACCAAGCACCAGTGCAATTCCTGCCACGGGCCGGATCTCGCGGGCCGGGACGCGATCCCGCGGATCCGCGCGCAGCGGGAGGAGTATCTCGCCAAGGCGCTCGCCGGCTACAAGTCGAACGCCCGGCCCGGCTACGACCCCGCCATGAACGAGGTCGCGCAGGCCCTGAGCGACGCGGACATCAAGGATCTCGCTGCCTACGTGTCACGGCTCTGACACGACGTCCCGCTGACCGCGCCCACCCGTCATCACGAGCGCAGCGAAGTGACCCAGGGCGGCGCGCGGCGTGTCAGCGTGGCGCTGCCTCGCTCGCTTCGCTGCTCTCGCAACAACGGCAGCGCTGGGATCACCCGTCGCGCGTCACCCCACCACGCGCAACGCGTCGCCCCGCGCCAGCGGCCCGCCGGCGATCACCTCCGCGTAGACGCCGAGGTCGCGGTGCCCGAGGCGCGCGTCGAGGGTCCAGGGGATGTCGCAGTCGCGCACGCCGCTGACCGGGTCGACGTTGGTCGCCGCGCATCGCACCGTCCGCTTGGTGATCTTGAGCCGCAACCCGCTCGGCGCCTCGACCACCTGCCCGACCATCTCCAGCTCGGCGAAGGGTTCGAGCCCCTCGACCAGCAGGTTGCCGCGGAAGCGCAGCGGGTCCACGGGCGCGCCGAGGTAGTCCTCCACCGCGGCCACGCTCGCCCGGTTGATGAGCGACACGTAGCCGGTCGGGGAGTCGGTGAACCGGTACTGCGGCGGCGCGGCGAGGACCTTCGGCTCGCCCCGGAGGCTCTCGGGGACGTAGCGCCGCATCAGCTCCGCGAGGCCCTCGCGACCCGCCTCGGTGTCGAGCCGGAAGGCCTGCGGGTCGCCGTACCCCTCCACGGTCAGCGTCGCCGTGGCATCGTCGTAGCGGGTGCGCAGGCGGGCGAGCGCCTCGTCGCGCATGAGCATCAGGTACTTGGTCTTGGGCTGGTGGCGGGGCGCAACCGCGTTGAAGCCCGACGGACCGTTCTCGATGGCGTAGAGCCGGTCGCCCGGGAAGTGGCCGCTGGTCTCGAGCTCCGCCCGCTCGACGGGTTCGGGGCTCAGGCCCTTCACCGGGTAGCGATACAGGGCGCTGACATGAATCAATGCGGTCATGCGCGGAGCGTGGCCCTGAAATGATCCGGCGCGCAAGAGCTTCGCGGCCCCTTGTGGTGCTCAATTGCAACACCACATCGGGTCTACCGGCGGCCACCACGGCGCCGGGGCCCTCGCGCGGCGGATAGCCGGAGGGCGACGTTTCGGTGGCGCCGCGCCTCTCATCGGGCGGCGGATGCCGGTACGGGAGGGTTGTGCATGAACTTCGAGAAGTACACCGAGCGCGCCCGCGGCTTCGTGCAGGCGGCTCAGAACCTCGCGATGCGCGAGGGACATCCCCAGCTTCAGCCGGGCCACCTGCTCAAGGTGCTGCTCGACGATCCGGAGGGCCTCTGCGCCGGCCTGATCGACCGCGCGGGCGGCCAGTCGCGCGTCGCGCTGGCTCAGACCGAGCAGTGGCTCGCCAAGCAGCCGAAGGTCTCCGGCAACGCGTCCGCCCCGCAGGCGACACGTGAGCTGATGCGCCTGTTCGACACCGCCGAGAAGGCCGCCGAGAAGGCGGGCGATTCCTACGTGACGGTGGAGCGGCTGCTCCTTGCCCTGGCGGTGGAGAAGGATTCCGAGGCCGGCCGCGCGCTCCAGGCGGCAGGCGTCACCCCGGCTTCGCTCAACGCCGCGATCAACGCCCTGCGCAAGGGCCGCACCGCCGACAATGCCTCGGCCGAGAACGCCTATGACGCGCTGAAGAAGTATGCCCGCGACCTCACCGAGGCCGCCCGAGAGGGCAAGCTCGACCCGGTCATCGGCCGCGACGAGGAGATCCGGCGGACCATCCAGGTCCTGTCCCGGCGGACCAAGAACAACCCGGTCCTCATCGGCGAGCCCGGCGTCGGCAAGACCGCGATCGTCGAGGGTCTGGCCCTGCGCATCGTCAACGGCGACGTGCCCGAATCCCTGCGGGACAAGAGCCTCCTCGCCCTCGACATGGGTGCGCTGATCGCCGGCGCGAAGTATCGCGGCGAGTTCGAGGAGCGGCTGAAGGGCGTGCTCTCCGAGGTCACGGCGGCCGAGGGCGGCATCATCCTGTTCATCGACGAGATGCACACGCTGGTCGGCGCCGGGAAGGCGGACGGCGCCATGGACGCCTCGAATCTCCTGAAGCCCGCGCTCGCCCGCGGCGAGTTGCACTGCGTCGGCGCGACCACGCTCGACGAGTACCGCAAGCACGTCGAGAAGGACGCGGCGCTCGCCCGTCGCTTTCAGCCGGTCTTCGTGTCGGAGCCGACCGTGGAGGACACGGTCTCGATCCTGCGCGGCTTGAAGGAGAAGTACGAGCAGCACCACGGCGTGCGCATCCAGGATTCGGCCCTGGTCGCGGCCGCGACGCTGTCGAACCGCTACATCACCGACCGGTTCCTTCCCGACAAGGCGATCGACCTCGTGGACGAGGCCGGCTCGCGCCTGCGCATGCAGGTCGATTCGAAGCCCGAGGAGCTCGACAACATCGACCGCGAGATCGTCCGGCTGAAGATCGAGGGCGAGGCGCTCAAGAAGGAGACCGATTCCGCCTCCCGCGACCGGCTGGTTCGGCTGGAGAAGGAACTCGGCGACCTGGAGGAGCGCTCAGCGGCGATCACCGCCCGGTGGAAGGCCGAGAAGGACAAGCTCGGGACGGCGGCCGGCCTCAAGAAGAAGCTCGACGAGGCCCGCAACGACCTCGCCGCGGCGCAGCGCCAGGGCCAGTACCAGCGCGCGGGTGAGCTCGCCTACGGGGTCATCCCGGGCCTGGAGAAGCAGCTCGCCGAGATCGAGGCGAAGGCGGAGAACGGCCGCGACGCGATGATGGAGGAGGCGGTCACGCCCGCCCACGTCGCCGGGGTCGTCTCCCGCTGGACCGGCGTGCCGGTCGACAAGATGCTGGAGGGCGAGCGGGAGAAGCTCCTGGCCATGGAGGAGGCGCTGTCCAAGCGCGTCGTCGGCCAGCGCGAGGCGGTGGAGGCGGTCTCGACCGCGGTCCGGCGCGCCCGCGCCGGGCTTCAGGATCCGAACCGGCCGATCGGCTCGTTCATGTTCCTGGGCCCGACGGGCGTCGGCAAGACCGAGCTGACCAAGGCTCTGGCCGGCTTCCTGTTCGACGACGACACGGCGCTCGTGCGCATCGACATGTCCGAGTACATGGAGAAGCACGCGGTCGCCCGGCTGATTGGCGCGCCTCCGGGCTACGTCGGCTATGAGGAGGGCGGCGCCCTCACCGAGGCCGTGCGGCGCCGGCCTTACCAGGTCGTGCTGTTCGACGAGGTCGAGAAGGCGCACCCGGACGTGTTCAACGTCCTGCTGCAGGTTCTCGACGACGGGCGGCTCACCGACGGCCAGGGGCGGACGGTCGACTTCCGCAACACGCTGCTGATCATGACCTCGAATCTCGGGGCCGAGTATCTGGTGAACCAGCCCGCGGGCCAGGACACCGACGCGGTCCGCGAGGAGGTGATGGGCGTGGTGCGGGGGCACTTCCGGCCGGAATTCCTGAACCGGGTCGACGAGATCATCCTGTTCCACCGCCTCGCGCGGTCGGAGATGGGTGCGATCGTCGAGATCCAGCTCGGGCGCCTGCAGAAGCTCTTGGACGATCGCAAGATCACCCTGGAGGTCGACGAGGAGGCCAAGAACTGGCTCGCCGACAAGGGCTACGACCCGGCCTACGGGGCGCGGCCGCTGAAGCGGGTGATCCAGAAGAACGTCCAGGATCCGCTGGCCGAGCTGGTGCTCTCCGGCAAGGTCCACGACGGCGAGACGGTGCCGGTCCGCCTCGGGCCGATGGGCCTGATGATCGGCGACGTGACGGTCGGGGCCGAGCGCCGCCCGGTCAACGCGACGCTGAACTGATCGGCCGGACGGTCGAGGGGCGGCGCACCGGCACTCGGTGCGCCGCCCGGTCCGTCGCGCCTCTCGGACACGGGCCCTCACGAGGCGGCCCCCGCGGGAGGACGGGCGCGCGGCACCGACCGTCGAGGCCGGGATGAGCTAGTGCGCTGGACAGGGCGGACGGGTGCCCGAATCCTGGCGCCATGCGCCCTGCCGTCGCCGCCCTTCTCGTCGCCGTGCCGCTCGCCGCAGCGGCGGACGATCTCCCGCCGCCGGTGGCTGCGGCCATCGCCGAGGTCGAGGCCGCCTGCGGATCCGCGCCGGCGACTCTCGATCCGTTCGTCATCGACCGGCAGGACGTGAACGGTGACGGGGTGACGGACTTCATCCTCAACGTCGGCGGCCTCCGATGCGGCGACGAAGAAGTCTCTCAGTGCGGCCTCATGGGATGCCCGAAGATCGTCCTCGCATCCTCGAAGAACGGGTTCGTCGTGGTGCTGGACATCTACGCGCACGACCTCCGGTTTCGCGCGCTGAATGGCCGGCCGGCGGCTTCGGCGAACGACGAGGGATGGAATTGCGGCTCGGTCCGGAGAGGGCCGGGCCGCACGACCTTCCTGTGGGACGGGACGCGCTTCGCCTGCGCCGAGTAGAGGTTGTCTGGCTCTCCGGCGCCGCAGGCAGGCGGTCGCTCCCCGGGTCGACGCTCGGGGAAGCGCCGGGAGAGCACAGGACCGGTCACCCACCCTCGCTGGATGCGCGGATGTCCGATACGGCTTCGGCGCCCTCGCCGGTGACGTCGCCCTGTCGAGCGGCGCCCTCATTCCCGCTGTCGACCGTGCCCACAGCGTCGCGGTCACCATCCGTCCGGACGGCGCGAACGCGCTGCGCGCCTGGGTCGAAGGAAGGCCCGGCACGTAGCCTCCATCGGGGCCGCGATGAGCTAGTGCGCTGGACAGGGCGGACGGGCCTGAGGATCCTGGCCGCATGCGTCGCGCCCTCGCCGCCCTGGCTCTCGCCCTCCCGCCCGCCGTCCCGCTCACCGCCGCGGCGGACGATCTCCCGCAGCCGGTCGCGGCGGCGGCCGCGCGGGCCGAGGCGTCCTGCGGGTCCGAGCCGGCCACGCTCAAGCCGGGTTTCATCACCCGCCAGGACGTGAACGGCGACGCTGTACCGGACTTCATCCTGGATTTCGCGGCCGTCCAATGCGGCGATGACGAGTCCGCCGCGTGCGGCACCGCGGGCTGCGAGATGCAGGTCTTCGCCTCGACGACGGACGGGTTCGTGGACGCCTTCGACGCCGTCGCCCACGACCTCCGATTCCGCACGGTGGGAGGCCGCCCGGCGGTCATCGTCGATATGACCGGGGCGACGTGCGGACGATCCGGGCAGGATCCGTGCGGCGCGATCGCCGTCTGGAACGGCAGGACATTCGGCCGGACACGGTAGGGTGCATCCGCGGACCGCAGCCTTCCCCCATCGCGCCGCCGTTCCCGTCCCGCCGCATCGGCGCCGCGCCCCGGCGCGCCCCGGCGCGGACAGCACGGGAGGGGCCCCCGGCGATCGGTTCACGCCCGCGCGCGTCACGAAGCCTTTGCCGGACGGCGCCCGGTCGGCCAGGGTGGGACCGCGTGCGGCGGGCGCGCCCTGACTGGAGCCAGACGAATTGATCCGATCGCATCTGACCTTAGCCGGAGTCCTCGTGTCCATGATTGCAGCCGCACCGCCCCTGATGGCAGCGCCCGACGGCATCCGCGCGGTGACCTTGTCGAGCGGCGGCCTGGCCGAAGTGACCCTGGTCCATGCCGTCGACGGCGACGGGACGATCGGGCTCAGCGTCCGGCCCGAGCAGGTCGACGACATCCTCAAGAGCCTCGTCGTGCGCGATCCCGTCGGAACCGTCGGCGCCCTGCGCCTGGACGGGGTGGATCAGGCCGACGAGACCCTGCGGACGATGCCGTTCACCGCGGACGACCTGTCCGCGCCGACCCGCCTCGTGGGCAAGCTGCAGGGCGTCCCGATCCGGGTCCAGAGCGGCGGGCGCACGCTCGAAGGGCGGGTGCTCGGCGTGTCCGAGCGGAATGCCGGGACTGAGACCGGCGACGTCTCGATCCTGACCGTCCTGACCGCGACCGGCACGCTCGAATCCGTGCCGATCGAGGACGGCGCCTCCGTGACGATCCTCGACCCGGCCATGGCGGCCAAGATCGCCGAGGCTATCGCGGCGGCCGGGAAGACCAAGGTCGGCGACGCCCACCGGGTCGAGATCGCCGTCTCCGGGCAGGGCCAACGCGAGGTCCGGTTGACCTACGTCGTCGCCGCGCCCGTCTGGAAGACGAGCTACCGCATCGTCGATGGCGGCGGCGGCCGCGCGAACCTGCAGGCCTGGGCCATTATCGAGAACGCCCTCGGCGCCGACTGGACGGGCGTCGACGTCACCCTCTCGTCCGGCTCGCCGGTGGCGCTCCTCCAGCGCCTGCACAAGCGCTACTGGCGCAAGAGACCGGAGGCGCCGGTAATGGTCGAGGATGTCGGCATGCCGGACCTCGACCCGGGCACGGTCGCGTCGAAGTCGGTCGCGCGCCTGCGCGCCCCGGCCCCCGCCGCCGCGCCCCTTCCGGCCCCGATGGCGCGGATGGACACCCGCGACAGCCGCATGGAGGCCGCGGAACCGAGCTACGACGCCGCGGCCGCCACCGCGGGCGCCGCCGCCAGCGAGGGGGATGTCGCGGCGAACTTCACGCTGCCGCATCCGGTCGATCTGCGCGCCGGCGGCACGCTGTCGGTGCCGTTCCTCGATATCGAGATCGAGGCCGAGCGGGTCGCCCTCTGGAAGCCAGGCCAGGGGGTTCACCCGATCGCGGCCCTCCGGATCCGCAACAGCGCCGGCGCGACCCTGCCGGCGGGCCTCATCACCCTCTACGACCGCAAGGCCGGCTACCTGGGGGACGCCCGTCTGCCCGCGACGCCCGTCGGCGAGCAGCGGCTCGCCAGCTTCGCCCTCGACCGCAAGGTCGCCGTCCAGGCGGAGACCGCGCCGAGCGACGCCCTGACCAAGATCACCGTGGTCGACGGCGTGGCGCGCGCGACGGTGATCGCCCGGGAGGTCACGACCTACACGATCAAGGGTGCGCCGGACGCCGCCCGCTCCGTGATCATCGAGCATCCCCGACGGGATGGCTGGACCCTCACCGCGTCCGCTCGCGACGGCGAGACCCCCTCGGCCTATCGCCTCAAGGTCGCGGTTCCCGCCGGCGGGACGGCCGAGACCCGGGCCGTGCTCGAGCGCGTCCGGATCGACGCCTACGACCTCGTCGACGCCGACGAGGCGCTGCTCGTCCGGTGGGCCTCCCTGGCGACCGACCCGGAGCTGGGCGGCAAGCTCAAGACCCTCTCCCAGGCCCGCGCCGAGGTCGCCGCGGCGACCCGGACCGTCGAGGAGATCGGCGAGCGCGCGGCGAAGGTGCAGGCGGAGCAGGAGCGCATCCGCAGCAATCTCGGCGCCGTTCCGAAGGACAGCGAGCTGGCGCGCCGCTATCTCAGCCGCATGGGTGCCCAGGAGGACGAGCTGGCGAAGCTCGATACCGCCCGGACCCAGGCCGAGGACGGGCTCAGGGCGTCGCAGGCGCGGATCCGGTCGCTGATCGCGGCGCTCTGAGAGCGGTCCCGGATCCCCGCGCGATCCGGGACCGCCCGATCGACGGCCATCCCGGCCCGGACGCGACCCGGACGCGGCCCGGCAGGGCCCTGTCCTAGGCGGGGCGGATGGCCGTCGCCAGATCGGCGGCCTGCGCGCGATCCCGGCACACCAGCCAGAGGTCGTCATGGGCCGACAGCTCGGCGTCGAACAGGTCCACGAAGTCCGCCGGCGGATCCCCGAGATCGGGCCAGTGGAACAGGCGGAAGCCCAGTGCCTCGAACAGCGGGAGGATCGGGCCCAGGTCCCACAATCGGTTGTTGCTCAGGGTCGCGTCGAGGCGCCCGGTGGCCAGGAGCGCGGCGTCCGAGATCGCCCCGCCCTCGCTCCAGGGGAACCAGCCGCGGCCGTAATCCAGGGTGTAGCGCTGCGCCGTCACCGACAGCCAGCCGACATGGCCGGTCCGGCGCTCCGGGCGCTCGAGCGGGCGCAGCGCCGTCGTCATGCGGCCGCCGCGGGTCGGGGCCCAGTAGGCGCGGCCCTCGCTCGCCGCCAGCAGGAGACCCTCCGTGGCTTCCGCCGGTACGACCCCGGCCGGTGCGGAGCGGTCCTCGTTCCAGGCCGGCAGGCTCATGACGCAGGCCCGGGGCCAGCCACCGCGGCAGGCCGCCACCATCACGCCCCAGCCCGACAGGCCGCCCGCGAAGGGCCGGGTCCCGTCGATCGGGTCGCCCACGAAGGTCCAGGCGTCGCGGGCGAGCAGCGCCCGGGCCGCCGCCTGTCCGAGATCCTCGGCGGTCTCCTCCTCGATCAGGTCGGGGCCGAACCGCGCGTGCATCAACCGGCTGACGGCGAGGTCGGCCTCGGTCAGCGCCTGGCCGAGATCCGGACCCTTGTTGCTCATCGCGAGGCCTCCCGCCCGCATGGCGAGGGCCAGCGGGGCCGCCTCCTCGGCGAAGGCGAGCATCGCCGCGAGGACATCCGGCGCGGGTGCGGTGGGCGAGAGGGTCATGCGGCGAACAGTTCGGGGCTTCGGAGCATCAGGGCCTGGACGAGAACCAGGGTCTTGAGATCGGGCAGGCGGCCGGCCCGGGCCTGTTCCGCCAGCGCGGCCAGCGGCATCTCCACGGCCACCACCTGCTCGCCCTCCGCGTGCAGGCCCCCGCCAAGGCCGACCCGGTCGGCCGCGGCGTAGGGCGCCAGGTAGAGCCAGAGGCGCTCCGAGGACACGCTCGGCATGCTGTAGGCGTGGGCGACCGGCTCCAGCCGGGTCAGCCGGACGCCCGCCTCCTCCATCGCCTCCCGGATCGCCGTCGCCTCGGGGGCGCCCCCGTCGAGGCCGCCCGCCGGGGCTTCGTCGAACTCGGCCGACTCACCCCAGAAGGCGGGCCCGACCCGCGCCTGACGGACGAGCAGCGCCACGCGCCGCTCGGGATCGTAGGGCAGCACGCAGGCCGCCTGCCCGTGGTCCTCCAGCGCCCGCCGCACGGTGCTGCCGTCCTGCAGCGTCAGCGTGGCGATGCCGAAGGTGTTCCAGCCGCGGTGGATCACCTGCAGCGGCAGGGCGGGCGGGATCTCGACCATGATCCGGTCAGCGCTTGGTGCTGGCGGCGGTCTGGCCGAACATCACCTTCTTGGCATCCTCGCTCATGGTCTTGCCGAAATCGGGATTGACCTCCGGGGCGCGGGCATAGGCCGCCTTGGTGGCGGGCCGCTCGGCGATCGCCGTCAACCAGCGCTTGAGGTTCGGGTGCTCGTCGAGGTTCTGCCCCTGCTTCTCCCACGGTACGATCCAGGGATAGCAGGCCATGTCGGCGATGGAGTAGTCCGGCCCGGCGACGAAGGCGCGGTCGGCCAGCCGCCGGTCGAGGACGCCGTAGAGCCGGTTGGTCTCGTTGACGTAGCGCTTGATCGCGTAGTCGATCTTCTCGGGCGCGTACTGCGAGAAGTGGTGGTTCTGGCCGAGCATCGGGCCGAGGCCGCCCATCTGCCAGAACAGCCATTGCAGCACCTCGGCCCGGCCGCGCGCGTCACCCGGGATGAAGCGCCCGGTCTTCTCGGCGAGGTAGAGCAGGATCGCCCCCGACTCGAACAGCGTGACCGGCGCGCCGCCGCCCGCCGGCTCGTCGTCGACGATCGCCGGCATCCTATTGTTGGGCGCGATCTTGAGGAAATCCGGGTTGAACTGCTCACCCTTGCCAATATTGACGGGATGAATGCGGTAAGGAACGCCCGCTTCTTCGAGAAACATCGTGATCTTATGGCCGTTCGGCGTCGGCCAGTAATGGAGTTCGATCATCGGCTGGTGTCCCGCTATGCCCCCGGCGGACGGGAAGTGGGTCGGCGCGCCGCTCCGGTCAAGCATGGTGCCGGCGACGACGCCGGCGGCGCATGCAGGGCTGGGCATCCGGGCCTCACCCGCCGGCGCAGCCCTGGACGTCGACGTGGACGGCGTAGAGCGACTGGCTCGCCGCCATGAACAGGCGGTTGCGGTGCCGGCCGCCGAAGCAGAGGTTGGCGCAGCGCTCCGGCAGCCGGATGCGGCCGATCGGCCGGCCGTCGGGGTTGAACACCATGACGCCGTCCAGGGCGTCGTCGCCCATGCCCCACCCGCACCAGAGATTGCCGTCGACGTCGCAGCGCAGCCCGTCCGGCGTGCCCGGCCCGGCATCGATCAGGACCCGCCGGTCGCGGAGCGTGCGGCCGGCGACCACGTCGTAGGCGACGATCCGCCGGGTCGGCTGCCCGCGCGATTCCACGAGGTAGAGCACGCGGCCGTCGGGTGAGAAGCACAGGCCGTTGGGGCCGGCGAGGTCGGTGGCCACGGCCTCCAGCGCACCGGTGACCGGGTCGAGCCGGTAGACGTTCTGCGGCAGTTCGGGCTCGGCGCGCACGCCTTCGTAGAACCCGCCGATCCCGAAGGGTGGGTCGGTGAACCAGACCGCGCCGTCGGCCGCGGTCACCACGTCGTTGGGCGAGTTGAGCCGGCGGCCCTCGAACGCGTCCGCCAGGACGGTGATCGCGCCGTCATGCTCGGTCCGGGTGACCCGACGACCGCCGTGCTCGCAGGTGACGAGCCGCCCCTGCCGGTCGCGGGTGTTGCCGTTGGCGAAGCCCGACGGCCGCCGGTAGAGGCCGACCGCCCCGCTCTCCTCGTCCCAGCGCAGGATGCGGTCGTTGGGGATGTCGCTCCAGAGCAGGTAGCGTCCGTCGCCGAACCAGACCGGCCCCTCGCACCAGCGGAAGCCGGTCGCGAGGCGCTCGACCGCCGCGTTGAACACCCGGTAGCGGGCGAAGGCGGCGTCGAGAATCTCGACCGCCGGGTCCGGGTAGCGCGGGCTCGGTGTCCACACGGGCAGGTCCCTGTCACTCGCGGCGATCGTCACCGTTCCGGCGCGGGCCGGCAAGGCCCGCCGCGCGGACGCGGGCGCAGCACCGCGGCGACGCTGCGGCGACGAGGGCCGGAAGCGCCCGGCACGGCGATCCGGGCGCACCATCCTCCACCCCCCAGTGATGGCAGGCGCCGGTTCGACAGCGGGGCGGTTCGGCCCTCGTCCCGGCCCGAACGCTACCGCGCCCCAATTTGTCTGACAAGTGGTATGCGACGGCCAGGCCGCCGCGAAGGGCCGATCCCGGAAGCGTCGGCGCGCACCGCGCCGCGCCTTGCGGGGGAACGGCGGAACCGCTACGGCATTGAGGCCGTGTGGCAGTCGGGGTGTGGCGCAGTCTGGTAGCGCACCTGGTTTGGGACCAGGGGGTCGTAGGTTCGAATCCTATCGCCCCGACCATTCGATCAGGAGCTTGTCGAGTCAGATGCCGAGCGCCCGCATCTTCCGTCCGTCTCGGGACGCCACGCAGTCGGGCCTCGCCCGGACCAAGCAGTGGATCCTGGAGTTCGACCGGACCAGCCCGCGCGAGATCGATCCGCTGATGGGGTGGAACGGGTCCTCGGACATGCTCCAGCAGGTGCGCCTGGAATTCGACACCGAGGAGGAGGCCGTGGCCTACGCGAAGCGCGAGGGGATCGCCTACCGCGTCGAGCAGCCGGCCAAGCCCGTCCAGCGCAAGGGCCTGTCCTACTCGGACAATTTCAAGTTCAACCGCACGGCGCCCTGGACCCATTGAGGCCGTCGCCGCCGCGTCAGGCCTCGCGGCGCGCCTTCCACGCCGGGTAGGGCGAATCGCCCGGCGGACGCAGCTGCGTGACGCGCATCGGCTGCGCGTCGAGGGGCTGGCAGAGTTCGGCGTAGATCGACGCGCTGCCGGCGCCGTAGGTCTCGGCCTCCTCGGCCGAGAAGGCGAAGTAGCCCTCCTTGAAGCCGGCCAGGCGCATCGCGGCGTGGCACATCGGGCACGGTCGGCCGCTCGCGTACATCACGCAGTCGCCGAGGTCGCGGCGGCCGAGGAGGCGGCTGGCCTCGCGCAGCGCCACCATCTCGGCATGGGCGCTGGGGTCGTTGGTCGCGTGTACGGTGTTGGCCGCGCGGACCAGCACGGTCCCCTCCCGCACGATGACCGCGCCGTAGGGCGCACCGCCCGCCTCGACATTGGCGGCGGCGAGGGCCACCGCCTCGCCGATATGGTCCTCGTGCGTCGACATGGATGGGCTCGACATGGCTGAGCTTTCCTCCGCTGGCGCGCCAACGCCGCGCGCGGCCGGAAGTTCAGCGCTCCGCGCTCAGAACGCGTAGCGCACCGTGCAGTAGGGCATCGTCTCGGCGAGCAGGGCCTTGAAGCGGGTGAGCCAGCGGCTCTTCCAGCCGGCCCGGTAGCGCAGGTTGGTGCCCCCGCCCTCCGAGACCTTCGCCTCCTGGATGTCCGGCCGCCAGAGCAGGTCCTCGGCCTTCGGGTGCCAGCCGAGATTGACCGCGTGCAGATCCGCGTTGTGGGTCAGCATGATGATCTCGCACTTGAGCTGCGCCTTGGCGGCGTCGGACAGCGTCGCGTCGATCTCGGCGAACAGCGCCCGCCAGTCGGCCTCCCAGCCCTCGTAGAGGATCACGGGCGAGAAATTGGCGTGGACCTCGTAGCCGGCGGCCACGAACTCGTCGATGGCGGCGATCCGCTCGGCGATCGGGGCGGTGCGCACGTCCACGATCCGGGCGATCCGCGCCGGCATGAGCGAGAAGCGGACGCGCGTCTTGCCCTGCGGATCGTAGGCGAGGAGGTCGCGGTTGACGGCCTTGGTGGCGAAGGAGGCCTTGGCGTTGGGCAGGGTGCGGAACAGCGCGACCAGGGCGCGCACGCCGTCGCTGACTGCCGCGTCGACCGAGAGGTCGCCGTTCTCGCCGATATCGTAGACCCAGTGCTCCGGATCGATCGGGTCCGGCTCCGGCAGGCGCCCCTGGCGGCCGGCGTGGCGGGCGATCGCCGCGCAGGCCTGCTCGAGGTTCACGAACAGCGAGATCGGGTTGGAGAAGCCCTTGCGGCGCGGCACGTAACAGTAGGCGCAGGCCATGGCGCAGCCGTTGGAGGTCGAGGGCGCGATGAAGTGGGCGCTGCGGCCGTTGGGGCGCATGGCGAGGCCCTTCTTCACGCCGAGGACCAGCGTCGAGCGCTTGATCCGCACCCAATCCTCCACCGAGCCGGCGTTGCCGTGGAGTCCCGGGATGTTCCAGTGCGACGGCACGACGATGCGCGCGGCGTCGGGAAAGCGCGCCAGGATGTCCCGGCCCAGCGGGAAGTCGCCGACAGTGGGCTCGTGATAGATCGTCCGGATATCGAGCAGGTCGCGGGTCAGGGCCATGGACGATCCGGGGCCCGGAAGCGGCCCGCGACCCGATATGGTGCGCGGCGACGCGGCCGGAATGCCTTGCGACCCGGAGTCTCTCTTCGCGCGGCGCGCGAAAAGCTCGGGATCGGGCGCGGCGCGCGTTGATCGTTCAACGATATCTTACGATTCGGTGCCATGAGTCCCTCATCTTCGAGTGGACGTGCGATGATCGTTCGGGACCAGGAGAGATCCGAGCCGGGCTCACCCGGCTCCGGTGAATCTCTCGACCCTGCAGATCCGAGGTGGGGCGCGCTGATCCGGCGGGATCAGCTGGAGGCCATGCGCGGGAGCGTGCTGGCGGCCATCCCGGTCAACATGCTGCTCGGCGTGGCGAGCATGCTCGTCGCCTACAGGAGCGGGCACGGCACCGTGGGGGCCATCTGGTTCGCGGCGTCGACCAGCGTCAACCTCCTGCGAATCGCCCTCTGCCGGATCCCCTGCCTCGGCCTGGCGCTGACCGCCGACATGACGCCGAGCCTGGCCGCGGCCGCCGCGCGCTCCGTCGACCGGCACCTGCGCGTCTTCACGGTCGCGGCGTTCCTCTCCGGACTGGTCTGGGCCTGCCAGCCGCTCCTGTGCGACGGCTACACGACCGCCGAGACCCTGTTCTACCTGACCATCACCTGCGGCGTGACCGCGGGGGCGGTGACGCACGGGATCGCGTACGCGCGCATCCCCCTCGCCTTCATCGCCCTGCCGCTGCTGTCCGTCGTGGCCTGCCTCGCCTATGCCGGCGACTTCGACCGGAACTGCCTCGCGGCCTGCGTGCTGCTCTACTTCCTCGCCCTGACGCACACGGCGTTCCGCAGCGAGTCCGTGTTTCGCGAGGCGAGCCGGCTCAAGAACGAGGCCCACGCCCTCGCCCGGTCCCGCGCCGAGGCCCATGCCAGCGCCAGCGCCCTCGTGGACGAGATGCGGTGGCGCGCCACGCACGACGATCTCACCGGCCTGCTGAACCGCGCGGGCTTCCTCCAGGCGACGGAGAACCGGCTCCGCACCGGGACCCTCAGCCTGCTGATGCTCGACCTCGACGGGTTCAAGTTCGTCAACGACGTCTACGGCCACAAGGCGGGCGACCGGGTGCTCGTCGAGGTGGCGCGCCGGCTGAAGGACGCGCTGCCGGAGAACGGTCTCGCGGCCCGGCTGGGCGGCGACGAGTTCGCGGTGCTGTACGATCCCGTGACGTCGGGCGTGCCCGACGACGTCATGGCGGCGAACCTCATCGCCGCGGTGTCCCAGCCGTTCGACGGCTTCGACGCGGGCCGCCTCGGGGTCAGCATCGGCGTCCACGCGAGCGCGGAGCCGAGCTTCACCGAGATGCTGAGCTGCGCCGACGAGGCGCTCTACGCCGCGAAGGCCGCCGGGCGGAACCGCTACCGGGTGTTCGATTCGGGCCTGCGCGAGGGGCTGCAGATGCGGCGGGACCTGGAGCGCGACCTGTCGCAGGCCCTGGTCGAGAACGCCCCGAAGGTCTGGTTCCAGCCGATCTACGCGGCCGATGGCCGGACCCTGGTCGGGCTGGAAGCCCTGATCCGCTGGGAGCATCCGCGGCTCGGCTGGATCGCGCCCCCGGACCTGATCGCCGCCGCCGCGATGGCCGGCCTGACCGAATCGCTGCTCCGCTACATCCTCGAGCAGGTCTGCGCGATGCTGGAGATCCTGCATCGCCGCGGCCTGAGCGGCGTGCGCGTGGCGATGAACGTCTCACCCCGGGAGATGGCGCAGGTCCCCGTGGACGAGATCGTCATCGGGCGCCTGAACCTCCTCGGCCTGCCGCCCACCATGCTGGAGATCGAGATCACCGAGGAGACGGCCCTCGACATCGGCGCGGTGCAGGGCAAGCTGCAGGCGCTGTCCCGCGCCGGTATCCGGGTCGCCCTGGACGATTTCGGCATCGGCTACTCGTCGCTCTCCTCGCTGCGCCAGCTCAAGGCGGACCGGATCAAGATCGACCGGAGCTTCGTCACCGGCCTCGGGGCGAGCGACGACAAGCGCGGGCTCGTCCTCGCCGTCCTCGGCCTCGGCCGGCTGCTCGGGCTCGACGTGGTGGCGGAAGGCGTCGAGTCGGCCGAGGACCTGAACATCCTGCAGGCGATGGGCTGCCCGTTCCTGCAGGGCTACCATCTCGGCCGCCCGATGCCGGTGGAAGATCTGGAAGCCACCCTGCTCAGCACGCGCATCGCCGCGGCCTGAGCCGGTGCCGGCGCGCTCCGCTCAGAACCGCCCGGCATCCGCCGGATCGCGGCGCACCAGCCGGCGCGCCGCCGCGCGCCACAGGCGGTCCGGCATCCCGTAGAGCAACACGAGCGCCGCGCACCCGGCGATCGCCAGCAGGAACAGCCAGGCCAGCGCCTCGAGGATGGGTCCCGGCGGCGTTCCGGACTCGGTCCGGTCGTACCAGAGCGGGTCCGTGTCCCAGGGCGGATCGTCGTTGTCCACGGCAGAACCCTCCACCGCGGGTCCGAATGCGGCCCGGGGCGCTCGCGCGGCGGTGACCGGTGAATCGGTCCGCGTCACTCCTCTGCCGGCCCGGTCCGCACACGCCTGACCGGGTCCAGCGCGGTCACGCTACAGGCCCCGCCGCGCGCCCTTCGAATACCCATTTCGGACTACGGCCTTCGACCGGCCGCGCTTTTCCACATCCAACTTTCTCCGCAATTTATTGCTTAGTTTGCGGGCTATGGCATTCTGACCGTCTAAAAGACTGCGTGACCTGCCATGAGATCTGCCAAACGCCTGTGGCGCGAGCGCTGGGCGCTGTGTTCGATGCTGGCCCTGTCGGCCGCCTGCGGGCTGCCGGCGCGGGCGGCGGACATGCGCATCGAGGCCGCCAAGATCACCGGCGGTGATCTCTGGATCATCGGTTACGCCGACGATCCGGGGGTGGAGATCACGCTCGACGGCCAGTTCCCCCACCGGACCGACAGCCGCGGCTATTTCGAGTTTCGCGTCGTCTATCATCCGGCCACCTGCATCGCGACGCTGCGGACGCCGAAACAGACCCGCAGCATCGTGGTCGGCGAGTGCGGCCAGCAGGGGCCGCAGGCGCCCGGGCTCGCCGGCCCGGCCGGCCCGCGCGGCGAGACGGGTCCGCGGGGCGAGGCCGGGCCTCCCGGCGAGCGGGGCGCGATGGGACCGCCCGGGCCGCCCGGACCCCAGGGGCCAGCCGGCGCGGAGGGCGTCGCCGGACCGCCGGGCCCGCCGGGCGAGCGCGGCCCCATCGGCATGGCCGGCGCACCGGGGCTGATGGGGGCCATGGGCCCGCCCGGCCCGCCCGGGCCGCCCGGCGGCACCCGCGGGCAGCCGGCTTCCCCGAGCGCCGCGCCGAAACCGAACCCGTCGGCCGCGCTGGCAGGGCCGGCGCCGAAGCCGCGGCCGCCGGCGCGGGCGCGCCGCGCACCCGAGCCGGAATCCGCGCCCGAGGGACCGCTGGATCTGGAGCCCGACGCCGGCGGCGGCGGGATGGACCGCTACTAGGCGCGGACCGGTGTCGACCGCAGGGCCAGCCGCGGAACGGGCCACCCTGCCCGGCCGGGGGCGACGCGTCGGCCCCCAAGTCTCGCGTGGCTGCACGCCGGCAATAGTCTTTGGAAGAGCGTATTTATGCGACTTAACAACTCAATTCGCTCGCGTGCCGCGCTGTCCGCGCCGGGTGTGTCACCTTAATGCCCCAACGCCGCACATTCCGCCGCCAGACCCGCACCGAGGCGAGCCAAAGCGCCCGGTTTGCGCTAAGCGTGACGGTGGGGCGGGCTTGATCGGAGACGAGCGAAACGCCGTACCTTGGCCGTTTTCGTCTCGGACTTCCGGACCGAAAGAGACCGCAAGGGCTTGTTCATCGTGACACGACGTCCACCAGCGAGTTGCCCGACGTTCCGCCTGGCCGGGATGGTGTCCGGACTCGCGATGCTGGCTGCCATGCCGGCATCGGCCGAGACTCTGGAGAGCGCTCTCGCGAAGGCCTATCAGGGCAATCCGAGCCTGAACGCCAGCCGTGCGGGCGTGCGCGCTATCGACGAGAACGTGGCGATCGCGCAGTCGGGCTACCGGCCGACCGTCAACGTCAACGCCGCGATCGGCGTCCAGTACCTTCAGACGCGCTCGTCCAGCACGGTCGCGACGGCGGCCACCGGCGGCACGGCCGCGACCACCGCCGGATCGGCCCTCGGGACGACGGGCGGCGGCCTGGGCGGAACGGCGGGCGCCGGGACGACCGGGACCGGAACGACCACGGGGATCGGGACGACGGGGATCGGGACCGCGGGCGGCACCACCGGCATCGGAACCTCAGGTGCCGGGGCGGCGGGATCCGCGACCGGCGGCGAGGGCCTGTCCGGCGGCGCGACCTCCGACATCGCGAGCCAGGTCATCACCTCCCGGCGGACGACGCGCACCACCTACCTGCCGAGCTCCGCCAGCCTGAACGTCACGCAGACGATCTTCAACGGCTTCCAGACCGACAACACGGTCCGGCGCGCGGAGTCGCAGGTCTACAGCCAGCGCGAGAGCCTGCGCTTCACCGAGCTGTCGGTTCTGTACAGCGCCGTCCAGGCGTACATGAACGTGCTCAGCAACACGGCGACGCTGGAGCTGAACCGGAACAACGTCGAGGTTCTGGAAGAGCAGCTCCGCCAGACCCGGGACCGCTTCAACGTCGGCGAGGTGACCCGGACCGACGTCGCGCAGGCCGAGGCCCGACTGGCCGGCGCGCGATCGCAGGTCGCCCAGGCCGAATCGACCCTCCGCACGAGCATCGGCGTCTACCGGCAGAATATCGGCGTCGAGCCGCGCCAGCTCGCGCCGGGTCGGCCGCTGGACCGGTTCGTGCCGCGCAGCCTCGATCAGGCGATCGCCGTCGGCCTGCGCGAGCACCCGCAGGTCGTCTCGGCCATCCACAACGTCGACGCGAGCGAGGCCCAGGTGAAAGTCCTGGAAGGCCAGCTCGCCCCGCAGCTCAGCCTGCAGGGCTCGCTCAGCCAGCTCTACGACCAGAACGGACCGAACCAGAGCTTCTTCGTCGGCTTCGTCGGCGGACGGCTCTCGATCCCGATCTACGAGGGCGGCCAGACCTACGCGCAGATCCGGCAGGCCAAGGAGTCGGTCGGCCAGGCCCGCATCCAGGTCGACCAGATCCGCGATCAGGTCCGCGCCCAGATCGTCGATTTCTGGGGCCGGCTCGAGGCCGCCAAGGCGCAGGTCATCGCCGCCCAGGCCCAGGTCCAGGCCAACGAGGTGGCGCTGAACGGCGTGCGCGAGGAAGCGCGCGTCGGCCAGCGCACGACCCTCGACGTGCTCAACGCGCAGCAGGAACTGCTGAATTCCCGGGTGAACCTCATCGTCGCCCAGCGTGACCGGGTCATCTTCTCCTACGGGGTGGTCCAGGCGATCGGACAGTTGACCGCGCGCTTCACGGCGCTCCCGGTCGAATACTACAGCGCCAAGGTTCACTACGATCAGGTCAAGGATCTCTGGTTCGGCCTGCGCACCCCGGACGGTCGCTGACGGCTTTTCCACGGGGAGTGTGTTGTGGGCGCGCTTGCCGTCACGAAACGGCATGGAATACTGATTGAACATCGATCCATTCGGGTCGCTTTCCAGTCTCCCATGCCCGAGTGCGCCTGCCGATGAGTGCAGCAAGCCCCAAGATCCCGGACTCGAAATTCCAGGACAAGGCTGCCGATAAGGCGCACGAGCCTTCGATGGAAGAGATCCTCGCGTCGATCCGGAGGATCATCGCCGACGATCAGGCCGCCAAGCCGGCCGAGGTCGCGGCGCCCGCTCCGGAGCCCGACGACGTGCTCGACCTCGCGGAGGTCGCCGAGCCGGTGATGCGCCCGCGCGTCGTCGAGCCGGAGCCGGAACCCGAGCCGGCCCCGGACCTGCTCGACTTCGACGCGATCGACTTCGAGGACCCGGTGACCGCCGCGCCCGAACCGGAGCCCGAGCCCGAGCCCGAGCCCGAGCCGGCCCCGGAGCCGCCGCCCCCACCGCCTCCGCCCCCGCAGCCCGTGCTCCAGGCCGCCCGCGCGCCCGAGCCGGAGCCCGAGGCCCTGGTCTCTCCGGCCACGGATGCCAGCGTCAGCGGCGCGTTCAACCTGCTGGCCCACACCGTGCTGACGCAGAACGCCCGGACCCTGGAGGATCTCGTCAAGGAGATGCTCCGGCCGATGCTGAAATCCTGGCTCGACGACAACCTCCCGGCCGTGGTCGAGCGCCTCGTGCGCGCCGAGATCGAGCGGGTGTCGCGCGGCCGCTGAGCCGGCGGCCTGGGTACGGCGGCCGCGGGCCGCCGTCCGCGTGTTGACGGGAGCGGCGTGACGGTCGAAAGCGGGGCCACCCCCGTTTGGACAAGCGCCGGCCCGTACCCGCGATGATGGACAAGACCTTCGAGCCCACCTCCGTCGAGGCGCGGATCTCCGCCGCCTGGGCCGAGGCGGACGCCTTCCGTGCCGGCCGGCCCGAGCGCGCCGGGGCCCCGCCGTACTGCATTGTGATCCCGCCGCCGAACGTGACGGGCTCCCTGCACATGGGCCACGCCCTCAACAACACGCTGCAGGACATCCTCTGCCGCTTCGAGCGCATGCGCGGCAAGGACGTGCTCTGGCAGCCGGGGACGGACCATGCCGGCATCGCCACCCAGATGGTGGTCGAGCGGCGGATGATGGAGCGTCAGGAGCCCGGCCGCCGCGAGATCGGCCGCGCGGCCTTCGTCGAGAAGGTCTGGGCCTGGAAGGCGGAATCCGGCGGCGCGATCGTCAACCAGCTGAAGCGGCTCGGCGCCTCCTGCGACTGGTCCCGCGAGCGTTTCACCATGGACGAGGGGCTGAGCCGGGCCGTGCTCAAGACCTTCGTCGTCCTGCACCGGCAGGGTCTGATCTATCGCGACAAGCGGCTGGTGAACTGGGACCCGAAGTTCCAGACCGCGATCTCGGACCTGGAGGTCCAGCAGGTCGAGACCAGGGGCCATCTCTGGCACTTCGACTACCCGGTGGTGGACGAGGCCGGCAGCGAGACCGGCGCCGTCATCACGGTGGCCACCACCCGCCCCGAGACGATGCTGGGCGACACCGGCATCGCGGTCCATCCCGAGGACGCGCGCTACACCGCGCTCGTCGGCCAGCGCGTGCGCCTGCCGCTGGTCGGGCGGCTGATCCCGATCGTGGCCGACACCTACTCGGATCCCGAGAAGGGCACGGGCGCGGTCAAGATCACGCCCGCCCACGATTTCAACGACTTCGACGTCGGCCGCCGCCACGGGCTCGGCCTGATCAACGTCCTCGACCCCGAGGGCCGGATGCTGCTCGACGGCAACGCCGAGTTCCTCGACAGCGTCGCGCCCGAGCCGGAGGCCCTGGCGCTCCACGGCCTCGACCGGGCGCAGGCCCGCAAGGAGGTGGTGGCGCTGATGGAGGCGCGCGGTCGGCTGCGCGCGATCGAGCCGAACACCCACGCGGTCCCGCACGGCGACCGCTCGGGCGTGGTCATCGAGCCCTACCTGACCGACCAGTGGTACGTGAACGTCAAGCCGCTCGCGGAGCGCGCCCTCCAGGCGGTGCGCGACGGGCAGACCAAGTTCGTGCCGGAGAACTACGAGAAGATCTTCTTCCAGTGGCTCACCAACATCGAGCCGTGGTGCATCTCGCGCCAGCTCTGGTGGGGCCACCAGATCCCGGTCTGGTACGACGACGCCGGCGGCATCTTCGTCGCCGAGAGCGAGGCCGAGGCGCAGGCGGCGGCCGACGCGCAGCACGGCCGGCCGGTCGCGCTCACCCGCGACGCGGACGTCCTCGACACGTGGTTCTCCTCGGCGCTCTGGCCGTTCTCGACGCTGGGCTGGCCGGACACGACCCCGGAACTCGCGCGCTTCTACCCGACCAACACCCTGGTGACCGGCAAGGACATCCTGTTCTTCTGGGTCGCCCGGATGATGATGATGGGCCTGCACCTCACCGACCGGGCGCCCTTCGACACGGTCTACCTGCACACCCTGGTGCGGGACGCGTCGGGCGCGAAGATGTCGAAGTCGAAGGGGAACGTCGTCGATCCGCTGGAACTGATCGATCAGGTCGGCGCCGACGTCCTGCGCTTCACCCTCTGCGCGCTGGCCGTCCAGGGCCGCGACATCAAGCTGTCCACCGACCGTGTCCAGGGCTACCGCAACTTCGCGACCAAGCTCTGGAACGCCGCCCGCTTCGCCGAGCTGAACGGCTGCCGCCTGGACCCGGCCTTCGACCCGCGCTCCGCCACCGGCGCGATCAACCGCTGGGCGCTCACCGAGGCGGCCCGCGCGGTCGACGAGGTCGCGGGCGCCCTCGAGGCCTTCCGCTTCAACGACGCGGCGGCGGTGGCCTACCGCTTCGTCTGGAACATCTTCTGCGACTGGTATCTCGAGCTCGCCAAGCCGGTGCTCCAGGGCGAGGGTGTCGATCCCGCGATCCGGGCCGAGACGCAGGCGTGCGTGGCGTTCCTGATCGATCAGGTCGCCAAGCTGCTCCACCCGTTCATGCCGTTCCTCACGGAGGAGCTGTGGGCGATCAAGGGCGCCGACCTGCCGGAGCGCGGACTGCTGACCCTGGCCGCCTGGCCGGACCTCGGCGGCCTCGCCGACGCGGCCGCGGAGGCCGAGGTCGGGTTCGTGGTCGATCTCGTCAGCCAGATCCGCTCGGCGCGGTCCGAGACCAATGTCCCGGCCGGCGCGCAGATCCCGCTGGTGATGGTCGGCGCCGCCCCGGAGGTGAGAGCGCGGGTTGAGGCGTGGCGCGACACGCTCCTGCGCCTCGCCCGACTGTCGGAGATCACCTTCGCGGAGACGCCGCCGAGGAACTCGGTCCAGCTCCTGGTGCGCGGGAGCGTCGCCGCGCTGCCGCTGGAAGGCGTGGTCGACCTCGCGGCCGAGGTCGCGCGCCTGAAGAAGGAGCAGGGCAAGGCGCAGGGCGAGATCAAGAAGATCGACGCCAAGCTCGGCAACGCCGACTTCGTGGCCCGCGCGCCCGAGGAGATCATCGAGGAGAACCGGGAGCGCCGCGAGAGCGAGGCGGCGCGGCTGGCGAAGATCGAGGAAGCTCTGGTCCGGCTCAGCGGGGACTGAGCGCCCGTCCGGGAGCACTCCGACGTGTCAGGCCCGCCCCGGGGGTGACCCGGCCCCGGAGGCTCGCCCGTCAGCGTCGGGTGCCGAGGGTTCCGGTGAACGCCCGCGGCCCGCCCCAACTGGCGGCGGACGCGTCGTTCGGGGTCCAGAAGCCGTCCTGCGACGCGCCCCGCGGATGCAGGGAATAGTCCGGTGGAACGTAGCCGCCCGACTGGTTCCAGTAGCCGGGCCGGAAGTTGGCCGCCGATTTCGCAACGCGCTCATCTCCGGGGCGGCGCGTATCGACGCTGTACGTTCTCTCGGAAACGCTGCGCGGCGCGCGACTTGCGACGACGGGCTTCGCGTCGAAGTAATCACGGTAATCCGCGTACGACTCGACCGCCAGCGCGCCGACAGTCGACCCGAAGAACATGGCGGCTGCCAACAGCACCTTCATTGTCGATTCCTCTGCCTACACACTCGGATCTGGCGGCATCGAGATTGCGCCGGCCCGCCGAACTGAGCGGTATTTAAGATCGACTCCCGGAAACGGGGGTGCCGGACAGCACGAGCCTGGATCCGGCCCAACCCGCGCCGGGTCGTCGGACCTCCGGTCTCGGTCACGCGCCGCGATCGCGCTGGGGCTCCGCGAGCGCTCGGCTACCTGTCCAAACGGTAATTTGATCGCCACGCCCGGGTCAGGCGCCGCCCCTTAGACAGATCCCATCGACGGCCGCGACCGCCGGCGTCGTCCCGATCAGTCCCGAGAGGTTGAGACCCCCCATGACCGAGACCCGTCCCACTGGCCGCACCTCGCGCCGCGCCCTCGCCTCCGTGGCGGCCGCCGCGCTGATCGCCGGCGGTGCCGTCGGCAGCGGCTATCTGCCGGCCGCGACCCCGGCCTACGCGCAGGCTCTGCCCAAGTCGCCGATCGAGGCGCCCGAGCACCCGCCGGGCTCGTTCGCCGGCATCGTCAACAAGGTGAAGCCGGGCGTGGTCTCGGTGAAGGTGAAGCTCGACGACTCGGCGAGCAGCGACGACGACGACGGTCCGAGCCAGGGGCGCAACCTCCAGAACGTGCCGCCGCAGCTGCGCGAGTTCTTCAAGCGCTTCGGCCAGAACGGACCCGGCGGGATGCAGCCCCAGCATCA
Organism: Methylobacterium sp. 13MFTsu3.1M2; assembly: GCF_900112625.1. Taxonomy (NCBI): domain Bacteria; kingdom Pseudomonadati; phylum Pseudomonadota; class Alphaproteobacteria; order Hyphomicrobiales; family Methylobacteriaceae; genus Methylobacterium; species Methylobacterium sp. 13MFTsu3.1M2. Next base: position 120,239 of record NZ_FOMM01000007.1, read on the forward strand.
GGGCCCGCGCGGCGCTGTCGGCTCCGGCTTCATCATCTCGGCCGACGGCTACGTGGTCACCAACAACCACGTGGTCGACCACGCCAAGACCGTGCAGGTGACGCTGGACGACGGACGCACCCTCGACGCGAAGGTCATCGGCAAGGATTCCAAGACGGACGTCGCCCTGCTGAAGATCACCGAGGGCTCGAACTTCCCGTACGTCCAGTTCGGCAAGGCCGCGCCGCAGGTCGGCGACTGGGTCGTGGCGATCGGTAACCCGTTCGGCCTCGGCGGCACCGTGACCGCCGGCATCGTCTCGGCCCGCGGCCGCGACATCGGCGCCGGCCCGTACGACGACTTCCTGCAGATCGACGCCCCGATCAACAAGGGCAATTCGGGCGGCCCGACCTTCAACGTCAACGGCGAGGTGGTCGGCATGAACACCGCCATCGCGTCCCCGTCGGGCGGCAGCGTCGGCCTCGCCTTCGCGATCCCCGCCGAGACCGTCCAGGCGGTGGTCGACCAGCTCCGCACCGACGGCAAGGTCGCCCGCGGCTACCTGGGCGTCCAGATCCAGCCCGTGACGCAGGACATCGCCGAGGGCCTGGGCCTCGACAAGGCCAAGGGCGCCCTGGTCGACCACGCCGAGAACGGCACCCCGGCGGCCAAGGCCGGCCTGAAGGCGGGCGACGTGATCGAGAAGGTCAACGGCGACACGGTGGACAGCGCCCGCGAGCTGTCGCGCAAGATCGCCGGCCTGAAGCCGGGCGCCAAGGTCGAGCTGAGCTACCTGCGCGGCGGCAAGACCGACACCGCCACGGTGACGCTGGGCACGATGCCGACCGACGGCACCAAGATGGCGAGCCGCGACGACGACTCGGGCAACGGCCAGCCGCGGCTCGGCCTGCAGCTCGCCCCGGCCGGCGATGTCGGCCTGTCGGATCAGGGCGTCGCGGTGGTCCAGGTCGATCCCGACGGCCCGGCGGCCGCCAAGGGTATCGAGGCGGGCGACGTGATCCTCGACGTCGGCGGCCAGAGCGTGGCCCGTCCGTCGGATGTGGCGACGCAGATCCGAGCGGCCGAGTCGAGCGGGCGCAAGGCCGTGCTGATGCGGGTGAAGAGCGGCAAGGGCCAGACCCGGTTCGTGGCGGTCTCGCTCAACAAGAAGGCCGGCTGAGGCCGGTTTCTCCCGGCGCGGGGTCCGCCCCGCGCCGTCTCGTGGTGACCTCCGACTCGCGCTGGCCGAACAGGCCGGCGCTTTTTCGTGTCCCCCTTTCCGCGACTGAGCGTCTGGGCGTCTCAGCGCCCCGGGACCGGTATGCCCAGTCCCGGCCCGAGCCGCGTCCGGCACCGTCCCAGCGCCGCGAAGGCGGCGTTCGAGTCCCGGGCGAGTCGCATCAGGTCTCCCAGCCGCGCCCGGCCGCGCGCGAAGGCGAAGAACACCGCGGCGATGTCGGGTTCGCCGTCCGGCGTGAGCGCCGAGGCCGCGAAAGCCGGGAGGGCCTGATCGGCCGGATCGCAGATCACGCGGACGGCCGCGAAGGGCAGGCCGTGCCGGCCCGCGAAGGACGCGGCCACGTGCGATTCCATGTCGACGGCCGCGGCGCCGGTGGTGGTCCGCAGGTCCGTCTTGCCGTCGACCGCGAGCACCGCCGTGTCGACGCCAGCCAGATCCGCCGGGATCACCCGCGGCCCGACGCCGGACAGGAGGTTGAGCAGCGTGGCCGACAGGTCGAGATCGGCGGCGCGCCGCCCCTCCTCGCTCACCACGCCGGTTCCGACCACGACGTCGCCGGGCCGGAGCGAGGGATCGAGGCCGCCCGCGATGCCGAAGCTGACAACCGCCCGGCAGCCGGGCTGGCCGCGGGCCTCCAGGAGCTGGCGGAGACGGTGAGGGTTGCCGCCGGCTCCCACGGCCTCGACCCCCTCCCCCGCCGCCATGCGGCGCTCGCGGGCGAGGCCGGTGACGGCCAGGACGGGTGCGGTGGGATCGATCATGGCGCGCTCGTGGACGAGTCCGGCGAGGTCCGCAAGAAGGCGTGAGCGCCGAGGCGGGGTCCGGGCCGGATCCGGCGCGGGGGGCGGTTCGTCCGGTCCCGCGGGATCGCTGTCTGAGGAGGCCACGTGTCTCGTCCCGGGGCTCGCGGATCGGCTGTCGGGACGGTCGAGCGCGCTGCGATCCGGCGGAGCGGAGCCGGCCCGCCGGGCCGGCCCCAGGACGTCGGCGGACGTCACATGCCGAACTGGACGCGCCGGCTGTTGCCACGCTTGAGGTTGCGGAAGCGCGCCATCGCCCAGAGCGGGAAGAACTTCGGGTAACCATGGTACCGCAGGTAGAAGACCCGCGGGAAGCCCGTGGCGGTGTAGCGCTCTTCCTTCCAGAACCCGTCCGCGCCCTGCGTGCGGGTCAGGAAGTTGATGCCCCGGGTCACGGCCGGGTCGTCGACCGCGCCGGCCGCCATCAGGGCGAGGAGCGCCCAGGCGGTCTGCGAGGCGGTGGACGAGCCGGGCTCGAAGGCCGGGTCGATCTTGTACGAGGAGGCGTCCTCGCCCCAGCCGCCGTCCGGGTTCTGGATCCGGATCAGCCAGGACACGGCCTTCTGGATGCGCGGATCGGCGGAGTCGACCCCGGCGGCGTTGAGGGCGCAGAGCACCGACCACGTGCCGTAGATGAAGTTCATGCCCCAGCGGCCGTACCACGAGCCGTCCTCCTCCTGATCATTCAGGAGGTAGTTCACGCCGCGGTCGAGGGCGCGGGAGGTCTCCCGGGTCTCGCCGAGCTGGGACAGCATCCCGACCACGCGCGCGGTTACGTCCGCGGTCGGCGGGTCGAGCAGCGCGCCGTGATCCGAGAACGGGATGTGGTTGAGGTACATGTGGTTGTTGTCGGCGTCGAACGCCGCCCAGCCACCGTCCTCGGATTGCAGCCCCTCGACCCATTCCCGGGCGCGGGCGATCGAGGCCTTGTAGTCCGGCATGCCGGCGACGAGGCCGTGCTGGTGCATGGCCCGGTCCATCGCCATCACCACCACGGCGGTGTCGTCGAGGTCGGGATAATGCGCGTTGGCGTACTGGAAGGCCCAGCCGCCCGGCCGGACCTTCGGCTTGCGCGCCGCCCAGTCGCCGACGATGTCGAGCACCTGCCGAGGCTTCAGCCAGTCCAGACCGGCGCGGGCCTGGGCCTCGGCCTCGGGGCCGCCGGCCTCGAGCAGCGCGTGGCTCGCGAGCGCCGTGTCCCAGACCGGCGAGACGCAGGGCTGGACGTAGGCCTCGTCGGCCTTCTCGACGACGAGCTTCTCGATGGCGTCGCAGGCGACACGGACCTGCGGGTGATCGGGCCGGTAGCCCATCACCTCGTACATCAGCACCGAGTTGACCATGGCGGGGAAGATGGCGCCCAGGCCGTCCTCGCCGTTGAGGCGCTCGCTCACCCAGGCGCGCGCCATCTCCATGGCGCGCTGCCGGCTCTTGCGCGGCAGGTGGTTCTCGACCCGCTGCAGCACCCGGTCGATGAAGCCGAAGATCGGGGTCCAGGGCCAGGTGGCGTGGGGCGAGCCCGGCCAGGAGCGGACGCTCTCCGGCGGGGTGACGAACAGCTCCTGCACGCTGATGCCGCGGGGATTGCGCGCCCGGGGCTTGGTCGCCTGCAGCACGAACAGCGGCACCACGGTGGTGCGGGCCCAGTAGCTGATCTTGTCGAGGTGGAACGGGAACCACTTCGGCAGGAACATCACCTCGACGGGCATCACCGGCACGGCGCGCCACGGCACCTCGCCGTAGAGGGCCAGCATGAAGCGGGTGAACACGTTGGCGTTGGCCGCGCCGCCGCGGGACAGGATGCCCTCGCGCGCCCGGCGCATGTGCGGCGCCTCGATGTCGTCGCCGATCATCTTGAGGGCGAAATACGCCTTGACCGTGCAGCTCATGTCGAACGGCCCCTCGTGGACGAGGGCCCATCCGCCGTGCCGCCCCTGGGTGCGGCGGAGGTAGCTGCCGATCTTGGCCTCGAGGTCGCCGGGGACCCGCGTGCCGCGGAAATGGTGGAACAGGATGTACTCGGACGGGATCGTGGCATCCGCCTCGAGCTCGAAGCAGATGTGCCCGTCGTCGTGCGCCAGGGCGGTCAGCGCGCGCGTCGCCTGCGCCACGCCGCGCTCGACGTCCTCGAGCGAGATCCCCTGAGTCTTCGAGCGCTGCAGCGCCTCGACTTTGCTAACGGCCTCTCTCATAGTCCTCGCCTCGAACGACCGCCTCGCGGCGGACGCCATGCCTCAAGCTGCGCCGCGCACCTGGGTTCCAGCACGCGCGGCAGATCCCGCACGCAAGGAACGTGCGGCCGTCTGGCCAGAGCGGATCGCTCCCTCGATCGTCGACGGCAGGCCGGTGGCGGTCCAATCGCCTGCCAGGACGAGATTGTCGTAGGCGGTTTCGGCCTTCGGGCGCCGCGCGGCTTCCGCCGGCGTCGCCGCGAAGGTCGCACGCTTCTCCTTTACGATCTGCCAGCTGGGCAGGTCGGGTGCAAGGTTGCACAACTGTGCGATCTCGGCCCAGATCTGCCGCGCGAGGTCTTCGCGGGGCACGTCGAGGAGCCGGTCGGCACCGCTGATCGTGACCGAATACCGGTCCGGATAGGCAAAAAGCCACTCCGTGAGGCTGTTGACGACGCCGAGGACGAGCGGGCTGCCGGGCTTCGGCACCAGCGCGAAATGCGCGTTCACGATAGAGCGGAATTCCACCGGTGCGAGGAGACCGGGCAACACCTCCCGGGCGACCCACGGCGGCAGCGCCAGCACGACGCCGTCCTCCGGACCGAGGGTCTCGGCACCGTCCGAGAACACGAGCTGCCCGACGCGGCTGTCCGCGAGGTCGAGGCCGCGCAGGCGCCGGCCGAGGCGGATCTCGCAGCCGCGGCTCGTGAGGTAGCGGATCGCCGGATCCACGAAGGCGTACGACAGCCCTTCGACGGCCACGAGCGGGCGGCAGGCCTTGCCGCCCGCCCCCAGGGTCTCGCGCAGGATCCGCGCCGCCAGCCCGACGTCGCTGTCGCGGGGCTCGGTGTTGAGGGCCGCGAGCAGCACCGGGTGCCAGAGGCGCCGGTAGAGCGTGCCCTCGCAGGCCATGTGGGCGCCGATCGTGCCGCCCGCGCCCTCCGCCTTGCCGGAGGCCGCGCGCAGGATCCCGAGGGGCGCGAGGTAGTCCCGCGCCCGGGTGCCGGGGACGCGGCGGGCCGGGCTCATCACCCACCAGGGCAGCCGCCCGGCGTTGGGCCGCAGCCGCCAGCGCTCGCCGGTCTTCAGGTCGGCGAAGTCGAACTCCGCCACGTCCGGCCCCACCAGGGCGTCGGCCGGCGCGCCGATCGTCCGGAGGAACCCGAGGGAATCGGCGTTGCCGGACAGGAGCAGGTGGTTGCCGTTGTCGATGGTCAGGCCGAGGGCCGGGTCGTAGTACGAGCGGCAGCGGCCGCCGGCCTGCTTGGCGGCCTCGTGCAGGACCACCCGGGCGCCGGATTCGGCGAGCGCGACGGAAGCGGCGAGGCCGGCGAGGCCGGCGCCGACGACGTGGACGGTGCCCATCAGATCAGGCCGTGCCGGACGACGACGCCCAGCAGCGCGAGCTTGCCGGGCTTCACCCGGGCGCGGGGCATCGCCCAGCCGCGCGCGAGCACCGCCTTGAGGTAGAGGTGATAGGCGGCGGCCATCAGCCGGGCGGCCTTGGTCGCCTTGCGGGGGCTGCGCCGGATGATCTCCCAGGTCGCCTGGTAATGGTCCTCGGCCTCGCGGGCGAGGGAGATGCAGACCTCGCCGATGCGGGGGTGGCCGATCGCCTCTGCCGGCGTCGGGTCGGTGAGGCCGATCGCCCGGAGCTTCTCGCGCGGCAGGTAGAGGCGGCCGCGCTCGGCATCCTCGTCGATGTCGCGCAGGATGTTGGTAAGCTGGAGCGCGCGGCCCTGGTGCCACGCCAGCCGGATGCCGTCCGCCTCCGGCATGCCGAAGATCCGCACCGACAGCCGGCCGACCGCGCTGGCGACCCGGTCGCAGTAGAGGTCGAGGGTCTCGGCGTCGGGGGCGACGATGTCCTCGACGGCGTCCATCGCCATGCCGTCGATGACCGCCTGGAAATCCTCGCGCTTCAGGCCGAATCGGCGCACGGGCTCCACGAGGTCGCGCACCCGCGGGGCCGGGCGGCCGGCGTAGAGCGCGTCGATATCGGCCCGCCAGCGGTCGAGCTCGACCTGCCGGACGGCCCGGGTGCCGCCGTCGTCGGCGACGTCGTCGACGGCGCGGCAGAAGGCGTAGACGGCGTACATCGCCTCCCGCCGCTCCTTCGGCAGCAGGCGCATCGCCGTGTAGAAGGAGGAGCCGGCGGCGGGCAGCGCCGGGGCGGCGCTCGCGTGGTCCTGGGCGGGCGTGGCGGTGGCGGTCACGAGCGGATTCCCTGAGCCGCGGCCCGGACGGTCCGGCCGCGGAAGGGCCGGCGCGCCAGGGTGGCGGCGACGCCGCCCAGCGCCGTCAGCGCGAAGGCGGCCTTGCCGTGATGGACTTTCTCCGAGAGCGGGTCGCGCTCCAGCAGGCCCCGGCTCAGCACGACGGCGAGCCGGTGGATGGCGGCGATCTCCAGCGACAGGCGCAGGTCGTCGATCAGGTCCGGCAGGACCGCGCCCTCGTCGAGGAGGTCGAGGCAGCGCTGCGCCAGCTCGCGGATCGCGGCCCGGAGCTGCGGCGGCGCCTCGGCCTTGCCGAGCATCGCCACGGTGGCGCCGTGACGGTCGAGGCAATCCTGTGGGAGGTAGACCCGGTCGAGCGCCGCGAAGTCCTTGCCGCAATCCTGGAGGTGGTTGATCACCTGGAGCGCCGCGCAGATGGCGTCGGACGCCCGGTAGACCCGGGCCGGGTCTTCGCCGTGCACGTCGAGGACGTAGCGGCCCACCGGCATCGCCGAGTAGCGGCAGTAGTGGATCAGCTCGTCCCAGTCCGCGTAGCGGTTCTTGCGCGCGTCCATGCGGAACGCGTCGAGGAGTTCCAGGGCGTGCCGGGGCGGCAGGCCGCGGGCCGCGAGCTCGCGCTTCAGCGGCTCGGCCTCGGGATCGGACGGCCCGGCGCCGGTGAGCGCGTCGGCGAGGCGATCGAGCAGCTCGATCTTGCGTTCGGGCGACAGGGCGGCGTGATCGGCCACGTCGTCGCCGGCGCGGACGAAGTTGTAGAACGCCAGGATCGCGCCCCGGTGGCGGGGATGGATCAGGTGCGAGGCGACGGGGAAGTTCTCGTCGCGGTGCCCCTTGCCGGAGCGCGTCGCGGTGGCGGAATCGAGGGTGCTCATGCGAGGTAGCCCGCCTCCCGGAACCACGTGATCGCGTCCGACAGGCCCTCGCGGTACGGCCGGGCCGTGTAGCCGAGTTCGGCGCGCGCCTTCCTGTCCGAGAAGAACATCCGGTAGCGCGACATGCGGATCCCGTCGATCGTCGCGAAGGGCTGCCTGCCGGTGACCCGCGCGGCGAGCTGCGCGAAGAACGCCACCGGGTAGACGGCGGCCCGGGGCAGATTCACGGTCGGCGGCTTGCGCCCGACCATGCCGGCGATGTCGGCGAGCATCTGCGAGAGGAACACGTCCTCGCCGCCGAGGATGTAGCGCTCGCCGATGCGGCCCTTGCGCAGCGCCAGGAGGTGCCCCTGGGCCACGTCGTCCACGTGGGCGAGGTTGAGCCCGGTATCGACGAAGGCCGGCATCTTGCCGAGCGCCGCCTCCTGGATGATCCGGCCGGTCGGCGTCGGCTTGACGTCGCGGGGACCGATCGGCGTCGACGGGTTGACGATCACCGCCCGCAGGCCGTCCCGGGCGACCATCTCCTCGACCACCCGCTCGGCCACGACCTTGCTGCGCTTGTAGGCGCCGATCGCGGTCTCGGGCGTCAGCGGCATGGTCTCGTCGGAGGGCGTGACGCCGTCGGCCGGCGGTTTGATCGTCGCGACGCTCGACGTGTAGACGACACGCTCCACGCCGGCCTCGAGCGCCGCGCGCATCATCAGGCGCGTGCCGTCGCGGTTCGTGCGGACGATCTCCTCCATGTCCGGCGCCCAGAGCCGGTAATCGGCCGCGGCGTGGATCAGGTAGCGCTGACCGCGCATCGCCGCCGCCACGGCGGCCGGGTCGCGCATGTCGCCCTCGGCGATCTCGACGTCGGTCCAGGTGAGGTTGCGGCGGGGGCTCGACGCGCGCACGAGGATGCGCACCGGGAAGCCGGCCCGGCGGAACACGTCGACCAGGGCTGAGCCGAGGAAGCCGCTCGCGCCGGTGATCAGCACGGGACCGACCTCGGACGGGCCGGAAGCTGGGGCCTCTGCCATCGCGGATCTGGAGGATTACCGAAAACCAGTGCGGCCGGGGATCCCCAGCCGCGCCGCGCTTGTGTCATCGAACCGCCCGAGCGGCAAGCTTGAGCGGTGCCGGACAGGGTCGCGCCGCGGCGCGGCACGCGCCCGTGGGCGTGTTACGCACAACAGGCGGGGCCGTCCCGGCAGGGCCCGGCACGGGACGCGCGGCCCGATCCCCGCGGCCGCGGGCAGCTCGGGCCCGCGGCCTACGCCGCGACCCACGACGCGACCCACGCCGCGACCTTGCCAGGTCGCGAAAAACCGACTATGCGCCGCCCCTCGCGTTCGCTCCGGCCGGGGGCTGAACGGACGGTGCCGCTCGCGGCACAGGGCTCTCCCAGATCCCGTCGTCCGGTGTCTCCGCCTTCGATCAACCGCTCGGGCCTGAAAATCGGCTCGAAGGGCTTGGCGCCGAGCGTAGCGCGAGATGAACCGGCCCGAATCAGCCGCCTTCCGGCGGCCGGGCTCCTTTTGACGATGAAAGGCCCGACAATGCCTCTCTACGAGCATGTGCTCTTGGCCCGCCAGGACGTGACGTCCCAGCAGGTCGAGACGATGATCGACACCTACAAGGGTGTGATCGAGCAGAACGGTGGCCGTCTCGAGAAGATCGAGATGTGGGGCGTGAAGTCCCTCGCCTACCGGATCAAGAAGAACCGCAAGGCGCACTTCGCCCTCCTCAACATCGACGCCCCGCCGGCCGCCATCGCCGAGATGGAGCGCCAGATGCAGATCTCCGAGGACGTGCTGCGCTTCATGACCATCCGGGTCGAGGAGCTCGATTCCGAGCCGTCCGCCATGATGCAGAAGCGCGACCGCGACGACCGCAAGGATCGCGAGCGCGGCCGTCGTCGCGATGACGAGGGCTTCGGCGGTGGCGGCTTCGGCGGCGACCGTGGTGACCGCGGCGATCGCGGTGACCGCGGCGAGCGCAGCTTCGGCGGGGAGGGCTAACCCATGGCATTCGGTGCTGGTGCGGGCGGCGGACGCCGTCCCTTCTTCCGTCGTCGCAAGACCTGCCCGTTCTCCGGCGCGAACGCGCCGAAGATCGACTACAAGGACGTCAAGCTCCTGTCCCGCTACGTGTCCGAGCGCGGCAAGATCGTGCCGTCGCGGATCACCGCGGTCTCGGCCAAGAAGCAGCGCGAGCTCGCCCAGGCGATCAAGCGCGCCCGCTTCCTCGGCCTGCTGCCCTACGTGATCAAGTAGGCCATCAGAACCCGCCGGCCCGGCATCTGCCCGGGCCGGCCCTCCCAGAGGGCGGCTCGCGCCGCCCGATCGTTGGGGCGCGTAGCCGCCTCTAACCCTGCCGTACCGGCAGCGGGACAGCGGAATTCATGGCACAGCACATCGGCATCGGTATCGGCGCGGGCCTCGTCTCCGCACTCCTGTTCGGGGTGCTGCTGAAGGCGACGCCGCTCGCGATCCTGCTCTACCTCGTGGCGCCGCTGCCGATCCTGATCGTCGGCCTGGGCTGGAGCCACAAGGCCGCGCTCGCCGCGGCCGCCGCCGGCAGCCTCGCGCTGGTCCTGGTGATCGCGCCCTTCCTGGGACTGGCCTTCGCGGCCTACATCGCCCTGCCCGCCTGGTGGCTCGCCTACCTCGCGCTCCTCGGGCGCGAGACGCCCGCTGGCCTCGAATGGTACCCGACCGGCCGCCTGCTCGGCTGGATCGCCGCCACGGCCGCCCTCGCCTTCATCGCCATCGCGGTCCTGTCGTCGCCGAACCACGCCGCCTTCGACGCGCAGCTGCGCGGGCTCGCCCAGACCCTGGTCCAGACGCGGCTGCCCTCCGCCCGCCCGTCCCCCGAGACCCCACGCGCAGATGCCCCGCGCGCCGACGCGCCCTCGACCGGCGGCGAGGCGGGCGGCAAGGACGGGGCGGCGACGCCCGGTCCGGCCCCGCAGGCCGACGCCGACCCGGCGGACGTCACGCGGGCCGAGGTGGCGGACGCCCTCGCCCGCGTCGTGCCCGCCTTCGCGGCGAACGGCCTCGCCCTGCTGCTGGCCTTCTACCTCTGGGCGTCGGCCCGGATCGTGAAGATCTCCGGCCGCCTGCCGCGGCCCTGGCCCGACATCCCCTCCGCCGCCATGCCGCGCAGCACGCTCGTGGCGGTCGCGGCGGCCGTCGGGATGTGCTTCGCGCCCGGCTATGTCGGCGTGTTCGGGGTCGCGCTGCTCGGCGCGTTCAGCGCCGCCTTCGCCCTCCAGGGACTCGCCGCCTTCCACGACCGCTCCCGCGGCCGGCCGGGGCGCGGGCTCATGCTGTTCGGCATGTACCTGATCCTGTTCGTGACCCAGGGCATCGCCCTGGTCGCCCTGACCCTGTTCGGCCTCGCCGACACAGCCCTCGACCGCCGACGCCCCAAGGGCGATCCGGCGCCGTGAGACCCCGGCCCGCGTGGCCGAACACCTGAAGGAGAAAGACCATGGAAGTGATCCTGCTCGAGCGCGTGGCCAAGCTTGGCCAGATGGGCGAGACCGTGAATGTCCGTCCGGGCTTCGCCCGCAACTTCCTGCTCGCCCGCGGCAAGGCCCTGCGCGCGACGGAAGCCAACAAGAAGCACTTCGAGGCCCAGCGCGCCCAGCTCGAGGCCCGCAACCTCGACCGCAAGAAGGACGCCGAGGTCGTCGCCGAGAAGCTGAACGGCCAGAGCTTCGTCCTCATCCGTCAGTCCGGCGAGACCGGCGTTCTCTACGGCTCGGTCTCGACCCGCGACCTCGCCGAGGTCGTCGCGAAGGAGGGCTTCACGGTCGATCGCGGTCAGTTCACCCTGAACCAGCCGATCAAGACGCTGGGCCTTCACACGGTCCCGGTGGTGCTGCACCCCGAGGTCGAGGTGGAGATCACCGTCAACGTCGCCCGCAGCCCCGAGGAGGCCGAGCGTCAGGCCCGCGGCGAGTCGGTGACCGAGCGCGAGGCGTTCAACCTCGACGACCTCGGCCTCGAGGTCGGTCAGGCGCTGGCCGATGCCGGCGAGGGCGCCGACGACCGCGGCTGATCCCCGTTTGCAGGCTTGACCGGCCGGCGAACCGGCCGGTCGGGCCTGCGGCGGCGTGGCCGGGCAGCGAGGCCGACCCCGCCGTGTATACCGGTGAACACTGGGGATGATGGTCCCCGAGACTTGACACGTTCCAGTTTTGTTCCAGCATGGACGCCCGCCCCTCGCGAGAGTCGGCGGGCGTCCGCTTTTCCGCGCCCCGGCCCGGGAGAACCGGCCGTCGGCTAGGCTTCGGTAACCATACCGGCGCCAAGGTCGTGCGGTGTGATCCTGGCGCGCCCGCCGCGGCGCCTGATACGGAGTCGTCCGCCGATGGCCTTGCCCAATGCGCTCACGGCCAAGCTCGAAGCGGTCCAGGCCGAGTACCGCGTCGCCCCGCACAACATCGACGCGGAGCAGGCGCTGCTGGGCGCGATCCTGGTGAACAACGACGCCTATTACCGGGTGTCGGACTTCCTGCTGGCCGAGCACTTCATGGAGGATGCCCACCAGCAGATCTTCACGGTGGCGGCCTCCCTGATCAAGGCCGGCAAGCTCGCCACGCCCATCACCATGAAGACCTATCTGGGCGACGCCGATTTCGGCGGCCAGACGGTGATGCAGTACCTCGCGCGCCTCGCCGCCGACGCGACGACGGTGATCAACGCCGGCGAGTACGGCCGCACGATCTACGACCTCGCCATCCGCCGCCGGCTGATCACCATCGGCGAGGATCTGGTGAACGGCGCCTACGAGGCGCCGGTGGAGCAGGCGCCCCGGGACCAGATCGAGGAGACCGAGCGACGGCTCTACGAGCTGGCCGAGGCCGGACGCTACGACGGCGGCTTCCAGAAATTCTCGGACGCGCTGACCGCCGCGGTCGACATGGCCGCCAAGGCCTACCAGCGCGACGGCAAGCTCTCGGGCATCGCCACGGGTCTGTCCGACCTCGACGCCAAGATGGGCGGCCTGCAGCCCTCCGATCTGATCATCCTCGCGGGCCGCCCGGCCATGGGCAAGACCTCGCTGGTGACCAACATCGCCTTTAACATCGCCAAGGCCTACCGCGGCGAGAAGCAGCCGGACGGAACGACCCGGACCGTGAACGGCGGCATCGTGGGCTTCTTCTCGCTGGAAATGTCGGCCGAGCAGCTCGCGACCCGCATCATCGCCGAGCAGTCGGGCGTGCCCTCCTACAAGATCCGCCGCGGCGACATCAGGCCCGAGGATTTCTACAAGATCACCGACGCCGCCCGGGACATGCAGACGATCCCGTTCTACATCGACCAGAGCGGCGGCATCTCGATCGCCCAGCTCGCCGCCCGGGCCCGGCGCCTGAAGCGCCAGAAGGGCCTCGACCTGCTGATCGTCGACTACCTCCAGCTCCTCTCGGGCTCGGGCAAGCGCAGCGACAACCGCGTGCAGGAGATGACCGAGATCACGACGGGCATGAAGGCGCTCGCCAAGGAGCTGGCCGTGCCGATCATCGGCCTGTCGCAGCTCTCCCGTCAGGTGGAGAACCGCGACGACAAGCGCCCGCAGCTCGCCGACCTGCGCGAATCGGGCTCGATCGAGCAGGACGCCGACGTCGTCATGTTCGTGTTCCGCGAGGAGTACTACGTCGGGAACAAGAAGCCCCGCGAAGGGACCGAGGAGTTCTTCGCCTGGGAGGCCGAGATGCAGCGCGTCCACGGCAAGGCCGAGGTGATCCTCGGCAAGCAGCGTCACGGTCCCACCGGCACCGTGGAGCTGCAGTTCGACGCGAACATCACCCGGTTCTCGAACCTCGCGCAGACGGACCGGATCCCCGAGCAGATGTGAGCGTCGCGCCGTCATCGCGAGCGCGGCGAGGCGAGCCGGGCCGGCGCGCGATCGCCGAGTGTGGCGCCGGCTGGGTTGCTTCGCTCCGCTCGCAAGGACGGTGAGGAGCTTTGCTGACCAGGGCTCGGAGCGATGTCCCGGTCGTTCTGGCCTTCGTCGGGAGCCGCGAACCATCGCCAAGCCCGGCCGTTGTGGGAGGGTGTGTCCCGCCGCGGCAGGAGCGACGATGAGCGAGCCGACCCCTCCGAAGATGCCGTACTGGCACGTCTACACCGATGTGGAGGGTGTCAGCCGCCAGGAGCTGTTCCACCTCGAGCGGTTCAAGTTCGAGGGGATCAACCCCGAGACCGCGCCGCAGTGGAACGACAAGATGGACCCGGCGCCGTCGGTCGTGACCTTCACGGTTCTGCCGGTCGGCTGGGTCGGCGAGTGGCACGAGAATCCGCGGCCGCAATGGATCGCCGTCCTGTCGGGCCGCTGGTTCGTCGAGACGATGGACGGCCACCGGGTCGAGATGGGCCCGGGCGAGCTGATGATGGGCGAGGACCAGAACACCAAGGCGCGGGACGGCCGGAAGGGCCACCTGTCCGGCACGGTGGGCGACGAGCCCTGCACGATGATCGTGACCGGGCTGCAGGTCGAGCCGACCGTCAATCAGCCCGGCCGCTTCAAGTAGGGGCGGCTCCATGGACGGCTTCGAACTCACGCAGCCGCGCTTCAAGGCCTACATCCTGCCGAACGCGCCGCTGCAGAAGCTCGCGGACGGGTTCCGCTGGACCGAGGGCCCGGTCTGGTTCGGCGACCGCGACGAGCTCCTGTTCTCGGACCTCCCCAACAACCGGGTGATGCGCTGGTCGGAATCCGCCGGCCTGAGCGTCTACCGCGAGGCCAGCGATTTCGAGAACGGCCACGCCCGCGACCGCCAGGGGCGGATGCTGTCCTGCTCGCACCGCGGCCGGCGCATCCATCGGACCGAGCTCGACGGGCGGGTCACGGGCCTGGTCGAGCATTACCGGGGGCGACGCCTGAACTCGCCCAACGACATCGTCTGCAAGTCGGACGGGACGATCTGGTTCTCGGACCCGCCCTACGGCATCCAGACCGACTACGAGGGCGGCAAGCAGGAATCCGAGCTGCCCGCCGCCGTCTACCGCTTCGATCCGCGGGACGGCTCGCTGCGGGTGGTGGCCGACGACTTCCAGGGGCCGAACGGGCTCTGCTTCTCGCCCGACGAGCGCAGGCTCTACATCGTCGAGACCGGGCTGCAGTTCGACACCGATCCGCTCCAGCACGTGCGCGTCTTCGACGTGGCCGAGGACGGCAGCCTGTCGGGCGGCGACGTGTTCTGCCGGATCGCGCCCGGTAACGCCGACGGCATCCGGTGCGACGAGCACGGCAATGTCTGGTCGAGCGCCGGCGACGGGGTCCACTGCATCGACCCCGGCGGCGAGCTGGTCGGCAAGATTTTCGTGCCCGCGACGGTCGCCAACCTCACCTTCGGCGGACGCAACGACAGCCGCCTGTTCCTGTGCGCCTCGCAGGCGCTCTACGCGATCTACGTGAACGTGCGGGGAGCGCCGCTCCTGTGAGCGGCGTGCGGGCCCTCGCGGGGTTCGGCCGCACGGTCGCGGACCTCGCCGTCACGGAGGCCTTCTACCGGGACGGGCTCGGCTTCGCGCGGGCTGCCCCGCCGGAGCCGGTTCCCGCCGCGCAGGCGGAGGCGATGGGGCTCGCGGACCGGCGCGCCACCCAGCTGCGCATGCGCCTCGGCGGGCAGACCGTGACCTTCCTGGCGGTCGATCCGCCCGGCGCGCCCTACCCAACCGATCCCGCGGCGACCGACCCGTTCTTCCAGCACCTCGCGATCCCAGTCCGCGACATGGAAGCCGCGGCCGCGCGACTGGCACGGCTCGCCCCGACGCCGATCAGCCGCGGCGGGCCGCAGCGCCTGCCGGCCTCCACGGGGGGCGTGACCGCCTACAAGTTCCGCGACCCCGACGGGCATCCCCTGGAGCTGATCTTCTTCCCCGACGGCCCCGCGGCCGCCCGCTGGCGCGACGCGCCGGGCCTGTTCCTGGGGATCGATCACTCGGCGATCACCGTCACCGACCTCGACGCCACCCTGGCCTTCCTGACCGGCCCCCTCGGGCTGGCGGTGACGGAGCGCGGCCTGAACCGCGGGCCGGAGCAGGCGCGCCTCGACGGCGTCGACGATCCGCAGGTCGACGTGATCGCCCTGGCGCCGCCGGACCCCGCGCCGCACGTGGAGCTCCTGCATTACCGCACGCCCGTGACCGAGCGGCGGCTCGTCGTCGAGCCCGCCGACCGGGCCGCCACCCGCTACCTGTTCACCGCAGCGGATTCGCGGGCCCTGTCGCGGCGCCTGCGCGAGAGCGGGCGAACGCCGCGGACCTCCGCCGACGGCACGGCAGCCTACTGCGCCGGCCCGGACGGACACGGCTTCTTGTTCGTGCGCGGCTGAGGCCTCCGTTCCGGGAGCGTGCGCCCGGGCTTGACGCGTCGCCCCTCCGGCGTCCAATCCGGCCGCCCCGGAGGTGAGTTAGATGCCGCTCCTCGCCCTGCCCTTTCCGGCCATCGATCCGGTGGCGATCGCGATCGGGCCGATCACGATCAAATGGTACGCGCTCGCCTACATCGCCGGCCTCATCGGCGGTTGGTACTACGCGCGCCGCCTCGTCATGGCCGACAGCCTCTGGGGCGTGGTGAAGCGCCCGCAGGTCGTCGACATCGACGACCTCGTCGTCTGGGTGGCGCTCGGCGTCGTGCTCGGCGGGCGGATCGGCTACGTGCTGTTCTACAATCTGCCGATGTACATCGCCGATCCGTGGGAGATCCTGGCGATCCGCAACGGCGGCATGTCGTTCCACGGCGGCTTCATCGGGGCCATCCTGGCCTTCGTGCTGTTCGCCCGCGGGAAAGGTCTCAACGCCTACACGCTCCTCGATATCGGCGCCGTGGTGGTGCCGATCGGCCTGTTCTTCGGCCGGATCGCCAATTTCGTGAACGGCGAGCTCTGGGGCCGCGTGGCGCCGGACTTCCCCTACGCGATCGTGTTCCCGAGCGGCGGCCCGCTGCCGCGCCACCCGAGCCAGCTCTACGAGGCCGCCACCGAGGGCCTGCTGCTGTTCATCGTGATGGCGGTCAGCGTCCGCCGGTTCGGCTTCCGCAAGCCCGGGCTCCTCGGCGGCATCTTCGTCCTCGGCTACGCGCTGGCCCGGACCTTCTGCGAGTTCTTCCGCGAGCCGGATCGCCAGCTCGGCTTCCTGTTCGGCGACCATCTCGGTCCGATGGGCGGCGGCGTGACCATGGGCATGCTGCTGTGCGTGCCGATGATGATCGTCGGCCTGACCTACATCGTGCTGGCCGCGACCGGCCGGACACGGCCCCGCCATCCGGTGGAAGCGCCGGCCGCCGAGGCCGCCCGCAAGGCGGCCGTCGAGGCGTGACCCCCCTCGGAACCGAGATCGCGGCGCTGATCCGGCAGAACGGGCCGATCGGCGTCGACCGCTACATGGCCCTCTGCCTCGGCCACCCGGTCCACGGCTACTACCGCACCCGCGATCCCCTGGGCGCTCAGGGCGACTTCACCACCGCGCCCGAGATCAGCCAGATGTTCGGCGAACTGCTCGGTGCCTGGACAGCCTACGTCCGCGGCCCGATCGGGTCGCCGGATCCGCTCCTCCTGGTGGAGCTGGGGCCCGGCCGCGGCACGCTGATGGCGGACGCGCTGCGCGCGTTGCGGGCAGCGCTCCCGGGCGTGCGCGTGGCACCGCACCTCGTCGAGACGAGCCCGGTGCTGCGGGTCGCGCAGGCGCGCGCCCTCGCCGGGACCGGTGCCGCGTGGCACGACAGCGTCGACACGCTGCCCGAGGGGCCGGCGATCATCCTGGCCAACGAGTTCTTCGACTGCCTGCCGGTGCGCCAGTTCGAGCGCCGGCCGTCGGGCTGGCACGAGCGGCAGATCGGTCTCGATCCGGCGGGCGGCCTCGCTTTCGGCCTGTCGCCGGAGCCGGTCCCGGGCCTCGCGGCGGACGGCCCGGACGGCGCGCTGATGAGCGTGCCGGCGGCCGGCCTCGCGCTGATCCGCGCGCTGGCGCGGCGGCTGTGTTCCGAAGGCGGCGCCCTGCTGGCCATCGATTACGGCCATGTCCGCCAGGGCTTCGGCGACACCCTCCAGGCGCTGGCGGGACATCGCTTCGCCGACCCGCTGGCGGAGCCCGGCGAGGCGGACCTGACGCATCATGTCGATTTCGCCGCCCTCGCCCAGGCGGCGCGGGCCGAGGGCGCCGCGATCCACGGCCCCGTCGATCAGGGCGACTTCCTGGCCGCCCTCGGACTCGGGGCCCGTGCCGAGCGTCTGAAGGCACGGGCGAGCCCCGCGCAGGCCGCCGCGATCGACGCTGCGACCGCGCGCCTGACCGATCCGGCCCGGGGCGGGATGGGAAGCCTGTTCAAGGTGCTGGCGGCGAGCGGCCCGTCCGTCGGGCCGCTCCCGGGATTTCCGGGGCTCTGAGCCGCCGGGACGATGCGCGGCCCCGTACGGGCCGGCTACTCTCAGCCGAAGGAGCCGAAGCCGGAATCGGTCTGGCTGGCGGGCCGCGGAGTCGGCGGCGCGGGCGGGTTGAGGTCGGTCGGGTCGAAGGCGGCGGGCTCTCCCGTGACGGGGTGGGCAGGCGCGCTCGGAATCCGGGGCTCTTCGGCCTCGGGCGTCTCGGGCAGGGCGTCGGTCTCGATCCCTCGTGACATCGCGATCCTTCTCAAGGCGGGGCCGGATCGGCTCCGTACTGCAATGCAGCAAGAATCTGACGGTTGAACGACATCGTCAAGGGTCCGCCCTTGCGCTATCGGGGCGCGACAGGGGCAAGCGCGAGGCCGACCGTGACCGCAGGCATGTTCATCGAGGCGCCGGAACTCTCCGCCCATGCGGGCGTCCGCCACGCCTTCTTCACCCGCGTCGGCGGGGTCTCCGAGGGCCTGTACGCGTCGCTCAACGGCGGCCTTGGCTCCCAGGACGCGCCGGAGCGCGTCGCCGAGAACCGGGCGCGGATGTGCGCGCAGCTCGGCCTGCCGCGGGACCGGCTCGTGAGCCTGTATCAGGTCCACTCGGCCGACGTGGTCACGGTCGAGGCCCCCTTCGCGGCGGAGCGGCCGAAGGCCGACGCCATGGTGACGCGGGTTCCGGGCCTGGCGCTCGGCATCGCCACCGCGGATTGCGGGCCGATCCTGTTCGCGGATCCCGAGAACGGCGTCGTCGGCGCCGCCCATGCCGGCTGGAAGGGTGCGCTCACCGGCGTGATCGGCGCGACCGTGTCGGCGATGGAGGCGCTCGGGGCGCGGCGCAGCCGCATCGTCGCCGTCCTGGGACCGACGATCGGTCAGGCCTCCTACGAGGTCGGTCCGGACTTCGTCGCGCGCTTCGGGAGCGATGCCCCCGGCATGGAGCGCTTCCTCGGCCCCGGCACGCGGCCGGGGCACGCCCAGTTCGATCTTCCGGGCTTCATCCTGGCCCGGCTCGGCGAGGCCGAGATTGGCGAGGCCACCGCACTCAATCTCTGCACCTACGCCGATCCGGAGCGGTTCTACAGCTACCGGCGGACCACGCATCGCGGCGAGGCGGATTACGGCCGCCTGATCTCCGCGATCACGCTGGTGCCCTGACGAGCCAGTGCGACCTCGGAAAGGGGCTGCGACACTTTGTCGATCCTCGGCCCGAAAAAAAGCGTAGCCGTAAATGAACCTTGGCCATTCGACCGCGTTTAGGGGTCAAGGTGCCGGGGAAAACGGCGGGTTGCCACAAGGGGCCGCGAGAGCGGTCGGCGACACCGCGGAGCGCAAAGCAACCCTGGAACCGCTGGAACGCAGCCAGATCCGGTTCCGCAACCGTCCGCCCGTGGGACGGCGCGGACCACCAGTGAGGACCAGATCATGAAATCCATGCTCCGTGTGACCACGGCCCTCGCGGGCGTCGCCTTCGCGGGTTCGGCCTTCGCCGCCGACCTGCCGCGCCGCGCCGCCCCGCCGCCGGTGTTCACCCCCGTCCCGGTCTTCACCTGGACCGGCGCCTACTTCGGTATCAACGCCGGCTACGCCTTCGACGCCAGCGACCGCAACACCGGCAACACCTTCGCCGTCCCCTTCCCCTACGCCGCCCCCGGCACCGTCGCCTCCTTCCGCAACCGCAGCCAGGACGGCTTCTCCGGCGGTGGTCAGATCGGCTACAACTACCAGTTTACCCCGGGCTCCGGCCTCGTGATCGGCTTCGAGGCCGACGCCCAGTACCTCGACTTCGGCCGCAGCCGGAACAGCGCCTTCATCTCCGGCGCGCTGGCCCCCGGCTACTACGTCACCGACCCGCGCGGCCTCTCCAGCCTCGACTTCTTCGGCACCGTCCGCGGCCGCCTCGGCTACGCCTTCGACCGCACCCTCGTGTACGGCACCGGCGGCTTCGCCTACGGCTCCGGCAGCGCCGACCGCTCCTTCGGCGGCTACGCCGGCAACGACAGCTTCCGCACCGGCTGGGCCGTCGGCGGCGGCATCGAGTACGCCCTGCCCACCGACTCGTTCCTGAACTTCTTCCGCTCCTCGGCCGTGACGCTCAAGGTCGAAGGCCTGTACGTCAACCTCGACCGCGGCACCCGCAACCAGGGTGCGTTCGTCATCAACGCCGCCAACAACTTCCCGGTCGTCTACAGCGGCGTCGGCCGCCGCGACGACCAGTTCGCCGTCGTCCGCGCCGGCCTGAACTACAAGTTCGGCACGTTCTAGGATCGCGTCGGCGCGGCCGCGGCCGCGCCCCCCACTCGGCATGCAGGAAGCCCGGCCGGCAGGTCGGGCTTCTCGCGTTTCGGGATAGGCGGATGAAGTTTTCGCAATCCCCCTGACAAAGCGTCGCCGCGCACCCATGTCCTAGCTGCCATGCGGCGCGTTCGGGCCCGCGGGTGAGATTCGAGGAGGACGACTCCATGAACAGCGAAGAACGCGACGTCATTTCGGGAATCTTCCAGCGGCTGGAGCAGGCGCAGACCCAGCCCCGCGACGCGGAGGCGGAGCGCTTCATCGCCGACAAGCTCCGCGCGCAGCCCTACGCGCCCTACGCGATGGCGCAGCTGATCTACGTGCAGGAAGAGGCGATCAAGAGCCTGAACCAGCAGCTGGAGCAGGCCCGCAGCCAAGCGGCCCCGGCCCAGTCCTCCGGTGGTGGCGGCTTCCTGTCGAGCATCTTCGGCGGCGGCAGCCAGCAGCGCCAGGAGCCCCAGCCCGGCTACGGGCAGCCGCGTCCGGGCGGCCAGCCCTGGGGCAATCAGGGCGGCCCGCCGCAGGGATATCCGCAGCAGGGCTACCCGCAGCAGGGCGGCTACCCGCAGCAGCAGGGCGGCCCGTGGGGCGGCCAGCCCCAGGCGCCGGCGCGCGGCGGCGGCTTCATGGCGACGGCCCTGCCCATGGCGGCCGGCGCGGCGGGCGGCATGCTCCTCGGCAGCGCCCTGTCGAACGCCTTCGCGGGCGGCCATTCGAGCCTCGGCAGCGCCGCGGCCGCCGGTCTCGGCGGCGGGGGCGAGACCGTCGTCAACAACTACTACGGCGACGGCGGCAACCAGGATCTCGGCTCGGCCCTCGACAACAGCGGCGGCGACATGGGCAGCTTCCAGGACGCCGGCTACAGCGATCCGGGCGGTGATTTCGGCGGCGACCTCGGCGGCGGCGACGACAGCGACTGGACCTGATCGTCCCGGATAGGCAGCGGAAGGCCCGGTCGCGTCAGGCGCGGCCGGGCCTTTCTCGTATCCGGAAGGTCCGATCCGCGACCGGGGCCGCGTCGGCCGCTCAGAGGACCTCGACCCGCGCCCCCACCGGCACGCGCTCGTAGAGGTCGATGACGTCGTCGTTCATCATGCGGATGCACCCCGACGAGACCGACTGCCCGATCGTGTTGGGCTCGTTCGTCCCGTGGATCCGGTAGAGCGACGAACCCAGGTAGAGGGCGCGGGCGCCCAGCGGGTTCTCCGGGCCGCCGGCCATGTGGCGCGGCAGGTCGGGACGGCGGGCCAGCATCTCGGCCGGCGGCGTCCAGTCCGGCCACTCCGCCTTGCGGCTGACCGTCTTCAGCCCGCTCCAGGCGAAACCGGGGCGACCGACGCCGATCCCGTAGCGCAGGGCGCGCTGCCCGGCCTGCACCAAGTAGAGATGCTTTCCCGCGGTGTCGATCACGATCGTTCCGGGCTTCTGCCGCCCCGTGAAGGCCACTTCCTGGCGCTGGTACTCCGGCGAGACCGCGCGGCCGATCCGGCCCGGATCTCCCTGGGGCGCACCGTAGGGCTGAGGGGCGCCGGAAGCCTGGCCATAGGGCTGGCCGTAAGCCTGCCCGTACGCCTGCCCGTAACCTTGCGCCGGCTCCGGCTCGACCGGCACCAGCTCGCCGGAATAGGCCGCGACGCGCTGCTGCGGCGCCGCGCGCTGCGGCCAGCCGCGCCCGGTCGCGCCGCCGGCGCTGCCGGTGACGAGATACTCGATCAGCCCGCCGCCGTAGCCGCCCTCGGCGTAGCGCGCCTGCTGCGCCCGGGCGGGGCCGCACAGCACGAACGCGGCCGCGGCCACACCCATTCCCAGACGGACTGAACGCCGCATCGTCGCATGCTCCCGAGCCGGTGCCCGTGCTCCCGGCCCGCGAACGATCCCGTCGAATTTTACCGAATCCGGTGAACGAACGTGGTGAATCGCCGGGGCGGCCCGGCCCGTCCCCGGCCCGTCGCGACCAGCGTGAATCGGCGGTTAAGCCCCGACGAGGCCCTGGGTCCCCGGGCGCAGTGAGCCGGCGGTAAGAAGCTCGGCAGTCACAGTCCGCTAACCGTTATAGTAGACAGTCGCGGCGACGGAACCCGAACGCTCACGCCCGGACGATGACCCAGAAGCGCTATCGCATCGAAGACAGTCTCGGGCTTCCCGCGGCTCCCCCTCCCGGACCCGGGGCGTCCGCCTCGAGCGAGCGCCTGGAGGAGATCTTCAACGCCATCCAGGACTTGCGCCGCGTCACGCAGATGAGCGCGAGCGAGACCATCGAGTCGTGCCGCCGCGAGCTGCACGAGGCGCTGGCGATGCGCACCGAGCTCGACGTGATGAAGGAGGCGATCACCCGCACCAAGTCGGAGCTGGCGACGCTGCACCGGACCGAGAACACCGGCAAGGGCATGCGCCGGGCGGCCGACGAGCTCGACGCGGTGGTCGACTCGACGGAGCGCGCCACGACACAGCTCCTCGGCGCGATCGAGGAGATCGAGAGCCACGCCGGCATGCTCAACGCCGCGACGCTGCCGCCCGGCACGAAGCAGCACGTCGACGTGATCCTCGAGCGCGTGATCACCGCCTACGAGGCCTGCAACTTCCAGGACCTGACCGGCCAGCGGATCACCAAGATCGTCAGCGTGATGAAGTTCATCGAGGAGCATCTCGACCGGCTCATCGCCACGTGGTCGGAACTCGACAGCTTCAAGGAGCTCATCACCGTCATGCCGGTGCCGACCTCCCTGGACGACGAGAGCTCGCTGCTCAACGGGCCCAAGCTCGACCACGACATCGGCCACGTCGACCAGAGCGACATCGACTCGCTGTTCGACTGATCGAGCCGACCGGGCGCGCGATTTTTGTCGCCGCCCCGGTCCCCCTGGCGGTCCGGAACGCTTAGATCTGCGGTATGAGCCGCAGAGCCCTCTCAGACCTGCCCCCCGACACCTTCGACGACGGCCGCGACGCCGAGCGGGACGAGGCCGCCGACGAGCCGGAAGCCGGCCTCCCCGAGACGGAGGCGCCGGAGATCGATTTCGACTTCGAGCCGGGCGCCGTCCAGGCCGGAACCGAGGTGATCCGCCGGTTCTGGTCGACCCTGCCGTCCTCGCCCGGCGTCTACCGGATGTTCGACCATCGCGGCGACGTCCTCTACGTCGGCAAGGCCAAGAACCTGAAGGCGCGGGTCGGCTCCTACGCGCGGGGCCAGGCGCACTCGAACCGCATCGCCCGGATGATCTCGCAGACGGCGGCGATGGAGTTCGTCACCACGGCGACCGAGACCGAGGCGCTCCTCCTCGAGGCCAACCTGATCAAGCAGCTGAAGCCCCGCTTCAACGTGCTGATGCGGGACGACAAGTCGTTCCCCTACATCCTGGTCACCGACGACGGCCCCGCCCCGCAGATCGTCAAGCACCGGGGCGCCCGGCGCCGGAAGGGCAATTATTACGGCCCGTTCGCCAGCGTGTGGGCGGTGAACCGGACGGTGAACGCCCTGCAGCGCGCCTTCCTGCTGCGCACCTGCACAGACAGCTACTACGAGAACCGCACCCGGCCCTGCCTGCTCTACCAGATCAAGCGCTGCTCCGGCCCCTGCACGGGTGAGATCGCCAAGGACGACTACGCGACCATGGCGGATTCCGCCCGGGCGTTCCTCGCCGGCAAGTCGAACGCCGTGAAGGACCGGATGCGCGCCGAGATGCAGGAGGCGTCCGAGGCGATGGAGTTCGAGCGCGCCGCCCGGTTCCGCGACCGCATCGCCGCCCTGTCGGCGATCCAGGGCGTGCAGGGGGTCAACACCCAGGGCGTCGAGGAGGCGGACGTGTTCGCCCTCGACGAGCAGGCCGGCCAGTTCTGCATCGAGGTGTTCTTCTTCCGGAACTTCCAGAACTGGGGCAACCGCGCCTATTTCCCGAAGGCCGACCGGACGATGACGCCCGACGAGGTGCTGGGCTCGTTCATCGGCCAGTTCTACGACGACAAGCCCGCGCCCCGCACGGTGCTGACGAGCCACGCGATCGAGGACGCGGAGCTGGTCGCGGCGGCCCTGTCGAGCCGGGTGGAGTACCGCGTCGAGATTCACAGGCCGAGCCGCGGCGAGCGGAAGAACCTCGTCGACTACGCCCAGCGCAACGCCAAGGAGGCGCTGGCGCGGCGCCTCGCCGACACGGCCTCGCAGGGCAAGCTCCTCGCCGCCCTCGGCCAGGCCTTCGGGCTCGACGGGGCGCCCCGCCGGATCGAGGTGTACGACAACTCGCACATCATGGGCACGAACGCGGTCGGCGGCATGATCGTCGCCGGCCCGACGGGCTTCATGAAGGCGCATTACCGCACGTTCAACATCAAGTCCGAGGATCTGACCCCCGGGGACGATTACGGCATGATGCGCGAGGTGCTGCAACGGCGCTTCAAGCGGCTCGTGAAGGAGGCGCCGCGCACGGAGCGCGAGGCGGCCGTGGCCGCCGCCGAGGGCGGCGTGCCGGAGCCGGTGCCAGCCCCGGCGGAGGAGAGCGAGGCGTTCCCGGCCTGGCCGGACCTCGTGCTGATCGACGGCGGCAAGGGCCAGCTCGACGCCGCGCGGGCGGCGCTGGATGAGGTCGGCGTGGCGGGCGTGCCGCTCGTCGGCGTCGCCAAGGGCCGCGACCGCGATGCGGGCCGGGAGACGTTTTTCGTGCCCGGCCGGCCACCCTTCAAGCTTCCGCCGCGCGACCCGACGCTCTACTTCGTGCAGCGGCTCCGCGACGAGGCGCACCGCTTCGCCATCGGCAGCCATCGGGCCAAGCGGAAGCGTGAGATGGTGAAGAATCCGTTGGACGAGATCGCCGGCATCGGTCCGAGCCGCAAGCGCGCGCTGCTGCACCACTTCGGGACCGTGAAGGCGATCGAGCGCGCCGCCTTCGAGGATCTGGCCAAGACCCCGGGCGTGAACGCCGCCACCGCGCGGGCGGTCTACGACTTCTTTCATGCCGGCGCCTGAGAACCCGGCCGCGATGGCCGAGGCGGAGTCTGGGGCGTTGACGCCCGGGGCCCACTCTGATTTCACCCCTCCGATGAACGCCGTCCTTCCCCGACGACGGTCGCCGGCCTGGACGCTCGCGAATTGCCTGACCTACGGGCGCCTCGTTGCCGTGCCGGTGATGGTCGCGCTGCTGTTCTGGCCCGAATCCCACACGGCGCGGTGGACGGCGCTGGGGGTGTTCGTCGCGGCCGCGATCACCGACTACCTCGACGGGTACGTCGCCCGCACCTACCACCAGAGCTCGGCGCTCGGCCGGATGCTCGATCCGATCGCCGACAAGCTCTTGGTCTCGGCGTGCCTGCTGATGCTGGCGGCGGACCACACCATCGTCGGCTCGAATATCTGGGCGGCCATCGTGATCCTCTGCCGCGAGGTGCTGGTCTCCGGCCTGCGCGAGTATCTGGCGGAACTGAAGGTCGGCGTGCCGGTCAGCCGGATCGCGAAGTGGAAGACCACCGTGCAGCTCCTGGCCCTCGGCTTCCTAGTGGCCGGTCCGGCGGGCGAGACGGTGCTCCCGGGAACCGAGCCGATCGGCCTGACGCTCCTGTGGCTCGCCGCCGCGCTCACGCTCTGGACCGGGTGGGACTACATGCGGGCCGGGATCAAGCACGTCATCGACGATCCGCGCTGAGGGATCCGTCTCCGGGACGCGCGGTCCCTGCCCTGTCTCCGGTACGGTGATGCGATGAAGCTCGTCTATTTCGCCTGGGTCCGCGAGCGGATCGGCCGCTCCGAGGAGGAGCTGGCGCCGCCGCCGGAGGTCGCCACCGTCGCCGATCTCGTCGGTTGGCTCCGGGGCCGGGGCGAGGAATACGCCTACGCCTTCGAGGATCCCGGCGTCGTCCGTGCCGCGATCGACCGGGCCCACGCCAAGTCGGACGCGCCGATCGCGGGGGCCCGCGAGATCGCCTTCTTCCCGCCGATGACCGGCGGCTGAGACCCGGCCGCGCCGCGCACGTAGTTCGCCGGGGTTGCTTCGGGTCGGCTTCCGCGGTCATTGGCGCCGTCGCTCCGGCTGCACCTCATGCCGAACGGCGCGCGGGCCGAGCCAAGTTCTCTACGGGTTCGGCCCGCCTCAGGACGCGACACGCCGCGGAACGCCCAAGCTGGCATTGCCGTTATCCGCTACCGAAATCGGTATTGGAGTTTCAGCATGCGCATGACCTTGCTCGCGACCGCCGCCCTGTTGAGCCTCGGCGCCGCCGCGCAGGCCCAGACCACGGTGATCGAGCGCGACCGCCCGGCCGTCGTCGTCGACCGTCCGGCCTCCGAGTCGAAGTCCGTGACCGTCCACGACCACGGCGACGGCTGCGTCACCAAGACGGTGCGCAAGGAGAACGACATGGGCGACTCGAAGACCGTCAAGAAGGAGACCTGCGACTGAGGCAGGGAAGCGGGCCGGGCCGGAGCGCCGTCGACGCCTCCGCCCGGCCGATCCTTTGCCCGGCCGCTTGGTTGCCCGGCGCCGGTCCTAGCGCCAGCCCGCGTCGATGAAGTACGCGTGGGCCGTACACATCCGGGCATCGTCCGAGGCCAGGAACAGGACCAGCGCGGCGACGTCGGCCGGCTGGATCCGACCGTCCAGGCACTGCGCGGCGACGATCTCCGCCTCGCCCTCCGGCGAGTACCATCGCTCCTGGCGGGGCGTCTGAACGTTGCCCGGCACGATCGACGCCACCCGGATGTTGTCGCGGCCGAGGTCGCGGGCGAGCGCCCGGGTCATGCCCTCGATCGCCGCCTTGGCGGTCTGGTAGAGCGGCATTTCCGTCAGCCCGAGATGCCAGCTGATCGATCCGAAATTGAGGATCACGCCACCGCCGGCGCGGCGCATGGGTGGGACCGCCGCCTGGGCCGCGAAGAACAGGTGGCGCAGATTCACCGCCATCCGGTCGTCCCAGTAGGCGGGCGTCACGTCCGCGAGAGCGTGGCGGTCGTCGTTGCCGGCATTGTTGATCAGGATGTCGAGCCCACCGAGGGCCGTGTCGGCCTCGGCCACCAGCGCGCGGACCGCCTCGATATCGGTCAGGTCGCAGCGCCGGTAGAGCGGGGCGTGCGCGGCGCCGGGCGCGAGGCGCGCCACCACGGCGCGGGCCGCATCGTCCGCGATATCGCAGAACAGGACGCGGGCGCCCTGCCCGACGAAGGCCTCGACCAGCCCCTCGCCGATGCCCGAGGCACCACCGGTCACGAGGACGCGCTTGCCGGCGAGGCTGGGATACCGCGCGCGCTGATCGCCCGTCGCCGTCATCGACCCTCCTCGACGTGGCTCGCCCGGCCGGAATTTGTCCGAGTTTATCACGGTGGCCACCCGCGGCAACGGCGGCGCGGCCGTCCGACATTCGCGAAACGTTAACGGTTCGCGAATGAGATCGCCGGGTCTTCTAGAAAGGAACACCCGATGCCCCTGCGCCTGGAACTCAAGCCGTTCGAGCGGCTGATCATCAACGGCGCGCTGCTCCGCAACGGCGACCGTCGCTCGACTTTCCTGATCGAGACGCAGTGCAAGTTTCTGCGCGAGAGCGAGATCATCACGGAGAGCGAGGCCGACACGGCCTGCAAGCGTCTCCACCTGACGCTGACGGTTATCTACCTCGCCGACGACCCGACGCAGGGCATCGACCTGTTCTTCCGGCAGGCCACGGATCTGCTGGGACTCGCGCCGGCCGCCGCCGGGCAGATCGCCGCGATCGCCCAGGCGGTGGAGGCCGGCGAGTATTACCGGTCGCTCAAGCTGAGCCGCAAGCTCGTCGAGTGGGAGGCGGCCGGCGCCGAATCGCCGGCCGAGGTGCCGGACGCCGCGGCGGCTCGCTGACCGGCACGCGGCCTCAGCCGGGATTGCCCTGCAGGCCGGCGGCGATGTGATTGTTGATCGACACGAGCGTGGCGATCTTCTCCGGCGTGGGAGCGATCATCGTGTCGATGCAGCTCTGGAGCACGAACACGCCCAGGCGTCCGACGCCCTGCTTCACGTCGGCGGGGAGCGGGTTCTCCGCGGACGTCGCCTCGGAGGTCAGCAGCGTCCAGACCCGCTGGTTGAACGACAGGGCCTCGTTGATGCGCCCGGCGTCGCCGCTGGCGAGCCCCTGGCTGGCGCCGATCAGCTTCTGCGCCGCCTTGAGCAGCACGGCGGATTCGGCTTCGCGGGGCGACAGCGCGCTGTGGGAGGTCTTGGCGTAGGCGTTGGCGGCGTAGTTCATCGGCGGTCCAGCCCCGTCGTCGGGCCTGCCACTGAGGCAAGCTAGCGCGTAGCTGTCGCAGATCAGGAGTTAAAAGCGCGTGAGCGCCGCATCCGCCATGATGCCGCCGGGTTGGTTATCGACGACGCTGTGCGGCCGAAAGGAACCGGCCCCCGGACCCCAACCCCGATGTTGAATTTCGTTCTCGGAACTGTTGCCGGCGGCCTGATCGCCTGCGTGCTGACCATCGCGGCGGCACGGCAACCCGAAGTGCAGTCCCGACTGGGCCTCGTGCCGGTGGCGCCGGCGACCCTGGCGGCGGTCACGAAACCGGCCGAACCCGATTGCGGCCGGAGGACGGAGCCGACCCCGAAGATCGGCTCCCAGGAGATGCTGTTCAACCGCCAGAGATTCTGGTCGGTCGCACCATAATCAGAACGTGCCGATCAGCATGAGCAGCATCGTCGTGGCGACGGTGGTGCTGACGAAACCGCACAGGGCGGCCGCGAAGGACGGACCGGTGCGGGTGACGGTGGGCTCGATGTCGTTCGAGAGCGTGGCGGGGGTCATCGGCGCAGAACCTTCTCGGCGACCAGCGTCGCGCGTATCGGGGTGATGCTTCAGGAACGGGACGGCCGAGGTGCGATCGCGCACCCGGTCAGTCGCAGCGGTTGATTTTCTTGGCGATCCGCAGACCCCGCAGCTCGCTGCGGAGGTCGATGGCCACGACGCCCTCTCCGCATCGCTCGAACGCGTCGCGGGCATCGTCGTAGCGGTCGCCCACCTCGTCGAGCGTGTCGCAGACGCGGTCATGGTTGCCCAGGCGGGCTTCCTGACGCGCCTGGAAGCGCAGGGCGTTCGCCTCGTCGACCTTGCGCTGGGCTTCGATGCAGGACGGCAGGGCCGACGCGGCGGAAGTCAGGGCGAGGCCTGCCAGGAGGCTGGCGAGGCAGCGGGTCAGAGTGACCGACTTGGCACTCACGGGAACACTCACACACGGTTTGTGATGGCAGATCCGCGGGCGGTCCTGCCGGGCTTCTCGGAGCGGCTCAGGTCCACTCCTTCTCTGTCCGCTGAAACAGTGAAGCTGACGTGAAAGTTCCGCCCCGAATCACCGCTTCCGGCGCAGTCGGGAGGTCAGGATTGCGGAGAGTGGCACGGGGGCCGCACCCATCGGATCGACGCCGACATCGTACTGCTTCGGCATCGGCTTGAGCTTGCCGTGGCTGTGGCCGTGGAGGTTCAGCGCGCCCCGGCTCATGCCGTTCCAGGTACGGAACGCGTAGTGGCAGAGCACCACCATCCGCCCCTCGACGGCGAGTTCCGCGTAGTGCCGGACCGACGCCCAGCCGGGCGCCGTGAGCGTGTCCGGCCCGTCGTTGTTGCCGGCGATCAGGTGCTTCTCGCCGTTCAGTCCGGCGAGGATCGCGCGGATCCGGTCACCGCTCGGGCCGAGGGCGAAATCGCCGAGGTGCCAGACCGTGTCGCCGGGCGCGACCGTCGCGTTCCAGGCCGCGATCAGGCCGGCATCGTGGGCCTCGAGGTCCGGGTAGGGCCGGTGGTCGAAGCGCAGGGCCCGCGGGTCGCCGAAATGCGTGTCGCCCGTGAAGAAGGTGGTCACCGCTCTGCTCCGCCTTGCCTCAGCGCCTTCCTGGACGCCTTCCTCGACGCCTTCCTCGGCGCCTCGCCCGGCAACGCCGCCGGACTGCCGCCGAAAGCGGCGCGCGGCCGCGTTGTTCCCGCCGGCCCGCGTCCGCCTGGCGCGTTGACGGCCCGCGCGCCAGGGTCGAAGCCTCGTCGGGCGAGGCGCCAGCGGGAGGGCACGGGGCATGCTGGGAACGGTGGGGTTCGCGTTCCTGGCCGGCCTGCTCTCGGTGCTCTCGCCCTGCGTGCTGCCGCTGATCCCCATCGTGCTCGGCACGGCGGCGGCCGAGCATCGCCTGGGTCCGGCGGCTCTGGCGGCCGGCCTCGCCATCGCCTTCACGGCCATCGGGCTGTTCGTCGCGACGATCGGCTTCACCATCGGGCTCGACGGCGACGTGTTCCGGCGCGCCGGCGCGGTGCTCCTGGTGCTCCTGGGCGTCGTGCTGATGCTGCCGCGGCTCCAGGCCCGGGTCGCAACGGCGGCCGGCCCGGTCGGCGCCTGGGCGGAGGACCGTTTCGGCGGCATCGGCTCCGGGGGATTGCCCGGCCAGTTCGCCGTGGGCCTGCTGCTCGGCGCGGCCTGGAGCCCCTGCGTGGGACCGACCCTGGGGGCGGCCTCGCTCATGGCGGCGCGGGGCGAGCATCTCGGGGGCGTCGCCCTGACCATGCTGGCCTTCGGGATCGGCGCCGCGGCCCCGCTGATGCTCCTGGGCCTCGTCTCCCGCGAGGCGCTGCTGCGCTGGCGCGGCGGCCTCGCCGCGGCCGGCCGGGCCGCGAAGGCCGCGCTCGGCGCCGTGATGGTCGTGCTCGGGCTGCTGGTGCTGACGGGCCTCGACAAGCGGGTCGAGGCCGCGGCCGTCGCGGCCTCGCCGGACTGGCTCAACGCGGTGACGACGCGCTACTGACTCCGCGAAGACCCCGCGAAGACCCCGGGTTATCCGGAACGGAGTTCGGCCATGAGCGATGCCCCCCGCCTGACCAGTCTCGCCCACGGCGGCGGCTGCGGCTGCAAGCTCGATCCGGCCACCCTGCGCCAGCTCCTCGCCCAGCAGCCGGCGGCGGGCCCGTTCGAGCGGCTCCTCGTCGGCAACGAGACCGCGGACGACGCGGCGGTGTGGGAGCTGGAGGACGGCACCTGCCTCATCGCCACCACGGACTTCTTCACGCCGATGGTGGACGACCCCATCGATTTCGGCCGGATCGCCGCGACGAACGCCATCTCGGACGTCTACGCCATGGGCGGCCGGCCGCTGTTCGCGCTGGCGATCCTCGGGATGCCGCTCGGCAAGATCGACCCCGAGGTGGTCGCGCGGATCCTGCGCGGCGGCGCGGAGCAATGCGCCGCGGCCGGCATCCCGGTGGCGGGCGGCCACTCGATCGACGCGCCGGAGCCGATCTACGGTCTGGCGGTGATCGGGACCTGCCGCCGCGAGGCGGTGCGGCGCAACGCCGACGCGGTGGCCGGGGACGCCGTCCTGCTCACCAAGGCCCTCGGGGTCGGGGTCTACTCGGCGGCGATCAAGCGGGCGACCCTCGACGAGGCCGGCTACCGCGACTTCATCGCGACCACGACGCTGCTCAACCGGATCGGGACCGATCTCGCCGCCGAGCCCGCCGTGCACGCCCTGACCGACGTGACCGGATTCGGCATCCTGGGGCACGGCCTGGAGATCGCCCGCGGCGCCGGCCTCACGCTCACCCTCGAGGCCGACGCCCTTCCCCTGCTGCCGCAGGCGGAGGCGCTGGCGCGCGCGGGCGCGGTCACCGGCGCCTCGCACCGCAACTGGGCGGCGTTCGGCGAGGCCGTGGACCTGCCGGCCGACTTCCCCGAGTGGCGCCGCCATCTCCTGACCGATCCGCAGACCTCGGGCGGGCTGCTGGTGACCTGCTCGGCCGACCGGGCCGACGCGATCCTGGCGCGCATCCGGGCGGCCGGCTACCCGGCGGCGGCCCGGATCGGCCGGATCGAGGCCGGCCCGGCGCGGATCCGCGTGGCGGCCTGACGGGCCGCCCGCCCCGAGAGGCAATCTTCAACCTTCCCGTCCACTCTGCCGCCCCGCACGAGACCCGAGCCGCCGCCAGAGCCGCCGTGACCGACGCCGCAGACATGTCACCGCCCGCCCACGGCGTCGCCGGCTGGCCGTTCGGGCGCAGCGCCGGCGCGCCGGCCCGTCCCGCGTCGCTCCCCGACGGGCGTCCGTGGCCGCGGATCCGCGTCGTCACGGTGGCCGGCGCGGGTGCCGCGCTCGCCGAGACCGTCGCGTCGGTCCTGCGCCAGGGCTACCCGGAACTGCGGCACGACCTGCTCGACCCGGCGGCCGGCCGCGCCGCGGCGGCGCGCATCCTGTCGGTTCCCGATCCGGAGCACCTGTTCTGGCTCCGCGCCGGCGACCTGCTCGCGCCCGGTGCGCTGACCGCCCTGGCGCTGGAGGCCGCGCTCACCGGCGCCGACGCGGTGGCGGGGCTGCGCGTCCTGTTCGACGACGTCGTCCGCGGCCTCGACGGCCCCGGGGCCGCGGACGGCGGGATCCTCTGGCGGCGGGACGCCCTCGCGCACGCGATCATCGACGCCGACGGGACGCTCGACGCCGCCTCCGCCTGGTCGGCGATCCCCGCCGATCGGCGGAGCCTGATCGGCCGCCCGATCCTGCTCCACAGGCTCGACGCGCCGCTGCCCCCGCCCGCCGCCGGCCTGTCGATCGTGTCGCTGACCGGGACCGGAACCCGCGGGGGCGCGGGCGTGGCCCAGCGCCGCCTCGCCGAGGCGCTGACGCTCGCGGGCCACCGGGTCGCGGAGGTGACGTTGAGCGGACGCCCGGAGGCCGCCGAGTGGCGCGACGACTTCCCGCAGGCGGAGGCCGCGGTCGCGGCGGCCGCCCCCGATCTCGTCCTCGCCGGCAACCTGCACGGCGCCACCCGCAGCCTCGACGTCGTCGGCCGCCTGGCGCGGCGCGGTCCGGTCGGCCTCGTGCTGCACGACCTCTTCCCCCTGACAGGCCGGTGCGCCCACCCCCGCGACTGCTGGCGCGCCGCGTCCGGCTGCGACGCCGCCTGCCCCGGCCCGGACGAGTACCCGGAGCTGGCGCCCGGCCGGATCGCCGGGATGCACGAGCGCAAGCGCGCGGTGCTCGCCGGCGCCGCGCCCGGATCCCCGACGCGACCCTCCGCGCCCTGGCTGCTGGCCAATTCCGACTGGACGCTGGCGCGGGCGCGCGAACTCGCCCCGCCCGGCAGCGTGATCGAGCCCGTGCGGCTGGCCTTCCCGACCGCCGTGTTCCGGCCCGGCGATCGCGCGGCGCTGCGCGGCACGCTCGGTCTGCCGGCCGACGACGTCCTGATCCTCGTCTCCTCGGTCATCGTCGACGGGCCCGACAAGGGCTTCGCCGATCTCCGGGCCGCGCTTCAGGCCGTGGCGGGCCCGGGCGTCGGCGTGGTGGCGGTCGGCCGGCTCGACGATCCGGCCCGGCTCGGCGTCGCGAACCTGTACGCGCCCGGCCTCATCGCCGACGAGGCGCTCCTGGCCGCGTGGTACGGGGCCTGCGACCTCCACGTCACCGCCAGCCGTCACGAGACCCTCGGGCAGACGCCGATCGAGGCCGGCCTGTGCGGGGTGCCGACGCTCGCCTACCGCACCTCCGGCCTGACCTCGGCCGTGATCGACGGCGTGTCGGGCCGCCTCGTGCCGGTGCGGCCGGGCGCCCTCGCCGAGGCGCTGGCGGCACTGGTCGGCGACAGCGAGGCGCGCGCGCTGCTCGGCGCCTTCGCGCGCATCGCCCTGGAGAGCCGCTACAGCCCGGCCGCCTCCGCGCTGTCGCTGGACGCGGTCTTCCGGCGTCACGGTCTGCCGAGCGCCCCGACGGGCCCGCGCTTCGCCCCCGGGATGCTCGGGCACTTCCCGTTCGCGGCGGACCTGCGGGCGGGCGCGGCCGGCACCGTCCCGGCGATCTCGCGCCCGCTCGTGCGCCGGCTGCGGCGGGCCAAGCAGATGGTCTTCGGGCGTCGGATGCCGCTCCTCGTGCGCCGGTGCCTCTACCTCGCCGGCGCGCTGCGCCGGAGCCAGACGTGACGGCCCGCGGCGACAGGGCCGGCGAAACCGCGGGCGGCGTGGCCGGCGGCGTGGCCGGCGACGTGGCCGGCGACAATGCGGGCGGCGCGCGGGCGGCGCCGACTCGGCGGCGGATCTACCTCGATCAGACCCATCTGCGCGCCCACGTGACGGGGATCGAGCGAGTCACCCTAGACCTGTTCGCCCCGGACCGGCTCGCCCCGCACGCGGTGCGGCCGGTGACCGCGGGCTCCCTGCCCGGCATGATCGCCGCGCAGCAGCTCGGCCTGCCGGCGCGTGCGCTGATGGATCGGGACGCCCTGTTCCTGTTCCCGGGCTTCCCGCCCGGGCCGCTCTGCGCCGTCGCGGCGTCGCGCTGCCTGCTCTACGTCCACGACACCTTCCTGCTCACGCGGACGGAGGATCTGAGCCTGCGCAGCCGGCTCTACATGAGCCCCAGCTTCGCCCTGGCCCTGCGCTGGTGCCCGAACCTGTTCGTTAACAGCCGCACCACCGGGGCGGACGTGCGCGCGCTCTGCGCCCGACGCGCCCGCGTCGCCCTGCTGCGCCCCCCCGTCCGCGACGCCTTCGGGCTCGCGCACCTGCCGGGACCGGCGGCCTACGCGCCGGGCCGGCCGCTGCGCATCCTGGCCATCGGCACCATCGAGCCGCGCAAGAACTATCCGGCGACCCTCGCGCTGACGGCGGCGCTCATCCGCGCCGGTATCCCGGCGGAGCTCCACCTCGTCGGCCGGGTCGGCTGGGGGCAGCACGCCTTCCTGGACGCACCGCCGCCGTTCCTGCACCGCCACGGGTACCTCGCCGACGCCGAGCTGCGCGCCCTCGCGGGGTCGTGCCACCTGCTGGTCTCCACCTCCAAGGCGGAGGGCCTCGGCCTGCCGCTGCTGGAGGTCCAGCACGGCGGCCTTCCGGTGGTGGCGCCGGACGACCCGGTGTTCCGGGAGGTCCTGGGGGCGTCGGCCCTGCTGATCCGGCCGGAGGAGCCCGACGCGGCCGCGGGCGCCCTCGCCGGCTGGATCCGCGACGGCGCCCTGGCCCGCGCCGCCGGAATGAGTCGGGCCAACGTCGCACGCTGGAACGCGATCGCGGCCGAGGACGGCGCGCGCTTCCGGCGCTTCCTGGCCGGCGATTCCGCGGTTTACGATGCGCTGGAGTCAATTGTCGCACACGCGGGCACCGCCTGAGGCGACCTGCGTAGTCCCCAACAAATCGGGAACTTTTCACGCCCGATTGTCGTGACAGTCAGGACTGCATCTGTAAGCGATATCTGCCAGCTTCCTGAAGCAAGTGCCGCATCGGGGCGACACTACTGGTCCGGTATGTTGATTGCTGGGCTCCCGAAGAAGGCAGCGCCTCGGGCGGGCACCTGTTCCAGATCGGCACGGAGCTGGTCAGAAAGGGAATGGGCGACGGGGCGGGTGACGGGCGGCGGTCTCCGCCGAGGCAGGTCAGGGAGCGAGGCGTATGTTCGACTTCTCGACGCGGATGAGCGGCGAACGGCCCGTGCGGATGGTGCTGCCGCAGGTCGCGCCGCCGACGGACGGCCGCGTGATCCTGCGGCGGCTGTGGCGCGGCAGCGGCTTCATCGTGCTGGGCGGCCTGTTCATGGTCGCCGTCGCGGTGGCGCTCCTCGGCCTGATCCCGCCCCGCTACACGTCGAGCATCCAGATCCTGGTGGATCCGAGCGACCTGCGCGTCGTCGAGAACGACGTGAACGCGCGCCAGCCCCAGGCCGACAGCGGCGTGTCGATCGCCGAGAGCCAGGTGCGGGTGATCCAGTCCGACAGCGTCCTGCGCCGAGTGATCGCCAAGCTCCACCTCGACAAGGACGACGAGTTCGTGCTGCCGGACGGCAACAACCCGACCCTCACCTGGATCAAGGGCGCGCTGGGCATGCTGCCCCCGCCGGCGAGCCGCGACCCGGTCTTCACGGCCCTCGACACGCTGCAGAATCGGCTCACCGTCCGGCGGGCCGAGCGGACCTTCGTGATCGACGTCTCCGTTCAGTCGCGCGATCCCGAGAAGGCCGCCCGCATCGCCAACGCCGTCGGCGACGCCTACTTCGCCGAGGAGGCCGCGGCCCGGACCGAGACCGCGCGGCGCGCCTCCGACGCCCTGGCGGGGCGGCTCAACAGCCTCAAGCGCGACGTCGAGCAGGCCGAGAGCGCCGTGGTGCGCTACCGCGAGGATCACAAGCTCGTGGCCGCCAGCGGCCGCCTGCTCACCGACCAGCAGCTCGGCGACCTGAACCAGCAGCTCGTCACCGCCTCCATCAAGACCGCGGAGGCCAAGTCGCGCCTCGATCAGGCGCGCCGGATGCGCTCGTCGGATCCCAGCACCGCCCTGCCGGAGATGCTGCAGAGCCTGGAGATGCAGGCCCTGCGGCAGCAATACGCCACGCTGTCCCGCAACACCGCGGAGCTCGCCACGCGCCTCGGCGAGCGCCACCCGGCCATGGCCGAGCAGTACGCCCAGCAGCGCGACCTGCAGCGCCTGATCCAGCGCGAGAAGGAGCGGATCATCGAGACGACCCAGAAGGATTACGACCGCGCCGCCGCGAGCGAGGCCGCGATCCGGGCCAATCTCGACCGGGTGAAGAACGAGACCGCGTCCAGCGACCGGGCCTATGTCGGCCTGCGCGAGCTGGAGCGGACCCTCGACGCCCGCCGCGGCATCTACGAGGCCTATCTGAAGCGCGCCCGCGAGGCGAGCGAGCAGGAGCGGCTCAACACCACCAACGTCCGGATCATCTCGGCCGCGGTCCCGGCGCGCCAGCGGACCTTCCCGCCCTCCCCCAAGATCGTCCTGCCGGTGGCGCTTGTCCTCGGCCTGCTGCTCGGCGGCGGCATCGCCCTGCTGCTCGGCGCCGACAGCGACCGTCGCCGCAGCCTGCGCGCCGCCACCCGGCCGGCCGCGAGCTTCCGGGCCGCCGATGCGTGACATCGGCGAGATCAGCCTCTACCTGGGCGCTATGGATCCGGTCCTCGGGGAGGCACACACGGTGAGCGCCCCGGCCCCCGCGGCGTCCGGATCGCCGCAGACGGGCGCGACCGTCGAACTCTTCGGCTACCGGTTTCACACCGGTCCCGCCGCGACCCTCGTAGCCGACGTCGCGGCCCGGCGTGACGGCCGCCCGCGCATGATCGTGACGGCGAACGTCGATCACATCGTCCAGCTCAGCGAGAACGCGCCGTTCCGCGAGGCCTACGCGCGCGCCGCGGCCCGGACCCTCGACGGGATGCCGCTGGTCTGGCTGGCCCGGAAGGCGTGCGCCCAGCCCGTTCACCGGATCACCGGCCACGACCTCCTGGGCTGCGTCCTGGCCGACCCGCCGGCCTTCGCGCGGCGGGTCTTCTTCGTCTCCGCCCGACAGGACGCGGCGGACGCGCTGGCGACCCGGCTGCAGGCGGCGGGCCTTCCGCCCGGCGCCGTGGCGAGCGCCGTGCCACCCTTCGGCTTCGAGCACGACGCGGCCTACAGCCGCGCCCTGGCGGAGCGGATCCGCGCCCACGGGACGACGCTGCTGGTGATGGGCGTCGGCGCGCCCAAATCCGAGATCTGGGTGGATCGCCACGGCCAGACGCTCGGCGAGCCGGTGGTCTTCTGCGTCGGCGACGCCCTCAACGTCGCCGCCGGGTTCCTGCCGCGCGCCCCGCGGCTGATGCAGCGCCTCGGCCTCGAGTGGATCTACCGGTTCCTGCAGGCGCCGCGCCGGCTGTTCCGGCGCTACTTCATCAAGTCGTGGCGCTTCATCGGCCTCGCCGCGCGCGACCGGTTCCGGCGGCGCGCCGGCTGACTCAGCGCCGCTCCGCGAACAGGTCCGGCCGCCGCAATTGGAGCGCGAAGAGCAGCGTCAGCGACTTCATGTCGGTGATCGCGCCGCGGCGGCCCATGGCGGCCAGTTCCGGCAGCGGGATCTCGTGGACCGCCACGGCCTCGCCCTCGGCGGCGAGACCGCCGCCGGTGCCGGTCCGGTCGGCCTCGCCGTAGGCGGCGAGGAACAGGTCCATCCGCTCCGTGGAGATCCCCGGCATCGACCAGGCGCTGGCGACGAAGTCGAGGGCGCTGAGGCGCAGGCCCGTCTCCTCCATCGCCTCGCGCCGCGCCTCGTCCTCGGAGGCGCCCTCGTCGAGGAGGCCGGCCGGCACCTCGATGTGGCTCGGCGGCCCGCCCGAGTAGAGGACCGGCGCCCGGAACTGCGAGACGAGCGTGGCGACCCGCCGCTCCGGATCGTAGGGGAGCACCGCGACCGCCCGGCCGTGATCCTCCATCTCCCGGGTGATGCGGCTCCCGTCCTCCTGCATCACCTCGGCGACGAGGTAGCGCGCCCAACCGTCATGTACGAGGCGCACGCCCCCGATCCGTGGTGCCATTCCGATCTCGCCCTGCTCCTGGAGCCCGACGGATCGTTCAGGAATGCGGCGGCCTTGCGGACACGGTGATGCGGAAGCGCAGGCGCCCCGCGGGCGGCCCCTCCAGACGCTCGGCGGCGTCGAGGCGGGCGCCCTCCTCGCGCACGAGGTTGGGGATGTCGAGGGCGGCTAGGGGGTCGGTGCAGGTCACCACCAGCGTCCGGCCGGCGGCGAGGCCGCGCAGCGCCTTGCGGGTGCGCAGGACCGGGAGCGGGCATTTCAGGCCGCTCAGGTCGAGGTCGACGCAGTCCGGATCCTCGTCCCGCACGCCGGAAGCTCCCGAACCGGCGCGGATGCCGGCCCGGCGGTCTTAGGCACCGCGGCGGCCCGGCGCCAGCGGCGTCCTCACCACACGTGATAGCCGAAGGCGGGTCCGGCATAGCTGTCCGGCGCCGTCCAGACATAGCGGGGACCGTTGTAGCCGTACTCGAAGCCGCGGCTCGGGACCGGCGCGTAGGCGTAACCGTAGCCGAACGGCGCGGGATAGCCGTACTCGCCGTAGTAGCTGTACTGCGGCCGCCCCCGCGCCGCCACGGTGCCGGCGATCCGGCCGCCGGCCCTGTGATGCCAGCGCCCCGGGGCCGGTCCAGCGCCCTCCAACCGCGCCAGGTCGGCCGCTCGCGCCGTGCTCGAGGCCACCGGAACGGAAGCCATACCGGCGAGGATGACGGCGATGATGCGGATCATGATTCGGCCTCTCCCCGGGCGTCGCGCCCTGTCGGAACGTTCCATTAGCACGTTCCAACGGCGATTCGCGCGGGCGGCGTGAGCCGCTCAGCCGGGTGCTAGAAGACGCATTCCGTGAAGGCCGGACGCACGCAGGCGCCCCAGCGACCCTCGTAGTCGGCGAGGAGATCCTCGGCCCGCGTCCGCCCGGCCGCGACGACGGCCTCGAGCGGCTGCAGGTAGATCACCTCGTCCCGGCCCTCGGCGTCGCGGCGGCCCCGGGCCCGGAGGCCCGCGCGGGCGATCGCCAGGGCCTCGGCGGCGACGGCCCCGAGCGTGGTATTGGCCACCGGCGTCGCGAGCCCCAGCCGCGGCGCCGTGGCGCGGGCGGCCTCGCGGTTGGCGAGGCTCCACCCCTTCACGAGGTCGAGGGCCGCGTCGAGGGCCGCGTCGTCGTAGAGGAGACCGGTCCAGAAGGCGGCCTGAGCGGCGATCATGCCGGGGCCGCCGACATCGGCGCCGCGCATCTCCAGGAAGCGCTTGAGCCGCACCTCGGGGAAGGCCGTGGAGGCGTGGTTGGCCCAGTCCGAGACCGTGGCGAACTCGCCCGGCAGCTGCGGGAGCTTGCCGGCCATCAGGTCGCGGAACGAGGCGCCCGACACGTCGTGGTAGGTGTCGCCTCGCTTGACGAAGTACATCGGCATGTCGAGCAGCCAGTCGACGTAGGCCTCGTAGCCGAACCCCGCGTCGAAGGCGAAGGGCAGCATCCCGGTCCGGTGGGCATCCGTGTCGCGCCAGATCTCGGACCGGCGCGACAGGAAGCCGTTCGGCCGGCCGTCGGTGAAGGGCGAGTTGGCGAAGAGCGCGGTCGCGACCGGCTGCAGCGCCAGGGACGCGCGCATCTTGCGCACCATGTCGGCCTCGGAGGCGAAGTCGAGGTTCACCTGCACGGTGGCGGTGCGCAGCATCATGTCGAGACCGAGGGACCCGACCTTCGGCATGTAGCCGGCCATGATTCGGTAGCGGCTCTTGGGCATGACCGGCGTCTCGTCCCGGCGCCATTTCGGGCTCATGCCCAACGTCAGGAAGCTGATGCCCAGGGGATCGGCCACCCGCTTCGCCGCGGCGAGGTGCGTGGCGAGTTCCGCCGCCGTGGCGTGCACGTCGGCAAGCGCCGCGCCCGACAGCTCGAACTGGCCGCCGGGCTCGATCGAGATCGCGCCGCCCGCCTCCGCCGACAGGCCGATGATGTTGCCGAGATCGAGGATCGGCTCCCAGCCGGTCTCACGGGCGAGTCCGTCCAGGAGCGCCCGGATGCCGCGGTCCCCCTCGTAGGGGACCGGCGCCCGGGTCTCCCGATAGAACGGGATCTTCTCGTGCTCGGTGCCGATCGCGAAGCGCGCGCGCGGCTTCTCGCCCGCCGCGAACCATTCGATCAGTTCGGCGCGCGTGGTGAGCGGCGTGGTGTCGTTGCTGTCGCGCGCCATGCGCTGCCTGCCCGTGCGTCTGACGTGTGCCTGGGAACGGGCGCGCCGGACTGCTCCGGCGGATCCACCCGGTACAAACCCGCTCTCGCGAGCGGGATCCGGGCGGACACCCGCCCCCGACCCCGATGAGCACGCGGCGCAGGCGGCGTCCGATCCGGGACATAATCGAGCCGCCGTGAACCCACAACGCGGCGGTCTCGACCGGCGCGCCGCTTCACGTCTGATCCGGGGAAACAATCGACCGGCGCGGTCCTTCCATGTGCGCGGGCACACATGGATCGGGGCGGCGCGCGTCAGCGCGCGTCGCCGAGCACCGCCTGCACCAGCGTCAGCACGGCGACGGCGGCGGTGTCGGCCCGCAGGATGCGCGGCCCCAGGGAGAGCGCCACGGTGTTCGGCCGCGCCCGGATCAGCGCCCGCTCCTCCTCGGAGAAGCCGCCTTCGGGACCGACCAGCACGGCGAGCGGAGGGGGCGCCAGCGGGTCGCCAGCCGCCC
Organism: Methylobacterium sp. 13MFTsu3.1M2; assembly: GCF_900112625.1. Lineage (NCBI taxonomy): Bacteria > Pseudomonadati > Pseudomonadota > Alphaproteobacteria > Hyphomicrobiales > Methylobacteriaceae > Methylobacterium > Methylobacterium sp. 13MFTsu3.1M2. The sequence goes on from NZ_FOMM01000007.1 coordinate 161,153, forward strand.
GCAGGGCCGCCACCGGGTCGCGCACGGGCGCGTCCTCGTCGCAGAACACGAGAAGCCGCCCGGGCGCGAGGCCCGCGAGTGCGGCCGGCAGGCGCTCGGGCTCCGGACAATCGGGAATCGCCAGGATCCCGCACTGCTCGGCGGCCTCGACCGCGTTGGCCCGCAGCCGGTCCATGTTCACGCGATCGCCCTGCGTGAACCGGGTGATGACCGGTCGGATCGTCCCGGCCCCCATCTCCACCGCCTTCTGCGCGAGATAGTCGAGGCGCGCGCTCTTCAGCGGGGCGAACAGGTAGTGAAGGTCGGCGCCCGCGGGCTGCGGACGCGTCTGCGCGGCGACGTGCAGGTCGGCGCCCTTGCGCCCGGTCTGGACCAGATGGGCGCGCCACTCGCCGTGGCGGCCGTTGAAGACCAGGACCGGATCGTCCGGCCCCCGGCGCAGCACGTTGAGAAGGTAGTTCGCCTGAGCCCGGTCGAGGGGCAGAATCACCCCCGCCGCGAGATCGGCCGCGACGTGGAGGCGCGGAGCGGTGAAGTCATAGGTCGGCATGGCGGCGTGGTCGCGCGGGCCGGCGGGCCTGTCAACGCGGGGACCGCGCCCGAAAGTGTTGCCGAATGGTTACGAGCCCCGGTTTTCGGCAGCCAGTCCACCGGTGCATGGCGCAGCCGGTTTGCCGCTCGAATGACGCCACAATCCTATGGCGAACCCAACGGAACGGAAGAGAGCCGGCCGCTCGCGGATTCGGCAGGGGCGTCGAGGGAGTCGCGGAATGGCGAAGGGGAGTCTGAAGCTGGGGGCGGCGGTGCTGGTCGGCACCGTCCTGTTCGGCACGGCGGCGTTCGCGCAGAGCGCGGCACCGGAATGCGGTGCCATCCAGAAGACCCTGGCCGAGCGCAAGGCTCTGGTCGGCCGCGCCAATGCGGCGTCGCAGTCCAAGAAGAAAATGACCCCGCAGGAGGCCTGCGCCCTGTTCGGGAAGCTCCAGTCCAACGGCGCGGAGGGCATCAAGTGGATCGCCGCCAACAAGGAATGGTGCTCGATCCCCGATTCCTTCGCCGAGGGCTTCAAGGCCGACCACGTGAAGGTCAGCGGCATCCGCACCAAGATCTGCAGCGTCGCCGCCCAGGCGACCAAGATGGAGGCGCAGGCCCGCGCCCAGGCGCAGGCCCAGGCGGGTGGCGGCGGCGGCGGGCTGCTCGGCGGCCCGGGCTTGACCGGAAGCTTCAAGCTGCCGCAGGGCGCTCTCTGAGATCGTCTGAGAGGATCGCGGATCCGGCGCGGGTCCCCCCTCGGCAGCGGCGGGGGACTCACGTGCGGGACGACCGGAGATCCGACCGATGAACGGCACGGTGTTTGACGACGGGCGACCGGCCGACGCGGTCTCCGGGCACTGGGTCGACCGGCGGGCGCCCCGGCCCTGGCGCCCGTACCTGCGCCTGGCCCGGATCGACCGGCCGATCGGCTGGTGGCTCCTCCTCCTGCCCTGCTGGTGGTCGGCCGCCCTGGCGGCGATCGCCGCGGACCAGGCCTTTCCCGACCCCTGGCACTGCCTGCTCTTCCTGATCGGCGCCGTGGCGATGCGCGGGGCGGGCTCGACCTACAACGACATCGCCGACCGCGACCTCGACGCGCAGGTCGAGCGCACGCGCCTGCGCCCCCTGCCCTCGGGCCAAGTGCGGCCGCGCCACGCCGCCCTGTTCCTGGTGATCCAGGCCCTGATCGGGTTGGCCGTCCTGCTGCAATTCAACGCGGAGGCGGTGATCATCGGTCTCTGCTCGCTGCTGCCGGTGGCGATCTACCCGTTCATGAAACGGGTCATGCCGTTGCCGCAGGCGATCCTGGGACTGGCCTTCGCCTGGGGGGCTCTGATGGGCTGGGCCGCGGTGTTCGCCCGCCTCGATCCGCCGGCGCTCCTGCTCTACGCGGGCGCCCTGTGCTGGGTAATCGGCTACGACACGATCTACGCGGTGCAGGATATCGAGGACGACGAGATCGCGGGGATCCGCTCCTCGGCCCGCCTGTTCGGCCGGCACGTGCGGCTCGCCGTCGGGCTCTGCTACGCGCTGGCCGCTCTGTTCGTGGTGCTGGCCGCGCGCGGGGCCGGAGCGGGGCTCGTCGGGTATCTGGGGGTCGCCGCCTTCGCCGGGCACCTCGCCTGGCAGGTCCTGTCGCTGCGCGAGCGCGACGGGCGCGGGGCTCTCACGCTGTTCCGGTCGAACCGGGATGCGGGCCTGATCCTGTTCGTCGGCCTCACCGCCGACGCGCTGCTGCGCAACATGTTCTAGGGGCCGTCGGCGCCCTCAGGTGCGGGCGATGATCTCGTTCTCGCCGCGGAAGATCTGCGGGCGCGCGGGGAGCCGGCCGGTCTTGCGGCGGGCCAGGAAGCGCGGGCGACGGCGGCCGAGGCCGGCGTGGCGGCGACGGATGCAGACCTGACCGAGAATCAGCCGGCCGATCTGCTGGGAGACCGGGACGAGGAGGCCGTCCTCCCGGACGATCATCCGCACGAGGCCCGCCCGCGCCGCGATGTCGCGCCACAACGCGACCACGTCGTCCTCCTCAAAGCTGCCGAGGCGCTGCAGCACGTCGCCTTCGGCGTCGACGAGGATCAGGCTGAACCGGTCGGCGCCCACGATCTCCGCGTCCTCGGTGGCGTAGGCGAGCGCGATCCCGACGGCCCGGCGCGCGCCGGGGGCGCGGCCGATCACCGGCAGCGGCGAAGCGACGAAGCGGGGCGCGGTGTCGGCACCGTGCATCGGGTGTCCTGCGTGGCTTTTGTCCGTGGCCGGGGAAGTGTTCATCGGTCCGAGTCCCTGGAGCAAGTGGCGACCCCTGTCGGGCCGTCCGTTATGCCAAGCAAAATCGCACCCGAACTCCTCCGCACCGCTTAAGAGCCGTCGTTAAGCGAATCTGGACAGCGCTGTCATTTGCGGAATGCTCAATGCTTCCTTGAATGCTCAACATTTCCTTGCGCAGATCGGTCGTTATCGATCGATCAACCAGCATCCTTGTGGCGCTGCGGGCGCCGCCGTACAACGGGGCGACCCGGCGCGCGATCCTCCGCGCCGGGTCTTCTCAGCCCGACCGGGTGAGCCCAAGCGGGCCCGGACGTCCGCCCGCCGGACGGGCGGGCCGGCGGGGCCCTCGCGGGCCGCACGGATTCCACGCGGAGCGCGATGCCAGAGCCTCTCACCGACGATGCCGTATCCGCCCTGATGCCGGAGTTGCGCGCCGTGATGCGCGAGGCCGCCGACATCGCGCGGCCGTTCTTCAGGCTCGGCGGGCAGACTTCGGCCCGCATCTGGTCGAAGGCCGGCGGCTCGCCGGTGACCGAGGCGGACGTGGCGGTCGATGCCTTCCTGAAGGTGCGTCTGAGCGCCCTCGTGCCGCGGGCGGCATGGCTGTCGGAGGAGACCGCCGACGACCCGGCGCGCCTCGGCCACGACCTCGTGTGGATCGTCGATCCGATCGACGGGACGCGGGCGTTCCTGTCGGGCCATCCGGACTGGTCGATCGCGGTGGCGCTCCTGTCGGGCGGCGAGCCGCTGATCGGCTTCGTCCACGCGCCGGTGGGCGACGCGGATTACGAGGCCGTGCGCGGGCGCGGCGCGACGCGGAACGGCGAACCGATCCGCGTCGATACCAGGCAGAGCCTGCCCGGCGCCCGCGTCACCGGCCCGAAGCCGATGCTCGACCGCCTGGCCCGGGGCGCCGGAGCGGACCCGGATTTCGAAGTGATCGCGCGGATCCCGTCCCTCGCCCTGAGGCTCGCCCGCGTGGCGGACGGGACGGTCGATATCGGGATGATCTCCGGGAATGCCCGCGACTGGGACCTGGCCGCCGCCGACCTCGTTCTGCGCGAGGCGGGCGGGGTGGTCTGCGATTTCTCCGGGGCTGCGACGCCGTACAATCGCGCCGACCCGGTGCACGGCGAGTTGCTCGCCGCGCCGGTGGGCCTGCGCGACCCGGTTCTCGCCGCCTGGGACCGCTGAGGCCGAGGCCCCGCGTGTCCGCGGCGAGCGACCTCAGGCCGTCGCGGTCTCGCGGATCTTCACCGCGGCGGGCGCGAGCCCGAGACGCTCGGCGAGATGCCAGTGCAGTTCACGCGGGGAGTGGTAGTTGTAGGACCGGTCGATCAGGTCGCTGAGATCGGCCCCGGTCTGGTCCGCGGTCTTGGCCCGCGCCAGCTTGCCGACCCGGAAGGTCGGGGCATCGGTGACGGGGGAACGGACGCCGCGGCGCCGTGTATACTCGAATAACATCACTGTCTTTTCTTTTCTGGACCGGACGTTGGCTGCGCCCGGCGTCGTTTCTGGGATATTGCCTCCGACGCGACCGGAACCCGGGCAGTCTCGCCCGGGCAGGCAGCGTCGGAAGGGGGAACCGCGTCTGGCGGCCGCTTCATGCGCCACCCGCAATCCTCAGTTGCACACTTCGGCGCATTGAGGGCGCGGGAGGCGCCTCGGAACCCGCGACGGTCAGGCCGCCTGCAGGTTGCCGGCGGCGTCCTTGCCGCTGCGCTTGTCCGTGAGGATCTCGTAAGCGATCCGCTGGCCTTCGATCAGGTTGCGCATCCCGGCGCGCTCGACGGCCGAGATGTGGACGAACACGTCCTTGCCGCCATCGTCGGGCTGGATGAAACCGTAGCCCTTGGTCTCATTGAACCACTTCACAGTGCCGGTATTCACGTAGTGTACCTCGTTCGTCCATAGGCCATCCGCGCGGCACGAGGGCCGCGTGATGCACCACGGTCTTTCTGGATTTGGCCAGTGCGGCGGGGCGCGAGTCGCTGAACCTTGAACAGCGTCAGCCTCGGTGGATAAGCCCCCCGAGGACGTATTTAGGCGCAGGCTGCGGCCGCAACAAGGCATGGGCGGCGTATCATCTGCGTCGCAGGCCGGGATCGGGAGGGGGCCGAGCGGCACCGCCCCCTGTGATTCCGGGCATTCACGATGCATATACGGAATGCGCTCAAGCAGTTAAGGCGCGTGGCTCTGGACGATACATGGCAGGCATCTCGGTCTCGCTGGACGGTGCGAACATCCAGCTCTCCTTCCAGAAGGACGATCAGGCGACGGCGGTGGTGATGGATGCCCGCGCCGCCCGGGCGCTGGTGCGCGCCGTCGGGCAACTCCTTACGGCGATCGACGATACGGACGAGCCCGACATGGCCGACGAGATGGGCGACGAGGAGGTCGCCATGCTCGACGTGACGTCGTCGGCCATCGAGGTCGGTACCGACGACGAGGGCCAGGCGGTGGTCGCCCTGCAGGCCGGCGCCCTGCCGCCGTTCCAGCTCCGCCTGACGGACGAAGAGGCCCGCCACGTCGTGACGAGCCTCTCCGAGATCCTCAATGCCCCGCGCGACGTGCGGACCTCGCACGGCGGTCACTGACGGCCGGGCGCTCGGCCGTCGCGGGCGCCGTCACATGCGCGTCCCGGGATCCGTCGGCGTGCCGGGGAAGATGTCCGGCTCGGAGCCCGGACCGCCGGGTTCGCCGATCCCCGGATCGTTCACCGGATAGGGCGTGCGCGGGCCGGTCGGGCCGATATCGGGCTCCTCTTCGGGCGTCGGCGGGGGCGGCGGCAGGTCGCCGGGCGTGGGCTCGGGAAGGCCGGGATTGGCCATGACGCGACTCCTGATGGTTGGGATGGGGACCAACGGGCCGCCTTCCCCGGGGGTTCCGATCACCGGTCCGGGGTCCGCTCCCGGACGCGGCCGGGCGGCGGAGGGCCGCGGGAACGGGCCGGACGACCCTCGGTTAGCCGGGCAGATCCCCGAACCGGAGACCCGCCATGCCCGACATCCGCCACGCCAAGATCCTGATCCTCGCCACCGACGGTTTCGAGGAGAGCGAGCTGACCGTCCCGCAGGCCAAGCTGGCCGAGGCCGGCGCCGCGGTGACCGTCGCCGCCCCGCAATCGCGCCAGAGCAAGGGCACGATCCGCGGCTGGGACAAGACCGACTGGGGCCGGGAGGTCGCGGTCGACACCGACCTGGAGCAGGTCGACCCGGCATCCTACGACGCCCTCGTCCTCCCGGGCGGCCAGATCAACCCGGACAAGCTCCGGCTCGAGCCCCAGGCCCTCGCCCTGATCAGGAGCTTCCTGACGTCCGGCAAGGTCGTGGCCGCGATCTGCCACGCCCCGTGGCTGCTGATCGAGACCGGCGCGGCCAAGGGCCGCGACCTGACCTCGTTCAGCTCGATCCGGACCGACGTGATCAATGCCGGCGGCCGCTGGCACGACAAGGACGTCGTGACCGACCACGGCATCGTCACGAGCCGCAACCCGGGCGACCTCGACGCCTTCTGCGCGAAGATCGTCGAGGAGATCCAAGAGGGCGGCCACGGCGCCCGCCAGCTGGCGGCGTGACCCGCGCGGGCGCCGGACGACCGGCGCCCGTGCTCAGCCGCGGCCGCGCTCGCCGGTGACTTCCAGCACCGTGCAGCCGCGGATCGGGCGGCCGTACTCGTCCGCGCCCTCCACGGTCACCCGGTGGGCGCCGGGGGCGAGGTCGTCCGGGAGCCGCGCCGTCCAGATATGGGTCGAGGGCACCGCCTTTACCCAGCTCTTCTTCGTCTCCGGGTAGCGCTCGTAGAGCTCGGTGACGAACGGGTCGGGGCGGCGGGTGCGCGCCATCGGCCGGGGCGGTGCGTCCCCGACCCGGAACGCGAGGCGCGTGCGCGGGCCGCCGTCGAACACGTTCACCACCAGAGTCGTGTCGGCGAGCGCGTCCTGCGGCACCGGCGGCCGCAGCCCCTGTACCGGCCGGGTCAAGCGCACCACCTCGGGCGCGCCGGCCCGCAGCTCGCTCTCGAACAGGATCCGCATGGTCTCGTCCGGCTGCCCCTGCGCGGCGACGTAGCGCGTCGTGTAGTCGGCGCCGCGGATCGACAGGACGTGGAACCCGTTCGGCGTGCCGTCGCGGCTGTCGGCCGAGGGGATGCCCGTGCGGGTGTCGGGACCGCTCCACCACGAGCCCGAGACGGCGGTGAGCACGTGATGGTGGTGCCCGTCGGCGAGGTAGTGGTGCTCGGTCGTGTGGGTGTGGCCGGCGAGGCTCAGCACCTTGCGGCCGGCGAGCAGGTCGAGGAGCGCGGCGCGGTCCGTGGTGTGGGTGCGGGGCTCTTCGGGGCCGGTCTCGGTGTGCAGGGGGATATGCATAGCCAGCACGATCAGGTCGTCCCGCGGGATCTCGGCCAGGAGGTTGCGCAGGAAGGCCAGGCCGCGGTCGCCGATTCGGCCCCGGTAGGTGTTGGCGCCCACCGGCACCGGCGGCCCGAGCCACTCGACGTTGTCGAGCATCACGAACCACGCCCGGCCGTGCCGGAACGCGCAGGTCGGCGCGCCGAACACCCGCTTCCAGGTCTCGCGGCTGTAGCGCGCGTCCGGCGCCTGCATGTTGAGGTCGTGGTTGCCCGGCAGGCTGTACCAGGGCAGGCCGATCCGCCCGACGATCCGGTTGGACCGGCCGTAGAGCGAGAGATCGTCGAACAGCACGTCGCCTGTGGTCAGGCCGAAGGCGGCCGGGATCGCCATGGCGCGGGTGACCGCGGTGTCGCGCACGTGGTCGAGTTCGAACCGGCTCTCGGGCTGGGGATCGGTGAACAGCACGACGTCGAAGTCGTCCGGCTCGTCCGCCCGGGTCAGGGTGAAGTCGATCGAGGCCGGGAGCGGCCCGGTGGGCGCGAGGCCGCGATAGCGCAGGCCCAGCTCGGCGGGCGTGCCCCCGGGCTGGTGGATGTAGGAGTGGCGCGGCACGTTGTCGGCGTCGCGCGGCAGGGCGTAGCCCGGCGGCTTGATGACGAAGACCGCGCCGTCGCCCGGCATCGGCAGGCGGTATCGGCCCCGCTCGTCGGTCCGCGCGATCTCGCGACCGTTGGACACCAGCACGCCCGGCAGCGGGACCGGCTCCCCGCCGGCCGCGTCGCGCGCGGAGACGATCCCGGTGGCCTCGGCGGCCTCGGTGGCCTCGGCGGCTTCCTGCGCGCCGGCCCGGCCCGCGACGAGGCCGAGGGCGGCGGCGCCCGCCATGGTGCTCCGGCGGGTCAGGCCTCCGGGCTGGGTGTCGCGCGACATCGATGGCTCCTGCACGGCTTCGCGGCGCGGCGTCCCGCGGGAGGCCGGCAACCGGCATCCGGGACGCTGCCTGCGCGGCCAATCAGACGCGTTTGACCTCCGGATGACAGGCGCGGCCCCGAACGCGCGAGGCCCGCGCCTCGGCAGAGGTGCGGGCCTCGGATCGGGTTCGACGGGCGGGCGTCGCCGGGAGCGGCCGGCGCCCGCGGGTCCGACTACTCCTCGTCGCCGGGCTCGAAGGTCTGCGGCATCGGCTCGGCGCTGGCGACCGGGGTCGGCGCGCCGATGGTCGAGGGCACGTTCACGCCGTCACGCTTGTAGATGTCGTCGCGGAACTGGACGATGCCGTCCGGGGTCGACCAGGCGGTGATGTAGGTCCAGTAGACCGGCACCGGCTGGGAGATGTTGGCGTCGATGCGCTTGCCGCTCTCGATCGCCTCCTCGACCTTCTGTCGGTCCCAGCCGGGCGTGTCCTTCAGCAGCCACGTGATGTACTCGCGCACGTTCTGCACGCGCACGCAGCCCGAGGAGATGAAGCGGAAATCGTCGCCGAACACGCCCTTGGTGTTCGTGTCGTGCATGAACACGCCGTAGGGATTCGGGATGTTGATGCGGACGATGCCCATCGAGTTGAAGTCGGCGCCCGAATCCTGCCGGTAGGTGTAGCGGGTGCCCTCGTCCGAGAACCAGTTCACCGACTTCGGCGAGACCTCAGAGCCGTTCGACAGGATCCGGATCTTGTTGTCCGTGAGGTAGTTCGGATCCTTCTGCATCTTCGGGATCAGGTCCTTCTTCACGATGGAAGCCGGGACCGTCCAGGTCGGGTTGAAATTGATCTGCGTCGCCTTGGTATTCATGATCGGCGACTGGCGGTCGATCTTGCCCACGCCGGCGGCGTGGAGCGTGACGACCTGACCGTTCTCGACCGTCTCGACGAGCGCGGCCGGGATGTTGGTGATCACGAAGCGCCGGCCGAGATCGCCCGAGTAGGAGCGCAGGCGCACGACGTTGATCTCGAGCTGGCGCAGGCGCACGTCGGCGGGCACGTTCATGGCCTGCTGGGTGGCCATCGTCATCGCGCCGGTCTGGCTGAGGCCGTGCCGGGCCTGGAACCGCTTCACGCCCGCGGCGACGTACGAATCGTACACGCCCGAGCCGCCCGCGGCCGGATCGAGGTCGCCGGTGACGATCAGGCGCTGGCGGATGGCCGCCACGGCCGGGCCGCGCGAGCCGATCCGCAGGTGGTCGGCGCCGGAAACCTGCCGCCAGCCACCGCGGGCGACGATGTCCTTGTAGCGCTCCACCATCTGCTCGGTGGACGTCACGGTCTGGGGCGAGAGGATCGGCACCGTCTCGCGCTGCACCTGCATGCCGGCGGGTGAGGCGTAGTCCTGCGCCCACTCGGCCTGGGCATAGTTGCCCTGATCGCGGGCTTGGGCGCCGCCGATGCCGAGCGCGCCGAGGGCGGCGACGCCGAGGATCGCGGGGAACCGGTTTTGTGCCTTCTTGCGCATCGGTCGCTGGCTCTGGTCCGGGGTTCGTCAGGTCGTGACGGGAGCGGATTGTCTCGGGCGCCACGGTGTCGGGATGGCGTTAAGACTCCCTATCGAAGGGGCCGGAATGTGGCATCGCCGTGCGCCAGCGCACGCGGCGTCCCTCTGCGGCACCCTGGCAACAGCCATCGCCGCGCCGGTGTGGCAGGGATGCCATAGCGGTCCGGTTCGGACGGCGCGCGGGAGCAGCATGGATTCGGGCGAGGCCCTTTCGGATCGACGTGTCGGGCCGGCCCTGCGGGCCGTCGTCGCCCTGCTGGCGCTCTACGCCCTGCTGCTCCAGGCCTTTCTCGGCGGCCTGATGCCGGTGCCGGCGGCGACCGACGGCCTCTGCGCGCAGCATGCCGACGCGTCCGCTCCACCGGGCGCGCCCGTCCCCCACGACCACGGCGATTGCTGCACGGCGGCCCAGTCCACCGGCCCGGCGCTCCCGCCGCGCCCCTCATCCGTCGGTCTCCGATGGGTCGCGACCGCGGACCTGCGGCCGGCCTGGCCCCTCAACCGGAGCGTCGGCGCCCGCGCGCCGCCCGGCACCATCGCGTCCCCGAGGGGGCCGCCGACCGCCTGAGCGATCACCACCTCTCGGATCCCTCAGGACGGATGTATTCCCATGAAGACCCTTGTCTCGGCCGCCCTCGGCCTCGCACTGCTCGCCTCCGCGGCGCAGGCCCACGCGGTGCTGGAACGCAAGCAGGCAGCCCCCGGCGCCTCGTATCGCGGCGTCGTCCAGATCATGCACGGCTGCAACGGCAAGCCGACGACCCGCGTGAGCGTCACCATCCCGGAGGGCCTGATCGGCGCCAAGCCGATGCCGAAACCCGGCTGGACCCTCGCGACGACGCGCGGCCCCTACGCCAAGACCTACGCGACCCATCACGGCACGGCCGCAGAGGGCGTGACATCGATCACGTGGAGCGGCGGCTCCCTTCCGGACGATCAGGTCGACGAGTTCACCTTCCTGGCGCAGGTCGCCGGCACCTTCGAGCCCGGCGCGACCGTCTACGTCCCGGTCCAGCAGGATTGCGCGGAGGGCAGCTATTCCTGGTCGGAGATCCCCAAGGCCGGTCAGGACGCCCACGACCTGAAGGCGGTCGCGCCGTCCTTCCGGATCGTCCAGGTCGCTCAGGCGGGCGGCGCGCCGGCCGCGGGGACGGCCGCGGCCGCGACGACCGTGAAGGCCGGTGACCTGACGATCGAGACGCCGTGGCTGCGCGCCACGCCGAACGGCGCCAAGGTCGCCGGCGGGTACGTGCGCATCACCAACACGGGGAGCGCGCCGGACACGCTCACGGGCGCCACGGTGCCGTTCGCCAAGAGCAGCGACATCCACTCCATGTCGATGGAGGGCGGCGTCATGAAGATGGCGCCGGTCACGAACGGCCTGACCATCAAGCCCGGCGAGACCGTGGAGCTGAAGCCCGGCGGCTATCACCTCATGTTCGAGGACCTGACCGGCGCGCCGAAGGCGGGCGAGACCGTCGCGGGGACGCTCACCTTCCAGCGCGCCGGCGCCGTGCCGGTGACCTTCACGGTGGCGCCGATCGGCGCGGGCGCACCGGGCGGCCAGCACCAGCACCAGCACTAGCCGCCCGGGACCGAGCTTCGGCCGCCGGGCGACAGCCGTGACGCGAGCAGATCCACGAGGCCGGGCCGCCGCGGCGCCCGGCCGTCGCGGCCGCGCGGACCCTCGGGTCGCCCTTGCGCGGCCGGCGCGCGCGCTCGCCCGGATCGTGGCGCTCCTCGCCCTCTACGCCCTGGCGCTCCAGGGCGTCCTCGGCGGCCTGGCCTCCGCCGCCGCCGCGGGGCCGGACCACGTCCTCTGCCTCGCCGACGGCGGCCCGACCGATCCGGCACCGGCCGGCAAACAGCTGCCGGCCCCTCATCGCGGGGATTGCTGCGTCGCCTGCCACGCGGCCGGCCCCGCCACCCTGCCCGCGCCGTCGACCGTCGCCGCCGTCCCGGTCGCCCGACCCGTCGCGGCCGCCGCCCCCCGGCCGCGGCGCGTCGCCCTCCCGCGGGCGCCCCCGCGTCCCGGCCTCGGAGCCCGCGCCCCGCCCGTCGTCTGACCGATCGCCCCGCCTTCCCGATCGCCAGACACGGATCCCGCCCCATGCCCCGCCAGTTCCGGGCCGGCCGCCGCGCCGCGCTCCTGCTGTTCACCTGCGCGACGCCAGCCGCGGCCCAGGCACCGTCCGCCGCCTCGGTCACCCTGTCCGAACTCAGCGTCGTCGGCGCCGCCGCGACGGACGCGCCGTCGGACGAGACCCGCGGCTCGCTCTCGGTGCCGAGCGTCGACCGCCAGAGGGCCGCCCTCGCGGGGACCGTCGGCTCCGTGGCCTTCGTCGACGCCGCGGCGCTCCAGGACCGCTACACCAACACGCTCCGCGACGTGCTCAAGGACGTGCCCGGCGTCTACGTGCAGGAGCGCTACGGGCAGGAGCTGCGCCTGTCGGTCCGCGGCTCCGGCATCGCCCGCGCCTTCCACCTGCGCGGGCTCGAGCTGCTGCAGGACGGGATCCCGCTCAACCTCGCGGACGGGAGCGGCGACTTCTATCAGGTCGACCCGCTCGCCCTGCGCTCGGTGGCGGTCTACAAGGGCGGCAACGCCCTGACCTTCGGGGCGACGACGCTCGGCGGCGCCGTCAACGCCGTCACGCCCACGGCCTACACCGCGCTGGCGCCCAACATCCTGCGGGTCGACGGCGGCAGCTTCGGCACGATCCGCGAGCAGGCGCAGATGTCCCGCATCGACGGGCCGCTCGACGGGCTGGTCAACGCGACGCTGACCAATTCCGACGGGTTCCGCGCCCACGAGGCCCAGGCCACGAAGAACTTCAACGCCAATATCGGCTACCGGATCGCGCCCGACATCGAGACCCGCTTCTATCTCGGCACCTACCTCACCGATCAGAAGCTGCCGGGCACCCTGACTCTCGGCCAGAGCCTCTCGACCCCGACGCTGGCCAACCCCACGGCGATCACCGGCAACCAGTCCCGCAAGGTCGAGACGGAGCGGATCGCGAACCGCACCTCGTTCCTGCTCGACGTGGGCAAGCTCGACGTCGACACCTGGGCGATCCACAAGAGCCTGTACCACCCGATCTTCCAGGCGATCGACCAGGACGGCTGGACCTACGGGATCAGCCCGCACTGGGCCGGGACCTTCGATCTCGGCGGCTTCCGCGACGACGTGGTGCTGGGCCTGCGCGCCTTCGCGGGCCAGAACTCCGCGCTGCAATTCGTCAACGTCCGCGGGCAGCGGGGGGCGCAGACGCTCAACGCCCTCCAGAGCGCCTCGAGCCTCGAGGCCTACGGCGAGAACCGCTTCTGGTTCCTGCCGGACGTGGCGCTGATGACCGGCGCGAAGGCGTTCTCGTCGAACCGGACCTTCAGCGACAAGGGCGGGCTGCCGGGCAACCCGAACCCGCGCTTCGCCGACGTGACCTACGCGGGCGTCAACCCGAAGGTCGGCCTGCTGTGGCAGCCGCGGCCCGACATCCAGATCTTCGGCGACGTCGTCCGGTCCCGGGACGTGCCGGACTTCTCCGACCTCGTGCAGCAGAACCTGCTGAGCACCACCTTCGTGCCCCTGCGGGCGCAGCGCGCCTGGACCTACGAGGCCGGCGCCCGCGGCCGCGTCGACCGCCTCGCCTTCGACGTGACGCTCTACCGGTCGGACCTGCGCGACGAGCTGATCAACTTCGCGACCAATCCCGGCCTCAACATCCCGGCCGCCACCTTCAACACCCCCCGCTCCGTCCACCAGGGCGTCGAGGCGGCGCTCACCCTGGACCTCGCCCGCGACCTCGCGGCGGCGGGCGACGGGCTTAGCGTGACCCAGATCTGGACCCACAACGACTTCCGGTTCGTCGGCGACCCGGTCTTCGGCAACAACCGCATCGCCGGGATCCCGGCCGACGTGCTGCGCACCGTCCTGAGCTACCGGCACCCGCGCGGCTTCCACGTCGCGCCGTCGCTCGACTGGGTGCCACAGGGCGCCTTCGCCGATCACGCCAACACCCTGCGGGTGCCCGGCTACGCCCTGCTCGGCGTCGAGGCCGGCCTCGATCTCGCCGACGGCGTCGCCCTGTTCGTGGATGCCCGCAACCTCACGAACGCCCGCTACGTCTCGGACATCGCCGTGGTGGCGAACGCCGCCGCGACGGCGGGCGGCCCGGCCACGCTGGCCGCCTTCTATCCCGGGAGCGGCCGCAGCGTCTTCGGCGGTATCCGCGCCTCGTTCTGAGCGCGGGTGCCGCCATCCGCGGCACTTCTCCAGATCCCGGGCGGCGGGTTAAGGTTAAAAAAACATGAACCCTGCTGTCCGGGCCAATCGGCGCTAGGATTGCGGCGTCGTCCGAAAGCCACGGACGGAGCGTCCCGGATCGGAACGAGCCGGGCCGTCGGACGGCACAGGAGAGGCAGATGAACGGCTTCGATGTCACGTTCCGGGACGATCAGGACTGGGTCGATTTCGGCAGGTCCTACGTCAACTCGGAAGCCTTCAAGGCGCTGTTCCGCGACGGGATGACACTGGTCGAGGAGACGGCCGCCTATCTCGACGGCGAGGGCCGCGACGAGTCGCGCCTCGTGTCCCGGGACGCGACGCTCAGCTACGCGGCCGAGAGCATGCGCCTGACCACGCTGCTGATGCAGATCGCCTCGTGGCTCCTGGTGCAGCGCGCCGTCGCCGAGGGCGAGATGACCCCGGCCGAGGCCCTCCTAGAGAAGCACCGGGTCAAGCTCGGCACCGCCGAGCCGCCGAAGCAGCAGGATTTCAACCTGCTGCCGATGCGCCTGCAGCAGCTGATCCTCCGGGCCCGGCGCCTGCACAGCCGCATCCTGCACCTCGACGCGCTGATCGCCGAGGACCGGCCGACGCCCCAGCCGGTGGAGAGCCCCGTCGCCGCGCAGCAGGGCCTGCTGCGGATGGCCTTCCGCATGAGCGAGGGCTGAGCGGGGGCCGGGCGACGCTCCGGAGAGCGCCGCCGCGCGAGGCCGGCGTTCCGGCCCCGACGCTCAGAACGCCGGGAACTGGCCCGGGAACTGCTCCTTCAGGATCTGGCGGATCGCGTCGTTCTGGAACGCGTGGACCAGCTTCGGCACCCAGGGCTTCCCCGTGTCCGCCTCGCGGACCACGATGACGTTGTTGTAGGGGTTGTCGACCTTGGACTCGATCGCGATGGAGTCCTTGCCGGGGATCAGGCCGGCATCGACGGCGTAGTTGGTGTTGATCACCGCGGCGTCGAGATCCTCGAGGCTGCGGGGCAGCTGCGCGGCGTCGACCTCCTGGAACTTCAGGCGCTTGGGATTGTCGACGACGTCGAAGACCGTCGGCAGCAGGCCGACCCCGTCCTTCAGGCGGATCAGCTTCTCGGCCTGCAGCAGCAGGAGCGCCCGACCGCCGTTCGACGGGTCGTTCGGGATGCCGATCTGCGCGCCGTCCTTCAGGTCGCCGACAGCCTTGATTCGCTTCGAATACAGGCCGATCGGCGTCACGATCGTCTCGCCGACGGGGACGATCTTGTAGCCGCGCGCCTTGACCTGGTTGGCGAGAAACGGCTTGTGCTGGAAGGCGTTGGCGTCGAGGTCGCCGGACTGGAGCGCCTCGTTCGGCAGCAGGTAGTCGGAGAACACCACCAGGTTGATGTCGAGCCCGTCGCGGGCCGCGATCTCCTTGGCCTTCGCCCAGAGGACTTCGGCATCCCCGCCCATGATGCCGACCTTGATCTTGTCCGCGGCCATGGCCGGCGCGACGGCCAGACCGACCAGGGCGAGGAACAGCAGCAGAAGACGTCTCATCGGATCTCGATCCTAGCAGTGCGTCCGGAGAGCCTCGGCCCCCGGACAGGCGGGCCGCCCGCGCGGCGGCGTTCCGGCGAACCGCGGGTGACCGGGGAAGGATACGACGGCCCGGCCGCGCTTTGAATGCGCCGGCGGCGGCCGGACCCGGCCGCGGAGGCCGCGGGTGCGCCCCGACCGAGAAGAAGCGTTTCCGTCCCCGCATCCGGACGCGCGGTTCGCGCCAAGGTCCGAGCGATCTTCGCAAACCCGTCCTGTGGATAACGCGCGCGGCCGCGCGACGCCGCGCACGAAAACGGGCGGCCCCGCCAGGGACCGCCCGTCTCGAACAGCGTCGCCGTGACGGCTGCGGCGCTCAGCGCTTGCCGAGGTTGCCGAAGCGCGAGTTGAAGCGCGACACGCGGCCGCCGCGGTCGAGCATCTTCTGCTCACCGCCGGTCCAGGCCGGATGGGTCAGCGGATCGATGTCGAGATTGAGGGTGTCGCCCTCCTTCCCGTAGGTCGAACGGGTCTGGTACTCGGTACCGTCCGTCATCACGACCTTGATGAAGTGGTAATCGGGGTGCTCGGTCCCCTTGGCCTTCGCGGCCGCGTCCTTCGCCATGACCTTGGTCCCTGTCTGGCACGCCGGCGGGAAGCGCAGGAGGCGCCGCCCGGCCCGGAATGCGGAAGATGTCACCGGTTGCACCGAACCATGGGTTCGTGGCAACGGCACGTCCAAGCCGACCGTGGTGGCGGCCCGCGGCCATTGAACACACGCAATCGGATGAGCGGCGGCCTATACCGCAGCCGCTCCCCGGTCACAAGCGCCGCGGACCGGGAGAACGACAACACGTGAGGCGTGATGGCCCGTAAGACCAAGGCGGCCGCGGCCGGCCGACCCAGAGCCCCGCTGAGCGCCCTCCGGCCGCTCCTCCCCTTCGCGCTGCGCTACCGCGCGCGGATCGCCGCGGGGCTCGTCGCCCTCATCTGCGCGTCGGCCTCGACGCTGGTCGTCCCGATCGCCATGCGCCGGGTCATCGACCACGGCTTCACCGCCGACGGCTCGAACGTGATCGACGCCTATTTCCTCGCCCTGCTCGGGGTCGTCGCGGCCTTCGCGCTGTCGAGCGCGGCCCGCGTCTACACGGTGGTGACGCTGGGCGAGCGGGTCGTCGCCGACCTCCGCAGCGCCGTCTTCGCGCGGCTGACCCAGCTCGATCCGGCGTTCTTCGACCGGGCGCAGTCCGGCGAGATCGTCTCGCGGCTCACCGCGGACGCGACGCAGATCAAGTCGGCCTTCGGCGTCTCGGTCTCGATCCTGCTGCGCAACCTGTTCCTGTTCGTGGGCGCCACCGCCATGATGGTGGTGACGAGCCCGCGCCTGTCGGTGATGGTGCTGGCCGCGATCCCGATCATCGTCTTCCCGCTGATCGTGTCGGGCCGCGGCGTGCGCCGGCGCTCCCGGGCGGCCCAGGACCGGCTCGCCGAGGCCTCGGCCTACGCCGCCGAGGCGGTCGGGGCGGTGCGGACGATGCAGGCCTTCGGCCGCTCCGACTCGACGGCGGCCCGGTTCGCGGCGGCCTCCGAGGAGGCCTACGGCGCCGCCCAGGCCTCGATCCGGGCCCGCGCGCTGCTCACCGGCGTCGCGATCTTCCTGATCTCGGCCTCGGTGGTCGGGGTGATGTGGTACGGCGCCCAGGGCGTCCTGAACCACACGATGACGGGCGGCGAGCTCTCGCAGTTCGTGCTCTACGCCGTGTTCGGCGCCGGCGCCCTCGGGCAGCTCTCCGAGGTCTACGGCGACCTCGCCATGTCGGCCGGCGCGGCCGAGCGGCTCACCGAGATCCTCGCCGCGGAGCCGGCGATCCGCGCGCCGTCCCCGGCCCTCCCGCTGCCCGAGCCGGCGCGGGGCGCGGTGGCCTTCGAGGACGTGCGCTTCGCCTACCCCACCCGCCCGGAACACGCCGCCCTCGGCGGGCTGAGCTTCGCGGCCGCGCCCGGCGAGCGCATCGCCATCGTGGGGCCCTCCGGGGCTGGGAAGTCGACGGTGTTCCAGCTGCTGCTGCGCTTCTACGACCCGCAGGGCGGCCGGATCCTGGTCGACGGCGCCGACATCGCCCAGGTCGATCCCGAGCGCCTGCGCGCCCGCATCGCCCTGGTGCCCCAGGACCCCGTCGTGTTCTCCGGCACCGTCACCGAGAACATCCGCTACGGCCGCCCGGAGGCCGGCGAGGCGGAGGTCCGGCGCGCGGCCGAACTCGCCAACGCGCACGGCTTCGTCTCGGCCCTGCCGCAGGGCTACGCGACCCAGGTGGGCGAGCGCGGCGTGACCCTCTCGGGCGGCCAGCGGCAGCGCATCGCCATCGCCCGGGCGATCCTCAAGGACGCGCCGATCCTGCTCCTCGACGAGGCCACCTCGGCCCTGGACGCCGAGTCCGAGCGCGCCGTCCAGGCCGCCCTCGCCACGCTGATGCAGGGCCGGACCACGCTGGTGATCGCCCACCGGCTCGCCACGATCCGCGCCGCGGACCGCATCCTGGTCCTCGACGACGGCCGCATCGTCGAGACCGGAACCCACGAGAGCCTGCTGGCTCAGGGCGCGCTCTACGCCCAGCTCGCGAACCTGCAGTTCACCGACGCGCTGGACGAGACGGCGCGGGGCAAGGAGCCCCGCAGCCGGGGCGAGCGCCTGCCGGTCGCCGAGTAGCCGGGCCGCGCCCGGAGCCGCCCGGGGCGGCGCCCGTCCGCGCGACGGATCGCCGGTGCGGGGTGCGCGGCCTCAGTGCGCGGACGCGGCCTGGCGCTGCCCCCGGGTCGCGGTATCCTGTGCCCGCTCCGCCGCGGCCTGGATCTGGCCGACCTGGGCCACGATCGTGTCGGTCGCTCGCACCATCTGCCCGGCCAGGTCCCTGACCTCCGCGGCCGCGGCCGCGAAGCCCCGGCCCTCTCCGCCGTCGCGGGCCGCCTCGATCGCGGCCCGGAGCGCCATCAGGCTGGTCTGACCGGCGATGCCGGCCAGGAGGCCGGTCGCCGCGTCGGCCGCCGCCGCGGCGGACGCGGCGTCGTCCGCGGCCGGCACGCCCGCGCGCAGGTCCGTCAGCCCGTCCTCGAAGACCCGCACGGCCGCGGCGATCGCGCTGGCCTCGTCCCGCAGGGCGACGTGCGGCCGGGGGTGATTGTCGGCTCCGGGCCGAACCGCGTTCAGGGACAGGCTGAGCTTCGACATCGATACGGTCTCCCTGGATCGGCCGCACCATGGGATGTCAAGGATAACGATGCGTTAATCCAGCAGAGCTGCGGCGCGCACAGGAGAAATCGGCGCCCGCCGGAACAACTACCGCCTATCTCTTCCGGCTTCTGGTGTTCGAAGCTCTCGTAAGACGATCGGATGCTGGCTTGATCGGCACATGCACCTCGGAACGCGGAGCGAGATCGCCGCGAAACTGGTCACCGGACGCGGGCCGCGCGCCGACATCCCCTGCGGCGCCGCGGCGGTCCGACAGCGCTAGCGCTCGGTGAGCTTCATCTCGATCCGGCGGTTGCGGGCGTAGGCTTCCTCGGTCGCCCCGGCTTCGAGGGGCTGGAACTCGCCGAAGGCGCCCGCCAGGAGGTGCTGCGGCGGGATCCCCTTGCCGGCGAGGAACTGCACCACCGCGATGGCGCGCGCCGCCGAGAGCGACCAGTTCGACGGGAACTGCGACGTGCTGATCGGGCGCGCGTCGGTGTGCCCGTCGACGCGGAGCACCCAGGGCAGGTCCGCCGGGATCTGCTTGGCGAGTTCCGAGACCGCGCCGGCGATGCGGTCGAGCTCCGGCCCGGCCTCGGGCTTGAGGGTCGCGGAGCCGGCTGGGAACAGCACCTCGGATTGCAGCACGAAGCGGTCGCCGACCACGCGGATGTCGGGCCGGTTGCCGAGGATCTGCCGGAGGCGGCCGAAGAAGTCGGACCGGTAGCGGGCCAGCTCCTGGACCTTCTGCGCGAGGGCGACGTTCAGCCGGCTGCCCAGCTCGGCGATCCGGGCCTGGGATTCCTTGTCGCGGCTCTCGGAGGCCGCGAGGGCGTCCTCCAGGGCTGCGAGCTGGCGGCGCATGGCGCTGATCTGCTCGTTGAGCAGGTCGATCTGGGACTGCGCCCGCCGGGTCGCGCCGCGCTCGGTCTCCAGCTGCTTGTCGAGGGTGCCCGCCGCGCCCTGGCTGACCGTCGCGGCCTCGGCCTGCACCTTGGCCCGGTCGCGCTCGGCCTCGACGCCGGCGAGCGTCGTGCGGAGATTGCGGGCCTCCTCCTCCTGGTTGCGGCGGTTCGTCCGCTCCAGGGCGAGGAGGTCGGTGAGGTCGGCGATCTGGCGGTTGAGCCTGGCCAGGGTCTCGTCCCGTCCGGTCAGCTCCTGCGACAGGAAGAACTGCCCGACCACGAAGACCGTGAGCAGGAAGACCACCGACAGCAGCAGCGTGGCCAGCGCGTCGACGTAGCCGGGCCAGACGTTGAGCGTCCGCCGGGTCCGGGTCGCCGTGGAGGCCACTAGACGCGCTCCCGGCCCAGCCGGTCCAGCACCTGCTTCAGCTCGCGCTCGCGGCTCGCCTGCGCCTCGACCCAGTCGCGGATCATCTGCTGCTCCGCGCGCATGTGCTGGACGAGCCCCTGGATGCCCTCGGCGAGGTTGGTCATCGCCTGGGTCGCCGCGCGGCTGCCGCCGCCCTCGGCCACCAGGGCGCTCAGGCGGTCGACCGCCTCCTTCAGCTCCTGCGTGCCGGCGGCCGGCCGCGCCGCGGTCGCCGCCGCCGCGACCGGCGCCGTCTCCGGGGCTGCCGCGCCGGACATCAGCCAGTCCTGCAACTCGTTGTGGAACCGGGCATGGGCCTGGCCCGCCTGCAGTTCCAGGAAGCCGGTGATCAGCGACGAGGCGAGGCCGAACAGCGAGGCCGAGAAGGCCAGACCGATGCCGGAGAGGGGCACCGCGAGGCCCGATTTCAGCTCGTCGAACATCACGCCGGCATCGCCGCCGCCGCGCATGCCCTTGATGACGCCGCCGACCGCCGACAGCGTGTCGATGAGGCCCCAGAAGGTGCCGAGGAGGCCGAGCAGGATCAGGATGCCGGAGATGTAGCGCAGGATCTCGCGGCCCTCGTCGAGGCGCACCGCGATCGTGTCGAGGTAGCCGGTCGTCCCCGGCAGGGTGGCTCCGCCGGCCCGCGCGGCGATCATCGGCGCCATCGGCGCCAGCAGGGCGGGCGGCTTCTTGACCTGCGCGCCGCCCGCGACGGCGTTGACGTAGGCGGTCTCGCGGAACAGCCGGACGACCTGCCCGAAGGCGATCAGGACGGCGATCAGCAGCACACCGAGGATGAGCCCGTTGAGCCCGGGATTGGCCAGGAAGGCCGGCGTGATCTGCCGGAACAGAATGAAGGCCAGGAAGCCTACAAGGATCAGGAAGATGACCATCCGCCCGAGATAGATCCCGGGCTGTGCCAGCGGCCCATTCTTGTCGTCGCCGGTTTCTCGGGCGGCCATCGATCGTTCTAGCCTGATCTCACCACGCGGCAGCCGGCCATCGGCGCCCCTCGGGGGGCACTGTGGGGGTAGGCCCGCACGCGATCAAGTCTCGGGAAGGTCATCGCGGAGCTATGCCCAGGCCGATCGAGACCAGTCCCGCACAAAAGGCTTAGCGGCCCGCGACCGCCTTACGCCAAACCGGCATCCACCGGGCCGGACAGGGCGCTAATCCCAGAAATGCGGCGCGGTCTCCTCGAGATTCGGCCCAAGGCGGAGGGCCGCGACCCGCGTGGCGAGGCCGCGCGCGTCCGTCTCCACCGCGATGCCGCACAGCGTGCCCTCGCCGACGGCGACCTCCCAGCGGGAGCCGGGCGTCTTCTGGATCATGCGGCGGATCGGCTCGTCCTTCTGCATGCCGATCACCGAATCGTAATCGCCGCACATGCCCGCATCCGACATGTAGGCCGTGCCGCCGGGCAGGATCCGGTGATCCGCCGTGGGCGTGTGCGTGTGCGTCCCGACGACGAGGCTCGCCCGGCCGTCGAGGTAGTGACCGAAGGCCTGCTTCTCGCTCGTCGCCTCGGCGTGGACGTCGACGATCACCGCGTCCGCCGCCGCGCCGAGGGGGCAGGCGGTGAGCTCGCGCTCCACCGCCGCGAAGGGGTCGTCCATCGCGTCGAGGAAGACCCGGCCCATCACGTTGACCACGAGGACGCGGGCGCCGCCCTGGGTCTCCACGACCGTGGCGCCGCGGCCCGGGGTGCCGGGCGGATAGTTCGCCGGCCGCACCAGGCGCGGCTGGCGGGCGATGAACACCATCGCCTCGCGCTGGTCGAAACTGTGGTTGCCGAGGGTGACCGCGTCGGCGCCCGCCTGGATCAGCTCGTCGCAGATCGTCTCGGAGATGCCGAAGCCGCCGGCCGCGTTCTCGCCGTTGACCACCACGCAGTCGAGGCGCCAGCGCTCCCGGAGCCGCGGCAGGTGCTCGCACACCACGGTGCGGCCCGAACGCCCGACGACGTCGCCGAGGAAGAGCAGGCGCATGGGTCAGGCGGTCCTGTCGCAGCGGATCACGCCGACTTCGGTGATCACGAACTGGAGGGGGCGGTCGTGAGGCTCGGCCGGCACCCGCGCCACCTCCTGGGCGGCGAAGCCGATGCCGACGGTCAGGACGGGGTTCGTCCGGGACAGGCGCGCGATCGCGCCGTCGTAGTAGCCGCGGCCGTACCCGATGCGCTGCCCGGTCCGGTCGAAGGCCGCGAGCGGCACGATCAGCGCGTCGGGCTCCACCGGCGGCAGCGATGGGTCGGGCTCGCTGAGGCCGAACCGGCCGGCGACGAGGGCGTCGCCGGCGCGCCATTCCCGGAACACCAGGCCGTCCGGCGTGACGTGCGGCAGGGCCACGGCCTGCCCGCGGGCGCGCAGGCCCTCGGCGGCGGGCCGGGGATCGACCTCGCTGCGGATCGGCCAGAAGGCGCCCACGAGACGGGCCTGGGCGAGCTCGGGCAGCGCGAGGAGCGCGTTCCTGATCGCCGCCGAGGCCGCCTGCCGGGTCGCGGGATCGAGGGCGTCGCGGGCGGCGAGGGCCGCGGCGCGGAGTTCCGCCTTGCGGGCGGCGTCCGGAGCCTCGGTGCCGGTTCTGGGAGAGGTCGGGTGCGGAGCCACGTGAGCCGTTGGAGGATCGATCCCGGGAAACCTACAGCGTAGGTGGGCGCCGTGTTGGCCAAGTCCAGGGACGAGGCCAGGGACAGCTCCCGAGGGAGTCGATAAGGCCCCGGGGATAGTGCTCCTGACGAACTCTGCAGCCCCGCTCCCATCATGTAGCGGTCCCGGCGCGTTCCCGCCAGGGCCGGGCGCCGCAAAATCCGCGGGCCGATCCGTCAGGCCGGCCCGCCCGCCCCGTCCTTCGTCCCGGCGGCCCGCGCCCGGGCCACCGCCAGGATCGCGTTGCGGCCCTCTTGGTCGGCGATCGACTGCCACAGGCCGATCAGCTCGCTGAGCTCGGCCAGCGGGCGCGGCGCCGGCGCCCCGAAGAAGGCGGCGATCGGGACGCCGGTGGCGGCCGCGATCCGACGCAGGCGGGCGCTGGCGTCGCGCCGGCCGCCGCCCCGGTCCTCGACGCCGATCGCTTCCATGGCAGAGCACCTGAATTAGAGTACAGACCGCAGCTTGAAGCGATTGTTGCGTCTCGGAAGAGCCAATACAATTTATCCGATCGGGGAATAGAGCAGCCCGAAGGCGTTATCCACGCCGATGTCTGAACGCATGGGTCTGGGTCGGCGGGCGCTGCGGCACCGCGGCGTGCGGGATATCCGGACGGTCCCTCGGCGGCCCGCCGCGATGCGACGCCGCGTCCGCGCTGCCGACACGCTGCAGCAACACCGGGACCGCGATGAACGAGGCGGGCGCGGGAGCGCGCCGCGCGGATTTGATTTACCACGCTCCCAGTCATCCGGGCCGCTCCGGCGCGGATCGCGGTCCCGATCCATTGTCAGGAGGCTGCGCGACTCTTGCAGTGGGGAAGGCACCCGCGAGGGACCGACCAGGTTTGAGACGACGGTGACCGATCGTGGCACAGATCGACCATAACATCGCTGTCGCGACGTGGCTCACCCCCGTGCAGCCGGCCCATCCCGAGCGTCCGGGCCCGAACCGCCCCGACACCACCGCCGAGCTGGGCGACCTGTGGCGGATCCTGTGGCGGCGCAAGCGGCTGGTCTTCGGGACGGCGCTGCTGCTCGGCCTGCTCGCCCTCGCCTACGCGCTGATCACGCCCTCCCTCTACACCGCCACCGCGCAGATCCTGATCGATCCCCGCGACCGCCAGGTCGTCTCGAACGACGTCAACCCCGCCGGGCTGTCGCCGGACGGCGGCATCGCCCAGGTCGAGAGCCAGGTGAAGGTGATCGAGTCGGACGCCGTGCTGGGCCGGGCGGTCGATCAGGTCGGGCTCGCGACCGCGCCGGGCTTCGGCGCGCCGCAGGACGGCGTCGTCACGCGGGTCCTCGGCGAGCTCCGCGCGCTGGTGGCCGGGCCGAGGGCGGAGCGGCCGGTCGACGCCCGCGGCCGGGCGCTGGACCAGCTGCGGCGGCGGCTCGCGGTCAAGCGCGCCGACAAGGTCTTCGTCATCGATCTCGTGGTCACCACGACGGACCCCGACCTCTCGGCGCGGATCGTCAACGCCATCGCGAGCGCCTACCTGACGGACCAGACCGACGCCCGCTCGGACGCCGCCAAGCGCGCCGCGGGCGAGCTGCGCGGCCGCCTCGACGAGCTGCGCAACGCGGTCAACGTCGCCGACAAGAAGCTCGAGGATTACAAGGCGCGCAACGGCCTGATCGCGTCGAGCGGCCGGCTCGTCAACGAGCAGCAGCTCACCGACCTGAACGCGCGGCTGGTCGCCGCGCGCGCGCGGACCGCCGACGCCAAAGCGCGGCTCCAGGGGATCCGGGAGGCGCGCGGGCAGGCGATCGGGTCCGGGGCGATGCCGGAGGCGGTCCAGTCCTCGGTGATCGAGCGCCTGCGCGGGCAGTACGCGGAGCTCGCCGCCAAGGAGGCGGACCTGCGCACCAATCTCGGCGAGCGCCACCCGTTCATCGCCGCGGTGCGCGCCCAGATGCAGGACGTCCGCCGGCTGATCGACGCCGAGCTGAACCGCATCGCGGGCGCGGCGGAGACCGAGGCCCAGCGCGCCCAGGCCAACGAGCGGACCCTCGCGGCGGAGCTGGAGCGCCTGCAGCGGCAGTCGGCAGTGAACGCCCAGTCGTCGGTGCAGCAGCGCGAGCTCGAGCGCGAGGTCGACGCGGCGCGCTCGGTCTACAACGCCTTCCTGGTGCGCGCCCGGGAGATCAAGGAGCAGACCAGCATCGACAGCTCGAACGCCCGGATCATCACCGCGGCGCGACCGCCGCAGGATCCGAGCTGGCCGCCGCGGCTGATCCTGGTCGCCGCCGCCCTCGCGGGCGGCCTCGGCCTCGGCGCGGGCCTCGCGCTGACGCGGGAATATCTGGCGCCGACCGTGCTCTCGCCGCGGCAGCTGGAGCGGCTGTCGAACGCCCCGGTGGTGGCCGTGCTGCCCGGCCTGCGGCCGCGGGGCGCGAGCGCGAGCGCCGCGAGCCTCACCCTCGACCACCTGGCCGCAACCTCCGGCAAGAGCGGCCACGCGCTGGCTCTGCTCGTCACCTCGGGCGAATCCGACGAGGCCGAGCGCCAGGCGGTGATCGGGCTGCTCGCCGCGGTGGCCGTCGCGCGCGGCGACCGCGTCCTGCGCATCGACGCCGATCTGCGGGCGGACGGCTCCGGCACCGGCGGCCTCCTCGACGTGCTCCGCGGCGAGCAGAGCCTCAACGCCGTGACCCGGACGGACCCGGCCTCCGGCGCCCGCCGGGTCGGGCTCGGCGACACCGAGAAGCCCCTGCGCGATGCCCTGACCCCCGCCAATGTCGAGCGCTTCATCGCGGGCGTGAAGGGACGCTTCGACCTCGTGCTCGTCGACGGCGGCGTGCTGACCGAGAACCTGCGGCTCGGTCCCCTGGCGGCCGCCGCCGACCGGCTGCTCCTCGTCGCCTGCAACGGCGCGACGCGCCAGCGCGACCTGATCGACCTCGTCGACACGTCGGAGGCGCTGGGCCGGCCGATCTCGGGCTCCCTGCTCCTGACCCGGCGCAAGGCGTGAGGACCCTCCGGCAGACCGGCTTCGCGCGCCGCCACGATCCGGCGGCGCGCACGGGCCCGGTTTTGCGCGCCCTCCTGCGGGCGGAATCGGTGGCCCTGTCGGTCTGGGCCCTGCTCCTCGTCGGGGTCTCGGGCGGCCTCCTGTGGGTGCTCGGCCTCAATTACGAGGGGATCACCGGCTCGGCCGCCTCGAAGATCCACCCCGCCACCTACCTGGCGGTCGTCCTGATCGGCTGGACCCTGATGCGCGCGGGCAATCCTGTGATCCCGGTGGCCGGGGCTCTGAACCGGCGGCCGGCCAGCGTGCTCCTGGCCGCCTGCGGCGTGCTGCTCCTCGCGCTGATCGCGGCCCGGGGCGGCGCGGGCCTCGCCGGCTCCATCGACACCTTCGTGCTCGCCGGCCTCGTCCCGATCCTCCTGATGGACCGGGACGCCGAAACGCTCGGGCGGCTGGAGACGATCTTCCACCTCGTGATGCTCGCCAACGCCCTGCTCGGCCTGTTCGAGCTCGCGAGCGGCCAGCGCTTCTTCCCCTACCGGTTCGACGGCGTGGCGTTCGAGTCCGACACCCGCTCGGCGGCCCTCCAGGGCCACCCGCTGGCCAACGCGACCATGACGGCGTGCTACATCCTGGCGCTGGCGAAGGGCGGCGGCCGCCTGGCGCCGATGCCGCGCGCCGCCATGATCGTCCTCCAGCTCGTCGCCCTGGTCACGTTCGGGGGCCGCTCGGCCACCGTCACGACGCTGATCCTCGGCGGCGCTGTCGGGCTCGTGTCCCTGAACCGCACCCTGCGCACCGGCCGCGTCCCGCTGGCGGCGGCGGCCTGCGCGTGCTTCGCCCTGACGCTGCTGCCCGTGCTGGTCGCGGTCCTCGCCTCGGCCGGGTTCTTCGACACCCTGCTGGACCGGTTCGTCTCGGACGGCGGCAGCGCGCAGGCCCGGGTCGACATGCTCACGGTGTTCGACGCGATCCCGTTCCGGCAGCTCCTGCTCGCCCCCGACTTCCTGCAGGTGAACACGCTGCGCCGGATCTACGGCCTGGAATGGGGCATCGAGAACTCGATCATCTCGGCCGTGCTCTACCACGGCATCCTGGTCACGGGGGTGCTGGTGATCGCGGTGGGTCTCTACCTCGCGGAGATCGCGCGGGATTGCCGGCGCGGC
The DNA here is from genome assembly GCF_900112625.1 of Methylobacterium sp. 13MFTsu3.1M2. NCBI lineage: Bacteria > Pseudomonadati > Pseudomonadota > Alphaproteobacteria > Hyphomicrobiales > Methylobacteriaceae > Methylobacterium > Methylobacterium sp. 13MFTsu3.1M2. Next base: position 187,901 of record NZ_FOMM01000007.1, read on the forward strand.
GTCTGGCTGCCGATCCTGGCCTTCGTGATCCTCGTCAACACGTTCGAGGGCCTGGCCGGCAAGACGACCCTGCTCGCCAAGTTCGCCCTGATGCTCATCGTCCTGTTCCCGCCCCTTCCGCGCCGCGGCTGAGAGGGCCCGAGCCGCGGATCGGTTGGGGACCGCTTCAGGGCCGGGTCCGCAGCCCGAGCGCCGCGATCAGGGCGGGATCGGCGACGTGCGCGTCGTCCATGAGGCCGAGGCCGTCGAACAGGTTCCAGAACGACCACGCGAACCCGTTCGCCTCCGCCGCCAGCCGCACGTCCCGGATGTAGGCGGCCCGGTCCGGCGCCCGGGACGCCGTGAAACGGGCGTCGGTGCGCAGGGCGCCGAACTCGCCCATCAGCACCTGCCCGCGCGGGATCCCGTAGAGGTCCGCCCAGGTCGCGACCGGCGCCATCGCGTCGGCGATGTAGGCCGGGCCGGGCGCGGCCTCGAAATACGCGTGCAGTTTCGCCTCGATCACCGCGCGGTCGCGCGCCTTCTCGGCCTGCGGCACCGTGCGGTCCGTCTCCATGCGCGCCTGCACCGCCGCGAGCGTCCCGCGCAGCGTGCCGCGGCTCCCGGGCCAGGGAACGGCGGTGAGCCAGCGGTAGAACGGCTCCTCGGTGAGCCAGGTCGCCCCCTGGTGGGAGAACAGGTACGGCTCGTAGAAGTGGAAGGTGTAGAGGAGCGGCGCGAACCGCGCGAGCGCGGCCGGATCCAGACCCGTCAGGCCGGCGACGAGGCTGCCGCAGGAGCCGGTCGCCACCAGGGTGAGCGCCGGCGCGGCCGCGCGGGCCGCGGCCAGGAGTTCGTCCTGCACCCGGTTCCAGGCGCCGGCGCCGCAGGGCTGCGGCGGCTCGTTCACCGGCTCCAGGGCCACGCGGTCCGTGCCCTTCCGTGCGCACAGGCGCGCGAGGTCTCCGACGAGGTCGCGATAGGCCGCGAAGAGCGGCGCCCGGTCCGAGCCGTAGAACGCGTCGGGCGTGTAGTGGTGGGTCGCGGCGTTCGCCTGGACATTGACCAGGACGCGCAGCCCGGCCGCCAGCGCCGCGTCGACGGCCTCCGACAAGGTGCCGAGGAGTTCGGCGCGCCGCGGCCCCGTGAAGGCCACGAACGGCCCGGGATCGAGGGGCAGGCGCACGAAGTCGAAGCCGAACCCGGCGATCCGGGCGAGGTCGTCGCGGGTCGGCACCGGCCGCCCGGCCTGGAAGGGCGGCCACGCGTAGTCGGTCCGCGGGGGCGGGTACTCGGCGGTCAGCGAGAACCAGGGCCAGAGGGCGATGCCGCGGCGCAGGGTGACCGGCGCGGGACTACCCTGGACAGGCCGGACACCCGCACCCGCCGCGAGGGCGCCGGCGAGCACCGACCGCCGGCTGGGGCCTACCATCTCGGACCGGCCGGAGCGGCGACGGGCTCGGCCGCGGTGGCGCGCGCCGCGCGGTCCGGGGCCGGCGGGTAGCCGCCGACACGGCGCAGCGCGTCCTCGTAGGCGGCCAGCACGGCGTCCCAGCGGAACTGCTCGGCGCGCGCCCGCGCGGCCGCGCGGGGCGCCGCGACCGCGGCCCCGTCGGAGAGCACGCGCTCGATGGCCGCGGCGCAGCTGTCCGGATCCGAGAAATAGAATTGCGCGTCCCCGGCCGTGCCCCGGTTGAACGGATTGTCGTGGGCGACCACGGCGTTGCCCGCCCAGAGCGCCTCGACCAGCGACGGGTTGGTGCCGCCCACCGTGTGTCCGTGGAGATAGGCCCGCGCGTGGACCCGCAGGGCCTGGACCTGCTCGGGCTCGTAGATGGCGCCGGGAAACAGCACCTCCGGCGAAGCGGCTGCCTCCACAGCGCGATGGTACGGGTTGCCGACCCTCAGCGTGCCGAGCACCACCAGCCGCACGCCGCGGGCACGGCGCGAGAAGGCCTCGACGAGCGTCAGGATGTTGTTGTCCGGTTCGATGCGGGCGATCGAGACGAGGTAGCGGTCGGGCTCGAGGCCGAGGGGCGGCGGTCCGACATTGGCCGCCGGGGGATCGCCGCCGTACGGGATGGTCGCGATGGCGCCGCGCGGCCTGCGACGGGCGAGGTGGTCGGCGATGACGGGATGGTCCGCCACCAGCCGCTGCGAGGACCACGCGGCGATCCACTCGCTGACGTAGAAGAAGGCGCGCACGGGCAGCGACCATTTCGGACGGCGCCACTCGATCCCGTCCATGTTGGTCAGGATACGCCCGCCCCGCGCCCGCAGGTAGGGCAGGAACGCGGCGCCGTTGTAGCCGAGCACGAGGCAGACGCCCCCGCGGGTCGCGGCATCGTGGGCGCAGATCGCGTCGAAGACGAGTGTCGCCGCGGGGCCGCGCAGGCCGATCTCCACGGTGATCAGCTCGACGCCGTTCCAGGTGCTGCACGCGATGCGCTCCCGCACCGTCTCGACATCCCTCTGGCAGTACACGCCGACCTGCCAGCCGCGTTCGACCAAGTAGAGCGCGAGACGTTCCGCGAAAGTCTCGAAACCACCGTGGGCGGCCGGGATACCGCGCGTGCCGAGAATAAGTAGTTTCGGTGCGCGGTCAGGCATGAAACTTCCTTTCCAATGTGTCGGCCCTATTGTAGATCCGAAGGATACAATCCCGACGACCGGCTTCTACAACTGCTAGTTGTTTATTCAATACAGAAATCATCTTATGGTAGATAACTTCGGACTGAGAGCGGCGCGCGACAGCGATCGTGCTGCCGCCCCCGCGCTGCGGGCCGTCGGCAACGCCGCTGCGGAGCTTCGGATCACGTGCGTCCACCAGGGATTCGAGCTGTACGGCTCGGATCGCTGCTTCATCGAGACCGTCCGCACGATCCGGGCCGCCCATCCGGGTGCGCGGATCGACGTGGTGCTGCCGCGACGCGGGCCGATCGTGGCCGCGCTGGAGCCCTTCGCCAGCGAGATCGTGATCGCCCCGCTCTGGATCCTGCGGCGCAAGAACTTGGCGCGCCTCGTAACCCTGGGTCTGATGGCTCTGCCCATCGCGATGATCCGTGCGTGGCGCCGCATCCGCGCGAGCGACCTCGTCTACATCAACACCACCGTGGTGGCCGACTACCTGCTGGCCGCCCGGCTGGTCCCCGGCCGGAGCGTCGTCCACGTCCACGAGATCCCCGAAGGCGCCGTGCTGAAGGTCCTACGCGGGCTGATCCGCTGGAGCGGCGCCAACGTGGTGTTCAACTCGCGCGCCACCGAGCGGGCCTACGCCCTGCCCCGCGGGGCGACCGCCCGGGTCGTCTACAACGGGATCGCGGGTCCCGCCGAGCCGAATCGGAGCGCCTACGACGGCGCCCGCCCGCTCCGCGTGCTGATGCTCGGCCGGATCAGCCGGATCAAGGGCCAGGACGTCCTCGTGGAGGCGCTGGCCTCCCTGCCGGAGCCCGTGCGTCGGCGGATCGCGCTGCGCATCGTCGGCAGCGCCTTCGAGGACGAGGCCCGCGAGCGGGCCCTGGTCGGGCGGATCGCCGAGGCGGGGCTCGCCGCGCAGGTCACGCTCGAGCCGTTCGTGGCCGATCCCGCCGCCCTCTACCGCTGGGCCGACGTGGTCACGATGCCGTCGCAGCGGCCCGAATCCCTCGGCCGCGTGGCGATCGAGGCGATGTCCTACGGCGTGCCGCCGCTCGTCACGGCGATCGGCGGCCTGCCCGAGGTGGTGGAGGACGGGAAGACCGGCTGGATCGTCCCGCCGGGCGGCCCGGAGCCGATCGCCGCCGTGCTGGCGGATCTGGTCGCCGACCCGGCGCGCTGGCGCGACTTCGGCCGGGCGGCCCAGGCGCGCTACCTGAGCCTGTTCTCGGAGGCCTCGGCGGCGGAGGGCATCGAGGCCATGGTCCGGACGACGCTGCGCCGCCCGACGGCGACGGATCCGTCCCGCGCCGCGGACGCGCCGGCGCGACCGGCCGCCTAGGATCCCCGCGCGTCCCCGCAGGACCGGCTTCGGTCCGGAACAGGCGTCCGCCCTGAGCGCGGGCGCCCTCGGCGTTACCGGGACGACCTCCTGCTCGCCCCCGGTCCGTGGCCAAGCGCCGCGGCCGGCCCTGCTGCCGGCGCCGCGCAACGACCGGCCCGGGCGCGTCCCCTCACCGGCCCCGGCCGCCCGGGCACCGGAGGCCCGCTCGCGACGCAGCGGAAACCGACCCGCGCGGCCGCCGTCACCCTGTGGACGATCGGCCGCGCGAGGATGCAATGCGGTGGCGCCTGACCGATGAGGCGTGCGGCGCGGGAACCCCTGCCCGGCCGCGACGGGGCGCGAGGACGAGGAGCGACATGGCGGCCAAGCTCGCGGTTCAGGAGATTGCGGATGCCCTGGACTGGGACCGGCGGGTCTGGGCCTGCCCGGGCGCCAACATCTATTGCGGCAGCCCCTGGGGCACCTACAAGGCGCGGCGCGGCCTGGAGGTGCGGCGGGCGGTCGTGTCCGGCGACGGCGCGGACCTCGCCTTCGTCCAGTGGCAGACGCGCCGGAAGGGGCCGGCGCGGTTCATCCACGTCCAGGGCGGCCCGCTGCTGACCGCCGCGGGCGCGCACCGCGCGGAGGCGGTGTTCGCCGCGTTCATCGACCACCTCGCGCTCGGCCGGCTCGACGTCCTCGCCGTCGACTACGAGCAGTTCGAGACCCGCGACGCGACGCTGGCGCTGCTGATGCACGGCTTCGCCCCGGTGATCGGCGCGCCCGACCACACCCTCGAGCTCGACCTGACCCAGGACCTCGACGCCATCCAGGCCGGCATGGAGCCGCGCTGGCGCAAGGCCCTGCGCAAGGCCGAGCGGAACGCCGAGGTGACGACGCACTTCCTCGAGGACAGGGCCGAGCGCCTCGAAGCCTTCGACGATTTCACCGCGATGTTCGCGGCCCTGCGCGAGCGCAAGGGCTTCGCCACGACGCTGCAGCCGCAGGCCTACCGCGACATCGCGGCCGAGGACGCGCACCTGCTGTTCCTCGACGTCCGCGAGAACGGACGGCGCGTCCTCGTGCGGATCGCGCACCTGTCGGACAGCCGCTGCACGGATTTCTACACGGCCTCGAACGAGCGGGCCCGCGCGACGGGCGCCGCGACCCTCGCGGTCTGGCGCTTCGTAGAGCGGGCGAAGGCGGAGGGCTGCCGGGTCTTCGATTTCGGCGGCATCGATCCGGCGGCGAATCGCCCCGTCTTCGAGTTCAAGCGCGGCCTGTGCACCGACGTGGTCCAGCACAACCCGCTCTGGGTCTACAGCCGGACGTCGGCGCTGCGGAGACTGGCGCCGGCCCTGCTCGCGCTGCGCTGAGCGGCGGGCCGGTCACGCGGCGCCGAGGGGTCGCGCCGGTCCCGGGCGCCGCGCCAGGGTCCGGAAGGCCGAGACCGACCAGACCAGCGTCGCAACCTCGGAGGCCAGCAGGCCGGCGAGCGCGGTGGCGGGCGGCAGCAGCAGCAGCGCCGGCACCATCACGGCCATCCCGAGGGCGGCGCTCGCCACCGCGCCCGCCGTGATGGTCCGGAACGCCGCCGAGGCCTCGAGATAGGCCCGCGGGATCGCGTAGAGCAGCGACACGGTCACCACCGCCCAGACACCGAGCCCGATCCAGCCCATCGGCTGCGCGGCGAACCGGCCCTTGAACAGGATGTCCTCGACCAGCGGCAGGGCGGCCGCCATCACCGCCCCGTAGGCGAGACAGGCGCTGCCGAGCAGGATTCCGTTGCGGACGACGAGCCGGCGGGCGGCGTCGACCTGCCCGGCCGCGAGCAACCGGCTGATCTCGGGCAGGATCATGTTCAGCAGCGCGCTCGCGGGGATGCGCAGCGGCGCGTAGAGCACGATCGTGGCGGCGATCGGCGCGTAGGCGGCGGGTCCGGCCAGGAGCGCCAGCAGCAGGGTCAGCCCCTGACCCTGGACCGTCAGGCTGGTGACGCCGGCGAGCGACCACGCCAGGGTCCGCCAGATGGCCCGGTAGCGGGCGCGCGCCCGCGCGTGCAGCGAGAAGCGGATCCGCTCGCGCAGCGCCGCGTAGGCCACCGCGATCGCGACCGCGTGCGCGAGCGCGATCGCCGTGAAGGCCCGATCGAGAAGGGCCGTGCCCTCCCCGTTCAGCCAGCGCGCGACGAGGAGACCGCCGCAGACCGCGTAGACCAGGTCGCTCAGGCCGGCGATCCGGGGCCGGCCGCGGGCGAGGAGCACGATCCGCAGGTAGCTGCGGAAGGCGTAGAGGCCCACGAAGGCCCCGGCCGCCAGGGCACCGAGGCCGATCACCGGGATCAGCACGAGGCCGACGGCGGCCGCCATGAGGCCGGAGACCAGCACCGCGCCCGAGCCGAACATCACGTCGTAGCCGAGCGCCGCCGGACGCCCCAGGCTCCGGGCGACGTGGATCGTCGCCGGGACCGCCACCAGGGCCCGGATGTAGGTGATGCCGACCGCCCCGACCGCGAAGACGATGGCGAACAGGCCGTAATCGTGCGCGCCGAGCGCGCGCACCAGCAGGATGTTGAGGAGGAAGTGGAACAGGCTCTGGGTCAGCTCGCCCGACAGGATCACGGCGAACCGCCCCGACAGGACGGCACGCATCGGTCCGGGCAGGCGGAGGCGGCCGGCGACCGGGAGCCGGAGCCGATCACCGGGACGCGGCATCGAATCGGTCATGTGGGGGTGGACGGTCTCCGTGTGGGCGCGCGGGCCGGGCGCCGGCGCCGGGAAGCGGTCGGCGGCGCGCAATCGTCTCGCGACTCTCTCCCGGCCCGGCGCTCATGCCGGAGCGTCCGTTTCCGGACCGTCTCAGGTGATCCCCCGGAAGGCCCCGGACAGTGCGGCAAGGCAGCGCGCGAGGTCGTCCTCGTCCGCCCAGACGTGCGGGCTGATGCGCAGCGCGCCGGAGCGCTCGCTCACGTAGACCCGGTCCCGCTGCAGGCGATCGACGAGGCCCGTCGGCAGACCCGCGGGCGGCCGCAGACCGAGGATGTGCGGCGCCCGCAGGGAAGCCGGCAACGGCGCCAGGCCGAGGCCGGCGGCCCCGTCCGCCAAGCGGTCCGTCAGCCGGCGCAGCCGGGCGGCGACGGCCGGCACGCCCCATTCGGCGATCTGCTCCAGCCCGGTCACGGCCATGAACAGCGCGACCGGATCGTTGAGCTCGCCCCGGTCGTAGCGGCGGGCACCGGCGGCCGGCGGGCGGTTCCCGATATTCTCCTCGATGGCCGCCCCGTCCTGCCGGTGCGGCGCTGCGTACAGGAAGGTGAGACCGTACGGTCCGAGAGCCCACTTGTAGGTGGGGAAGGCCAGGAAGTCCGGGCGCCACCGGGCGACGTCGACCGGCACGGCGCCCACGGCCTGCGTGGCGTCGATCACCAGGGCCGCGCCGGCGGCGTGGACCGAGGGAGCGAGCCGGTCGAGGTCGATCAGGCTGCCGTCGGTCCAGTGCAGCGGGGTCAGGGTGGCGAGGACGAGCGGCGGGGCGCCCGGCCGGTCGATCGCGGCCGCGACCGCCGCGGTCCAGTCGCCGTCCGGGGGGCGCGGCACCTCCTCCACCACCAGACCCTGCCGGTCGGCCAGCCGATCGAAGGCGAAGCGCAGGGACGGGAACTCGTCGGCTACGCGGAGCAGGCGCCCGCCCGGCCTCAGGGTCAGGTTGCGGGCGACCACCGCCATGGCGTGACTGACCGCGCCGACGATCGCGATCTCGTCCGCGCCGGCGCCGATCAGCCGGGCGGCCGCAGCGCGCGCCCGCTCGGCCCATGGCGGGACCGCCGTGCGGGGATGGTCCCAGGGACGGCTCTTGACCAGGATCCCCGCCTCGCCCGCCGCGCGCACGGCCCGCGGCAGCGGCGACCAGGCGGCGGCGTCGAGGTAGCTGACGTCGGCGGGCATCTCGAAGAGATGGCGCTGGCACGGGAGCGCCGCGGCGACGGATTCGGTGAACGCCATGATGCGCGACAGCCTAGAGGATCGGATCCGCCGGCACCACGGCCCGGACTCCATCGCGCGGCGCCCAGGCCGCAGGCCGGCGCGTCCCGGTCCGCGCGGATCGGCGGCGGCGTGCCCCCTGGCGAACCACCGCATCCTGGGGCTCCGACGCTCCGGCGCCCTGTCGAGCCTCGCGGGACGCGACGGGCTGGTGGACTCGCCGAGGATCTGACCGTGATCCGCCCGAACGACGCCCGGCCCGACCGGCCGCGCCGGGTGTTCGGCGGGGGCGGCAGCTGAGCTGTTGTTCCGGGCCGCGAGCCTGTAGAGCCTCGGGACACATCGCCACGACCCGACCGAGACCCCGTGACCCTGCTCGCCGATCGCGCCCCCGCCAAGGTCAACCTGACGCTCCTCGTCCTCGGCCGCCGCGTCGGTGACGGCTACCACGTGCTCGAGAGCCTCGTCGCCTTCGCGGGCACGGCCGACCGCCTGACGCTGGATCCCGCGGCACCGCTCAGCCTGACCGTCAGCGGCCCCACCGCCGGCCCCGCCGGCCCGACGGACGACAACCTCGTCCTGCGGGCCGCCCGGGGGCTCGCCGCCCGGGTGCCGAACCTGCGCCTGGGCGCCTTCCACTTGGTGAAGCGCCTGCCGGTCGCGGCGGGGATCGGCGGCGGCTCCTCCGACGCCGCCGCGGCCCTGCGCCTGCTGGCGCGCCTCAACGGGCTGCCCCTCGACCACGAGGCCGTCGGCGCGGTGGCACGGGAGACCGGCGCCGACGTGCCGGTCTGCCTCGACCCGCGGGCCCGGATGATGCGCGGTGCGGGCGAGGCGATCGGGCCGGTCCTCGGCCTCGCACCGCTGCCCGCGGTGCTGATCAATCCCGGCGTTCCGGTGCCCACCGCCCCGGTCTTCAAGGCGCTGGGCCTGAGCGTCGGCCAGGATCTCGCGGGCGCGCCGCACCCGACGATCCCGCGGGCCATGGCGAGCGAGCCGCTGCTCCGGGCCCTGGCCGGGGCCCGCAACGATCTGGAGGCGCCGGCCCTGACTGTGGCGCCGGTGATCGGCGACGCGCTGGCGGCCCTCCGCGCCCAGGGCTGCCGCCTCGCGCGGATGTCGGGCTCCGGCGCGACCGTTTTCGCGCTGTTCGCCGACCGGCGCGCGGCCGTCCGGGCCGCCGCCGCCCTGCGCGCCGCCCATCCGGGATGGTGGGTGGCGCCGACCTTCCTGCGCTGACCCGGCCCGCGGGCGGCGTTCAGCCGGGCTCCGCCTCGTACACCGTCACGACGCCGCGGCCCTCGGGCACCATCACGCGCCAGCCGCGCGCCCACGGCAGGTCGCCGGGATCGATCGCGCTGGCCCGACCGGTCCCGACATCGTAGGTCGCGAGCCGGCCGTCCGAGATGCGTCCGCGCAGATACGCCCGGCCGTCGCCGAGGTGGAGCGCGGCCGGAGCGGCGGTGACGCCGTGGGCGACGTCCGCGAGGGCGCCGCTCGGCGCCAGGACGGCCCCCGGCAGCGCCAGCACGTCGGCCTCGGGAGCGATCTCGGACGCGACCCGCAGGTGGCCATCGACCGCGTGACGGCGGTTCAGCAGCAGGGCCTCCCGACGTCCCTCACGCTGCACGACGAGGGCGAGATCCGGCCCGTCCCGGCCGGCGATCAGGTAGACGCTGCCCGGCGCGAGCCGATCGAGGCGGGTGGTCCGGCCGGGACGGTGCAGGTCCAGGATCATGCTTCTATCCGCGCGCGCCGCTCACCCCGCCCCTTCCGGTAGAACGCGCGACGCTCGGCTTCGGCCCGAACCACGGTGGCGCGCACCTGGAGCAGGTCCTTTCGGGTCAGGAGCCCGACGAGGCCGCCGGTGCGCGGATCGGTGACCGGCAGGCGCCCCTGCCCGGCCGACAGCATCACGTCGAGGGCGTGCGAGACCACGTCGCCCGGATGGACGACGGCGAGATCGGCGTCCGAGACGCGCTCGCCGAGGGTGCCCGCCTCGTCCCCGCCGTCGCGCTCCTCCAGGGTCCAGCGCAGGGCGTCGCTGCGCGAGACGAGACCCACGGGCCGGCCCGCGCCGTCGACCACCGGATAGGCGTGGTGGGCACCGATCTCGATCGCCGCGAGGGCGTCGGCCAGGGGCAGGTTCGCGTCGAGGGTCTCGACCGTGCGGGTCATCACCGCCTCGACCCGGGCGAGTTCGTAGGGATCGATCCCGTATTCCCGGGTCACGTGCTGCCCGCGCCGGGCGATCTTCTCGGTCAGGATCGAGCGCTTGAGGAGGAGGACGGTCACCGCGTAGGCCGCCATGGTGGCGGCGAGCAGCGGCGCCAGGGCGGCGACGTCGCCGGTCACCTCGACGGCGAAGACGACGCCGGTCAGCGGCGCCGGCAGGGTGCCGCCGAGCATCGCCGCCATGCCGATGAGCGCCCAGAAGCCGTGGGCGCCCGGCAAGAGGATGCCGATCAGCCAGCCGACGGCGCCACCGAGGATCAGCAGCGGCGCGAGCACGCCTCCGGACGTGCCCGACGACAGGGCGGCGAGCCAGATCACCGCCTTCACCACGAGGATCAGCACGACGGCGTTCGCCAGCATGTGGCCGGAGAGCAGGTCGTGGATGACGTCGTAGCCGACGCCGAGCGCCCGGGGCTCCACGAGGCCGCCCAGCCCGACCACGACGGCGCCGAGGGCGGGCCACCACATCCAGTGGAGGGGAAGCCGCCCGAAACCGTCCTCCAGCGCGTAGAGCGCCCGGGTCAGCGCCCCCGAGATCAGGCCGCAGGCGACCCCGAGCAGCGCGCAGGCGGGCAGCCCCCACCAGGGCAGGGCCGGATTGTCGGCGAAGGGGAAGAGCGGGCCGGCGCCGAACAGGGCCGGCCGCCAGCAGGCCGCGGTGACCGCCCCGACGGTCACCGGGACGAGGCTGCGCGGCCGCCACTCGAACAGCAGGACCTCCACGGCGAGCAGCACGGCCGCCACGGGCGTCCCGAAGATGGCGGTCATGCCGGCCGCCGCGCCCGCCACCAGCAGGGTCTTCCGCTCGGCGGCGCTGAGATGGAAGAACTGGGCGAAGAGCGAGCCGACCGCGCCGCCCGTCACGATGATCGGCCCCTCGGCGCCGAACGGGCCGCCGGTGCCGATCGCCACCGCCGAGGAGAGCGGCTTGAGCACGGCGACCTTGGGCGACATCCGGCTGCCGCCGATCAGGATCGCCTCCATCGCCTCCGGGATCCCGTGGCCGCGGATCTTCTCCGAGCCGTAGCGCGCCATGGCGCCGACGATCAGCGCCCCGATCACCGGGATCGCCACCATCCAGGGCCCCGGCGCCGCGCCGGCCAGGGAGGTCAGGTCGGCGTCGAGCCGGCCGTACCAAGCGAGGTTGGTCACGAGGCCGATCAGCGTGAGCAGGATCCAGGCGGTGCCGCTGGCGGCGGTCCCGGTGACGACCGCCATGCCGGCCAGCGTCAGGACCCGCCAGTCCGCGCTGAAATCTCCCAGCGCCCGCCGCGACGGCCTACCGTCCCCGCTCCCGCTCCCAGTCCCGCCGATCATCAGGGCCTCCCTTCCTCGCGGCGGCACTTATGTCGTGATCCGATATATTCGACAATGGCTCGACCGTTGCAGCCGGGACAGGACTGCCGATACGACGCAGCATCGGCGGCTCGGACGATTCACCACGGAGGCGATCATGGAGGCCGATGCCCCCGGAACGGCGGCACTGTCGCGGGAGCAGTACGCGGCGCTGGCGGATTTCCGATTCCGTCTCCGCCGCTTCCTGGCGTTCAGCGAGGCCGCGGCGGCCCGGGCGGGGCTGCCGCCGCAGCAGCATCAGGCGCTGCTGACGCTCGCGGGCCACGTCGGGCGCGCGCCCGCCACGGTCGGCCTGCTGGCCGAGCAGCTGCTCATCGCCCCCCACAGCGCGGCCGAGCTGGTGTCCCGCATGGTCGAGGCCGGCCTGCTGACCAAGACCCGCGCCGTCGAGGACAGGCGGCGCAGCGAGCTGTCGCTGACGCCGCGCGCCGAGGCCCTGCTGCGCACCTTGACGGACGCGCATCTCGCGGAGCTGCGGGACCTCGCCCCCGCCCTCGCCGAGGCCCTCGGGCCCGCGACGCGGTGAGGCCGACGTGCGCCGTCAAGCTAGCGGAGGTCGGTGGCCGTCGACGCGGGAGCCGAGGGCGCCCGCCCTCAGCGCGCCCGCGCCACGCAGAACTCGACGGCCCCGAGGAGCGCCGCCTTGACGGGCCCGTCCGGGAAAATGTCGAGGGCGGCCCGGGCCTCGGCGCCGTAATGGTGGGCGCGGGCCACGGTCTCCTCCAGGGCACCGTGGCGCTGCAGGAGGTCGAGGGCGGTCTCCAGGTCGGTCTCGCCGATCTCGCCCTGCTGCAGGGTGCGCCGCCAGAAGCCGCGCTCGCCCTCGCTGGCCCGGCGATAGGCCAGCACGATCGGCAGGGTGATCTTGCCCTCGCGGAAATCGTCGCCGACGTTCTTGCCGAGCTCCGCGGAGGTGCCGCCGTAGTCGAGCACGTCGTCGATCAGCTGGAAGGCGATGCCGAGATTCATCCCGTAGGACCGGGCGGCCGCCTGCTCGGCCTCGGGCCGGCCGGCGAGCACCGGCCCGACCTCGCAGGCGGCGGCGAAGAGCTCGGCGGTCTTGCCGCGGATCACCGCGAGGTAGGCGGCCTCGTCGGTCTCCAGGTTCTTGGCGTTGGTGAGCTGCATCACCTCGCCCTCGGCGATCACCGTGGCGGCGGCCGAGAGGATGTCGAGCGCCTTGAGCGAGCCGACCTCGACCATCATCCGGAAGGCCTGGCCGAGCAGGAAGTCGCCGACCAGCACGGAGGCCTCGTTGCCCCACTTGATCCGGGCCGCGACGCGGCCGCGCCGCATGTCGCTCTCGTCGACCACGTCGTCGTGGAGGAGCGTGGCGGTGTGCATGAATTCGACGCTGGCGGCGAGCTTCACGTCGCCGTCGGCGGCGCCCGCGTAGCCGCAGAGCCGGGCGCAGGCCAGCGTCAGGATCGGGCGCAGGCGCTTGCCGCCGGAGGCGATCAGGTGATTGGCGACCTCGGGGATCATCGCCACGTCCGACCCCGTCCGCGACAGGATCGTGGTGTTGACCCGCGCCATGCCGTCGGCCACCAGCGCGACGAGGTCGTTGAGCCCCGCCTCCGCCTCGGGCTTCGGATTCTCGATGGAGAGGGCCATACCCAAGATCCGTGACCTCCAGACCGGTCGCCCCGCAGGGGGCGGGCGATCCCTTCGCACGCGCCCCGCGGCGCCGCAACATCGTCGCCGGCCGGATATGGGGTGTCGCCAGCGCGGATCTCACGCGACGAAACCGCCGATCCCCGCCCGTTCCGGAGCCGCGCCGCGATGATCGAGCTGATCCGGGCCAATGACGTCGTGCTGATCGGGTTCGCCCGCTCGGTCCTCGAGGCGGCCGAGATCCCGGTCCTCGTGGCCGACAGTCACATGAGCCTGATGGAGGGGTCGATCGGCGTCTTCGGTCAGCGCCTCCTCGTGCCGCGCGACCACGAGGCCCAGGCCCGCCGCCTGCTGACCGATGCCGGCATCGCCCACGAGCTGCGCCAGCCGTGACCGCCGAGGCCGACAGCGGCGCCGATCCCTTCCTCGGCGGCCGCCTGCGGCTGCACCAGCCGCCGCGGGGCGCGCACCGCGCCGGGACCGACGCGGTGCTGCTCGCCCGGCTGCTCGCGCCGCGGGCCGGGGACCGGCTCTGCGACGTCGGCGCCGGGACCGGCGCCGTCGGCCTCGCCTGCGCGGCCCTGGCGCCGGGGCTCCGGCCGACCCTGGTCGAGCGCGACCCGGCACTCGCCGATCTGGCCCGCGCCAACGCGGCCCTCAACGGCATCGACGCGCGGATCGTGGTCGCCGACGTGCTGGCACCCGCGGCGGAACGCCGCGCCGCCGGTCTGCTGCCGGACAGTTTCGACGTCGTGCTCACCAACCCGCCGTTCTTCGCGGCTGGCGATCACCGCGCCTCGCCGCATCCGGGCCGCGCCGCCGCCCACACCTTCGCGGGCGGCGATCTCGACGCCTGGATCCGCGCCTGCACGGCGATCCTGCGGCCCGGCGGGCGCCTGGGCTTGATCCACCGGGCGGACGCCCTCCCGGCCTGCCTCGACGCGCTCCGGGGCCGCTACGGCGGGCTGGCGATCCGCCCGGTCCATCCCCGCGGCGACGTGCCCGCGATCCGCGTGCTGATCGCGGCGACCCGCGGCAGCCGCGCCTTGCTGAGCCTGCTGCCGCCCCTCGTCCTGCACAGCCCCGACGGCACCTTCACCGACGAGGCCGAGGCGCTCCATCGCGGCGCGCCGTGGCCGGCGCCCTGATCGCCCGCGTCACGCCGCGAGGGCGGCGGGCTCGGCGTCGCGGATGCCGAGGAACCGCTCGACCTCCGGAAGGTCCGGGAAGGCGAGGAATTCCGGGCGCAGCGGCTCGGGCAGCCCCTCGAAGTTGAGCCCCGGGAACGTGTCGGGATGCGGGTAGAGCTGCCAGGCCGCGCCGGGCTCGACCGGGGGGAACAGGATCGCGACCTTCTCGGCGCCGAGGCGGACGATCCGCGTCGGGCTGTACGACAGCGTCTCGATGCTCCAGCCGTGGTGGGAATCCCGGCGGGCCTTCATGGTGCGGCGGCTCGTCGCGCGATGCATGGCGGTCTCCTTCGGTGGGGGTGGAAGCGGGATCAGGCGGCGCTGCGGCGTCCGGCGCGCTTCGGCCAGCCCAGCGCCACGAGGCGGGCCTTGGCGTAGTCGCGCACCTCGTCGCGGGTGCCGGGCGGCATCGTCGCCAGGACGGCCTGGGTGGCGCCGTCCAGCATCAGGTCGGTGACGGCGTTGATGGTCTCGGCCTCGTCGATGCGGCGCTTGAGGTCGCCCTCGGCCTCGGTCACCTCGTCGAAGGCGGGCGCCTCCTCGAAATCCTCGTCGACGGCCCGGACCGGGACCTGATGGGCCCGGAACTCGTCGGCCTCCTCCTCGGAGTAGACGAGGCCGTGCAGCTCGATGAGCTTGAGGATGACGCGGTCCTTCCCGCGCTTCTCGGCCATGGCGTAGACGTAGGCCGCCTGCTTGCCCGAGACGCGGTAGTTCACGTTGACCAGCGCCTCGCCCATGGACCACTCGACCCGCTCGCTGCCGGGCTTCGCGCCGGGCAGCCGGCCGGTCACCAGAATCACGGCCTCGTCGCGCTCGGCCCGGATGACGGTCGGCGGCTCGAACACGATGCCGGCCTGGGCGGCGATGCGCTCCAGGGTCTTGTGGTAGATGACGGCGGTCCCCTGGACGCGCCAGACGTTGCCCCCGAAGGGCTCGCCGTAGCGGACGAGGATGTCGGCGATCTGCTTGTCGGCGGTTCGCATGGGGCGCTCGGTCCGTCAGGGTGAGGTCGCGTCGTCCACAGCTTTTATCGGGGACGCTCTTTCGTTCTCTTTTTGTTCACATCTATATGCGCAATCCGCCCGCGATGCGCAAGGCTCGGACGCGAAAACCTGCGGCCGCGGACGTGCGTCATCGTCGGACACGCGCGGGCTTGGCGCGGGTCCCAACTCCCGTGCGGGAGAGCGGGCGCGTCGCGGATGTCTCAGGAAGACGGCTGGTCGTCGGCGCAGTCGTACAGCAGCTTTTCGGATCCGAAGGCCCGACGGGGTCCGGCCCGGCGCACGATGCCATTGCGGCACCCCCGCCGCCTGCGCCGCCGACCCGCATTGTTGCTGCACCGCACCCTAGGCTAGACCGCTTCCACGATGTCCGAGACAGCTGCCGCGATGACGCCTTCCCTCTGGACCCGCCTGTCGAACCCCAGCCACTTCATGCGGTGGTCGGGGGCGCTCGTGCCGTGGCTGACGGCCCTGTCCCTCGGCGTGCTGGCCCTGGGCCTGTACCAGACCTTCTTCGTGGTGCCGCCCGACTACCAGCAGGGCGAGACGGTGCGGATCATGTACATCCACGTCCCGGCGGCGTGGCTCGGCGTGTTCTTCTACGGCGCGATGAGCGTGTCGGCGATCGGAACCCTGGTCTGGCGCCACCCGCTGGCCGACGTCGCCCAGCGGGCGGCCGCGCCGATCGGGGCCGCCTTCACGCTGATCTGCCTCGTGACCGGCTCGCTGTGGGGCAAGCCCATGTGGGGTACCTACTGGGTCTGGGACGCGCGCCTGACCTCCATGCTGATCCTGCTGCTGATCTACTGCGGCATCATCGCCCTGTGGCGGACCCTGGAGGATCCGAACCGCGCCGCCCGCGCGGTCGCGATCCTGACGCTGGTCGGTGCCGTGAACCTGCCGATCATCAAGTTCTCGGTGAACTGGTGGTCGACCCTTCACCAGCCGGCCTCGATCCTGCGCATGGGTGGCTCCACCATCGATCCCTCGATGCTCCACCCGCTGCTGGTCATGATCGCCGCCGCGACCCTCGGCGGGACGACCCTGCACCTCTACGCGATGCGCACCGAGATCATGCGCCGCCGGGTGCGGACGCTGACGATCCGCGAGGCCGAGCGCCTCGACCGCGCCCAGCCGCGCCTCACCCCGACACCGGCCGCGATGCCGGTCGGGCAGCCGGTCTAGGAGGACCGCGATGGATCTCGGGTCTCACGGCGGCTTCATCCTGGCCGCCTACGCGTTCACGGCGGTGGTGATGGTCGCCCTCGTGGGCAACGCCCTGCGCGACCGACGGGCGCAGCGGCGCGCCCTCAGGGGCTTCGGCGAGGACCGGCGATGAGCGTGCCCCTCGACGACACCGCCGGCCGGACACCGCCGGTCCGCCGCTCGCTGCTGCTGATCCTGCCGGCGCTCGTCTTCGCGGCGCTCGCCGCCGTGCTGTTCCTGCGCCTGCGCTCCGGCGCCGACCCGGCCGCCCTCCCCTCCGCGATGATCGGCAAGCCGGTCCCGCGCTTCGACCTGCCCGCCGTGCCGGGGCTGACCGCCAACGGCGCACCCGTGCCCGGCCTGTCGAGCGCGGACCTCAAGGGCCAGATCACCGTGCTCAACGTCTTCGCCTCGTGGTGCGCGCCCTGCCAGGTGGAGCACCCGATGCTGATGCGGCTGGCGAAGGAGCCCGGCATCCGGCTCGTGGGGATCGACTACAAGGAGCCGAACCCCGAGGCCGGCCAGCGCTTCCTGACCCGGCACGGCGTGCCGTTCAGTGCGGTGGGAGCCGATGCCGGCGGCCGCGCGGCGATCGATTTCGGCGTCTACGGCGTGCCCGAGACCTTCATCATCGGGCCCGACGGCGTGATCCGCGACAAGCTGGTCGGCATCCTCACGCCGGAGAATTTTTCCAGCGTGCTCGCCCGCATCCGCGCGGCCGGCAAGGTCGCGGCGGCGCAGTAGGCGTCACGCCTCCGGCTGCGCCTTCTTGCGCTCGTAGCGGGTGAGCAGCGGCGTCTGCGCGAGGGCGAACAGCACGGTGATCGGCATGATGCCGAACACCTTGAAGTTGACCCAGAAATCCTCCGTCTGGGTCCGCCAGACCAGCTCGTTGAGCGCCGCCAGCACGAAGAAGAACACGCCCCAGCGGAAGGTGAGCTTCCGCCAGCCCTCGTCGGTCAGGCTGAACATCGAGTCGAGCACCACCGACAGCAGCGAGCGCCCGAACACGAGGCCGCCGAGCAGCACGGTGCCGAACAGGGCGTTCACGATGGTCGGCTTGACCATGATGAAGGTCTTGTCCTGCAGCGCCAGGGTCAGGCCGCCGAACACCACCACCACCACGCCGGACACGAGCGGCATGATCGGCAGGCGGCGCACCATCACGTAGTGGATCGCCAGAGCCACCACGGTCGCCGCGATGAACACGCCCGTGGCCACGAACAGCTTCTGGTCCGGGGCGACGCCGAACTTCTCGGAATAGGCGTTGCCGAGGAAGAACAGCACCAGCGGCCCGAGTTCCAGCGCCAGCTTCACGAGCGGCGGCAGATGGCGGTGCGGGGGGACGGATTCGATCTGCATACGCTCGGTTGGCTCGGCTGCGGCGCTCACGGTCGGCTGAGAGCGTCGGACGGGATTCGCCGGGGTGTGTGGAACGCGAAGCGCGCGATGTCCATGACATCGCGCACCTGAGACCTTCGAGCGGCCGCCGCCTAATCCTTCTCCAGCCCGGCGATCGCCCGGGCGAAGTCGCGGGCCGCGAAGGGCTCCAGATCCTCCACGCCCTCGCCGACGCCGATGAAGTGCACCGGCAGGCCGAACTTCGCCGCCAGTGCCACCAGGATGCCGCCCCGGGCGGTGCCGTCGAGCTTGGTCATCACCAGGCCCGAGACCGGCGCGGCCTGCGAGAACAGCTCCACTTGGCTGAGCGCGTTCTGGCCGACCGTGGCGTCGAGGACGAGGAGCGTGGCGTGCGGCGCCTCCGGGTCCTGCTTGCGCAGGACGCGGACGACCTTCTCCAGCTCGGCCATCAGGCCGGCCTTGTTCTGGAGCCGGCCGGCGGTGTCGATCAGCAGCACGTCGGTGCCGGCGGCGCCCGCCTGCTTCAGGGCGTCGAAGGCGAGGCCCGCCGCGTCCGCCCCCTGCGCGCCGCTCACCACCGGCGTGCCGGTGCGCGCACCCCAGACCTTGAGCTGGTCGATCGCCGCCGCGCGGAAGGTGTCGCCGGCCGCGAGCATCACGGTGCGCCCCTCCGCCCGGAGCTTCGAGGCGAGCTTGCCGAGCGTCGTGGTCTTGCCGGCGCCGTTCACGCCGACCGTCAGGATCACGAAGGGCCTCCGGGCGGCGTCGATCGTCAGCGGCACCGCCACGGGCTCCAGCGCCCGCTCCACCTCCGCGGCCAGGATCGCCCGGACCTCGTCGGGCGAGATGCCCTTCTCGTAGCGGCCCTTGCCGACGGCCTCCGAGACCCGCATCGCGGTCTCCAGGCCGAAATCGGCCTGGATCAGGGCGTCCTCCAAGTCCTCAAGGGTCGTGGCGTCGAGCTTGCGCTTGGTGAACAGGCCCGTGACCCGGTCGGACAGCGCCGACGAGGTCCGCTTCATCCCGGAGGTGAGGCGGCTCCACCAGCCCTTGGCCTCCGGCTCGCGGTCCGGTCCGGCGCCGGCGTCGTGCGCGAGGGCCGCGGCGCTGTCGACCGGCTGGATGTCGGGTTGGGAATCGGGTTGAATCTCGGGCTGCACGTCGGCAGCCGGCTCCACCACCGGCTCGCGGTTCATATCACCCGTATCGACCGGGTCGGCGCCGTGCGCGGGATCGTCACCGGCGGTGCCGGCCGGCGGACGCTCCGGCTCGCCCTCCACGGGCAGCAGGTCCGCACCCTCGACCGCGTCCGGGACCGGCTCCCCGGTCTCCTCGGGCGGCAGCGGGACGTGGGTGACATCTTCCGCGGCGGTGGCGAAGTCCGGCTCCCCCTCGGAGGGCGAGGCCGCCCCGGCCGGAAGCTCGGCCTCGGGCTTGTCCTCGGCCTGATCCTCGGCTCTGTCCTCGGGCGCGGGCTGGCCTTTGCGCCCGAACAGGCGTCCGAACCAGCCGGGCTTCTCCTCGCTCGCCATGAAATCGCGTCCTCGCCCCACCTTGCCCCGCCGACACCGACCCTCTAGCCGATCCGGATGTCCAACGCCTTCGACATAGGCGCGCGCCTCCTCTACCGCGATGCCCTGCTGCTCGTCATCGACAAGCCGGCGGGTTTGCCGGTCCATCCGGGCCCCCGCGGCGGCGAGACGCTCACCGACCACCTCGACGCGCTCCGGTTCGGCCTGCCCCGCCGGCCGGAGGCCGCGCACCGGCTCGACCGCGACACCTCCGGCTGCCTCGCGCTGGGCCGCCACGCCAAGGCTCTGGCGCGGCTCGGGAAGCTCTTCTCCGGCAGCGCCGTCGACAAGACCTACTGGGCGATCGTGGCGGGCGGTCCCGCCGAGGAGGAAGGCAGCATCGACCTGGCGCTGGCCCGCCGCTCGGACGATCCGCGCTCGTGGTGGATGAAGGCCGACCCCGCGGGGGACCCGTCGCTGACGCACTGGCGGGTGCTCGGCCGCGCCGGGGGGCGGACGTGGCTGGAGCTGAAGCCGGTCACCGGGCGGACCCACCAGCTCCGGGTCCACTGCGCCGCCTCCGGCTGGCCGATCCTGGGCGACGCGGTCTACGGCGGCGCCCCCCGCGGGAGCGCGCTGCACCTCCACGCGCGGGCGCTGTCGATCCCGCTCTACCCGAAGCGCGACGCCATCGCGGTGACGGCGCCGCCGCCGCCGCACGTCGCCGAGGCCGTGGCGACGATGGGCGCGTGAGCCTCGCATCATCGCGAGCGCAGCGAAGCGACCCAGGGCAGCGCGACATCGGGAGACTTGGCGCCGCTGGATTGCTTCGCTCCGCTCGCAAAGACGGCGGCGGGCACGATTGAACATGCGCCTGGACCGCATCCGTCCTTTCGGGGCCGGCACGGAGCGTCACAGGCCAGGAAGACCGGGCGCTAGGCGCCGATCAGCCGCGCCCCGTCGTGCCCCGCGATGGCGATGCTGTGGAACGTCCCGGGCGCCTCATCGGCCGCCAGCCGCACGGCCGTGAAATCCACACTCCGCCCGACGCCGCCGCGCTCCGCCAGCACCGTGAGGCGGCGGCCGACCTGGGCGTCGAGGTGCCGCCGCAGGGCACCCGCACCCGCCTCGCGCAGCCGCGCCGCCCGCGCACGGATCACGTCTGGCGCAACCGGCGGCATGCGCGCGGCCGGCGTGCCGGGACGTGGGGAATAGGGGAAGACGTGGAGGTGCGTCAGGCCGCACTCCGCCACGAGATCGAGCGAGCGGGCGAACTGCGCCTCCGTCTCGGTCGGGAAGCCCGCGATGAGATCGGCGCCGAGCACGATGTCGGGCCGCAGCCGCCGCACCGTCTCGCAGAAGCGGATCGCGTCGGCGCGCAGGTGCCGGCGCTTCATGCGCTTGAGGATCAGGTCGTCGCCGGCCTGCAGCGACAGGTGCAGGTGCGGCATGAGCCGCTCCTCCTCGGCGATCGCCGCCAGCAGGGCGTCGTCGGCCTCGACGGAATCGATCGAGGAGAGGCGCAGGCGCGCGAGGTCGGGCACCGCCCGGAGGATCGCCCGCACGAGGCCGCCGAGGGACGGGGCCGGGCCGGCGAGGTCGCGGCCGTAGGCGGTGAGGTCGACGCCGGTCAGCACCACCTCGCGCCCACCCCGGGCCACGAGGGTCTCGACCTGCGCGATCACGTCCGCCTCCGGCACCGAGCGGGAGACGCCCCGCCCGAACGGGATCACGCAGAAGGTGCAGCGGTGGTCGCAGCCGTTCTGCACGGGCACGAAGGCGCGGGTGTGCCCGGCCACGGCCTCGACCCGCGTCGGCTCGGCCGTTCGCGCCGCCATGACGGCGCCCGGACCGGTCGCGGCCGCAGACCAGCCCTCCGGCCGCAGCTTCTCGGCGTTGCCGACGAGGCGCGCGACCTCCGGCATGGCCGCGTAGGCCTCCGTCTCGACCTCGGCGCCGCAGCCGGTGACGACGATCTCGGCGCCGGGCCGCTCCCGGGCGATGCGCCGGATCGCCTTGCGGGCCTGCCGCCCGGCCTCGGCGGTCACCGCGCAGGTGTTCACCACCACCCGGTCGCGCCCGTCCGCGGCCGCGTGGGCCCGCAGGGCCTCGGACTCGACGGTGTTGAGGCGGCAGCCGAAGGTGAGGGTCTCGACCGCCATCAGGCCGCGCTGTCGAACAGCTCCGGCGCCAGGGTCCCCTCGGCGACGAGCGCGACCGGACCGGTCATCAGGACGTGGTCGTCGGCACGCCACTCGACGAACAGCTCGCCGCCCGGCAGCGCGACGCTGGCCTGCCGGCCGATCATCCGCAGGCGCGAGGCGGCCACCACGGTGGCGCAGGCGGCGGTGCCGCAGGCGAGCGTCAGCCCGGCCCCCCGCTCCCAGACGCGGAGCTTGATCGCCTCGCGGCCCGTCACCTGCGCCACCGAGATGTTGGCGCGCTCCGGGAACAGCGGGTGGTTCTCCAGCATCGGGCCGATCCGGGCGAGGTCGAAGCTGTCCGGATCCTGCTCCACGAAGAACACCGCGTGCGGGTTGCCCATGTTCACGGCGCCCGGCGAGTGCAGGATCGGGTCGTCGATCGGGCCGATCTGCAGCTCGACCCGCCGGGTGTCGGGGAACGGCTCGGACAGGGGGATCTCGTCCCAGGCGAGCCGCGGCCGGCCCATATCGACCGTGAAGGCGCGTTCCGAGACGCGGCGCACTCCGAGCAGACCGGCCTTGGTCTCCAGGGTGAGCCGGCCGCCCTCGGCCGGCCGCGCCATGGCCGGGTCGTCGAGCATCGCGTAGGCGACGCAGCGCGTACCGTTGCCGCAGGCGCCCGATTCCGAACCGTCGGTGTTGTAGATGCGCATGAACGCGTCGGTGCCCGGACTCACGGGATCGTGCAGGACCATCAGCTGATCGAAGGTCGAGCCGGGATCCTGGGCGATCGCCCGCGCCTCCTCGGGCCGGACTTTCGCCGCGGAGCCGCGCAGATCCAGCACCACGATCGCGTTGCCGGCGCCGTGCATCTTCAGGAAGCGTCTGTGGGCGAGTGCGCTCATGCGGTCCCGCGGTTGGAGGAAAGCGCGGGCTATATCGCAAAAGCCGCTGCCCGGCGCGAGGGGTGCCACGGCGTGGCAGATGCGCCGCACCCGCGGCTCTCGTCCGCGGCGCCCTCGCGGGCCGTCCCGTTCGCCACTAGGTTACGCCGCGGGAGCCCGCGCGATCATCCGCGGGCCTCGACCGGAGCGCCCTACGTGATCCGCCTTCGTCCGCTCGTCGCCCTCTCGACCGCCCTCCTGCTCGCGTCGGCCGGCCCGATCGCCGCCCAGCAGCAGCCCGCGCCGCCGCCCTCCACGGCGCCCGCGCCGGCCCAGACGAACCCGCTGCCGACCACGACCGCGCCGAACCCGGTCGCCGATCCCGACAAGAGTGCGGCCCCGGCCCCGCAGCAATCGGTGGCGCCCCCGCCCGCGGGCCAGTCTGCGGCGGGAACGCCCCCGGCCACGAGCACGGGGACACCCGGCCGGCCCACGCTCATCGAGAAGGCCGGGGAGCCCGGCGACGTCGACGAGGTCACCCTCCCGACCAAGCCCGCCGCGATCCTGTCCGGCAAGACCAAGTGGGAGGAGGCCGTGCCGAACCTGAAGCAGGCCTTCGCGCGGATCGAGGCCGACCTCGCCAAGCTCGGCGTCGCGCAGGCCGGCCGGCCGCTCGCGGTCTTCACCCGCACGGACGACGACGGCTTCGAGTTCGAGGCGATGGTCCCGGTGGCGGCCGCGCCGAGCCCGGCACCGGCCGAGACCGACGGCCTGCGCTTCGGCACGACGCCCTCCGGCAAGGCGCTGCGCTTCGCTCACAAGGGCTCCTACGAGTCGATCGACAGCACCTACGAGACGCTGACCGCCTACCTCGATGCCAAGGACATCGTCGTGCAGGACCGGTTCGTGGAGGAGTACGCCACCGACCTCAAGGACAGCACCGACGACAGTCTCGACGTGAACATCTACGCGCTGGTGAAGTAGGCGAGCGCGGGCCGGCGGCGGCGCCCTTCGGTCGCGACGACCGCCTCGGAATCGAGCGCGCCCTGCTCTCCGCTGGAAGCGCGCGGACCCGACGATGCGGACAGATCGCCGCTGCCCCGTACCGGCAGGAACAGGGGCGGCGGCTGGCGGATTCGCCCGACATGCCCGCCGCCGACCTCAGATCCGCGACCGTCCCGCGTTCACGCCGCAAGGCGGTCCCCGCCGTCGCGGATCCGGCGCTGGCCGAGAAGGCGCTCGCCGTCCACGCGCGGCTCTGCCCGGTCTACGGCTGCCCGATCCCGTACTTCCACAGCCTCGATCCGGTCAGCGAGCTCGTCTCGTCGCTCCTGTCGCACCGGACCCGCAATGCCGAATCCGGCCGGGCCTTCAAGGCGCTGCGGGCGCGCTTCCCCGACTGGGACGCGATGCTCGACGCGGACGTGCCGGAGATCGAGGCCGCCATCGCGGGCGTGACTTGGCCGGAGCTGAAGGCGCCGCGTATCCGCGACGTGCTCCGCGCCCTGCGCGACCGGCACGGCAGCCTCGACCTCGCCTTCCTGGCCGACATGGAGGTCGAGGCGGCGCGGGAATGGCTGCAGGCGATCCCGGGCGTCGGGCCGAAGACCAGCGCGGCGGTCCTGTCCTTCTCCACCCTGCGGATGCCGGCGCTGCCGGTCGACAGCCACCATCATCGGGTCGCCCAGCGCCTCGGGCTGATCGGCAGGCGGGTCGATGTCGGCCCGTCGCACCCGATCCTGCGGGCGCAGCTCCCCGCGGACTGGAGCGCGCAGGATCTCTACGACAATCACGAGATCCTGATGCTGCACGGGCAGAAGGTCTGCCATCATCATCGCCCGGCCTGCGGGCGCTGCGTCCTGGTCGACCTCTGCCCCAGCGCGAAGCTGCCCACGCGGGAGCCGTGAGCGCGTCCTTGACCATTCCGGCCTACGGGTGCGAGTAACCGCGCGCCCGGACGGCGCGGAGCCCCGGTCTTCCCTCGCTCAGGATCGGCGCCGATGGCCGCGTTTACCGAATTGGTCTTCTCGGGCGTCCAGCCCACCGGCAACCTGCACCTCGGCAACTATCTCGGGGCGGTGAAGCGCTTCGTGGAGATGCAGGACCGCGACGCGCAGTGCCTGTACTGCGTGGTCGACCTGCACGCGATCACCGTCTGGCAGGATCCCGAGGCCCTGCGCGGCCAGATCCGCGAGGTCACGGCCGCCTTCCTCGCCGCCGGCATCGATCCGAAGCGCTCGATCGTGTTCAACCAGAGCCAGGTGCCGCAGCACGCCGAGCTCGCCTGGGTGTTCAACTGCGTCGCCCGTCTCGGCTGGCTGAACCGCATGACCCAGTTCAAGGAGAAGGCCGGCAAGGACCGGGAGAACGCCTCGATCGGCCTCTACGACTACCCGGTGCTGATGGCGGCCGACATCCTGGCCTACCGGGCGACCCATGTGCCGGTCGGCGAGGACCAGAAGCAGCACCTGGAGCTGACCCGGGACATCGCCCAGAAGTTCAACACCGACTTCTCGAAGTCGATCACGGCGCACGGCCACGGCGACGCGTTCTTCCCGATCACCGAGCCGCTGATCGGCGGCCCGGCCGCCCGGGTCATGTCGCTGCGCGACGGCACCAAGAAGATGTCGAAGTCGGACCCGTCCGACAACGCCCGCATCAACCTCACGGACGACGCGGACGCCATCGCTCAGAAGATCCGCCGGGCCAAGACCGATCCCGAGCCCCTGCCCTCCGAGGTGGCGGGCCTGAAGGAGCGGCCGGAGGCCGACAACCTCGTGGGGATCTACGCGGCGCTCGCCGGGATCACCCGCGAGGACGTGCTGCGCGATTTCGGCGGGGCGCAGTTCTCGACCTTCAAGCCGGCGCTCGCCGACCTCGCGGTGACGAGTCTCGCGCCGATCGCCGAGGAGATGCGCCGCCTCACCGCCGATCCGGGCCATATCGACGCCGTGCTGGCCGACGGCGGCGCCCGGGCCGAGACCATCGCGGCGCAGACCCTCGACGCGGTCAAGGACATCGTCGGCTTCGTCCGGCGCGGTCCCAGCCTGCAGGCGGTGCGGTGACCGTCCGGGCGCTGGTCTTCGACGTCTTCGGGACGCTGGTCGACTGGCGCTCCGGCGTCGCCCGCGAGGCGGCGCGGCTGCTCGCGCCCGTCGCGCCGGACCTCGATGCCGGCGCCTTCGCGGACGCGTGGCGGGCCCGCTACAACCCGTCGATGGAGACGGTGCGCTCCGGCGCCCGACCCTACGTCGACCTCGACACGCTCCAGGCCGAGTCGCTGCCCGGCGTGCTGGCGCAGTTCGGCATCGCGGGCGTCTCCGAGGCCGTGCGGGGCGAGCTTGTCCAGGCATGGCACCGGCTCGACGCGTGGCCCGAGGTGCCGGACGCGCTGCGACGCCTGCGCGAGAAGCACCTCCTGGCACCGAACTCAAACGGGCATGTCCGGCTGATGGCCGACCTCGCCCGCCGCAACGGCCTGATCTTCGACGCGGTGCTCGGCGCCGGCTATTCCCGCGACTACAAGCCGAAGCCGGCGCTCTACCGCGACGCGGTCGCGGCCTTCGGCTTCGCGGCCGGCGAGACCATGATGGTCGCCGCCCACTCGAACGATCTCGCGGCGGCCGCCAGCCACGGGCTCGCCACCGCCCACATCGCCCGCCCGCACGAGCACGGCCCGGCCGGCGGCGAGACCGCGCCGACGGTGCCGGTCACCCACGCGGCGCGGGATCTCGCGGATCTCGCCGACCGGCTCGGCTGCTGACGGATCGATACGGGAGGGTGTGATGGCCGACTGGAACCCCGCCCTCTACACCCGCTTCGAGGACGAGCGGACCCGCCCCGCCGCCGAGCTCCTCGCCCGCGTCCCCCTTGACGCACCGCGGCTTGCCGTCGATCTCGGCTGCGGGCCGGGCAATTCCACCGCGCTGATCGCGGCGCGCTTCCCCGACGCGGAGGTGATCGGCCTCGACACCTCCCCGGCGATGCTGGAGAGCGCCCGCGCCCGCCTGCCGGGCCTGTCCTTCGCGCTGGCCGACGCCGCCACCTGGGTACCCGAGCGGGCCCCGGACCTGATCTACGCCAACGCCGTGCTGCAATGGCTGCCGGACCACGCGACCCTGCTGCCGCGGCTGTTCGGTCTCCTCGCCCCGGGCGGCATGCTCGCCGTGCAGATGCCCGACAACCTCGCGGAGCACACCCATCGCCTGATGCGCGCGGTCGCGGCGGACGGCCCCTGGGCGGCCGCGATCGGCGATCCCGCCGTGGCCGGCCGCCTCGGGCGGATGCTGGAACCCGCCGCCTACTACGACCTGCTGGCGCCGCGCGCCGCCGAGGTCGATGTCTGGCGCACCGCCTACCACCACCGCATGGCGGACGCGGCCGCCATCGTGGACTGGGTCAGCGCGACCGGGCTCCGGCCGTTCCTCGGCCCGCTGGATCCGGAGGAGCGGGCCGGCTTCCTGGCGGCCTACACCCGCGCGATCGACGCCGCCTACCCGCCGCGCAGCGACGGGCGGCGCCTGCTCGCCTTCCCGCGCGTGTTCATCGTCGCCCGCAAGGCGCCGTAGCGCGGGCCGGCACGGCGACCATCAGGCCGCGCGCACCGTTCCGAGGAAGCGGCCGACCTCCGCCCGGAGATGCGCGGATTGCCGCGACAGGTCCGCGGACGATTCCAGCACCTGACCGGCGGCAGAGCCGGTCATGTCGGCGGCTTCGGCCACGCGGGCGATGTTCGTCGTCACCTCGCCCGTGCCGGCGGCGGCCTGGGTCACATTGCGGACGATTTCCTGGGTTGCCGTGCCCTGCTGCTCGACCGCGGCCGCGATCGTCGTGGCCGCCCCGCTGATCTCGTCGACGCGCGTCGTGATGCTGCCGATCGCCGAGGCCGCCTGCTCGGTCGAGGCCTGGACGCGGGCGATCTGGCCCGCGATCTCCTCGGTGGCCCGTGCGGTCTGCTCGGCCAGCGCCTTCACCTCGGCGGCCACGACCGCGAAGCCCCGGCCGGCCTCGCCGGCGCGGGCCGCCTCGATGGTGGCGTTCAGGGCCAGCAGGTTGGTCTGGCCGGCGATGCCGCTGATCAGCGCCACAACATCACCGATCTTCATCACCGCAGCGCTCAGATCCTCCACCAGCCGCACCGTGCGCCCGGCCTCGTCGGCCGCGGCCCGCGCGAGTTGCGCGGATCCCTGGACCTGACGCCCGATCTCCTGCACCGAGCTGCCGAGCTCCTCGGCCGCCGAGGCCGCGGCCCGGACGTTGGCGGCGGCCTCCTCGGCCCCGGCCGCGACGGTGGTCGACTGGCCGGCGGTCTCCGACGCCGTGGCGGCCAGCGCCCCGGCCGTGGCCTGCAGCGCGGTGGCCGCGTCCGTGACCGTCGCGACGATGCCGCCGATGGCCTGCTCGAAGCTGTTCGCCAGGTCCGCGGTCACCCGCTTGCGGTCCCGGTCGGCCGCCGCCTGAGCCTCCGCCCGCGCCCGCGCGTCGGCCTCCGCCTGCGCCCGCAGGCCGTCGCGCAGCTTCAGCACGGCACGCCCGACCAGTCCGACCTCGTCGCGGCGCCGCGCCTCGCGCACATCCGCCCCGTAATCGCCCGCGGCCATGTCGCCGATGGTCCGGCCGAGGCCGCGGATCGGCGCCCCGACGAGACGGTGCAGCGCGCCGAAGACGGCCGCGCACCCGATCAGCACGCAGAGGACCGAGATGCCGATCAGCGTCGCGCGCGCCCGATCGGCGGCGGCCGTGAGCGTCGCCACCGGCACCGCGACGACGATCGCCCAGCGGTCGGGCGTCTCGCCCGCCTGGATATGCTGCGCCATGTAGCGCCACGGCGCCCCGTCCGGACCCGGCGCGTCGGTCACCACCACGGCTCCCGCCGCGATCGCCTGCCGGGCCGCGTCGGCCGCCGACGCGTCGAAGCCGTGCATCGGCTTCCCGGCCGCCGCGCCGGTCGGATGCGCGACGGTCGTTCCGTTCGCCGAGACCACGGCGAGGTAGCCGGTCCCGAACGGCCTCACCGCTCCGAGGGCGGCATTCAGGGACCCGAGATCGATGTCGACGCCGGCGGTGCCGCGATACGTGCCGTCCACGCTGATCGGCGCACCGAAGGACATCATGACGACGTCCTTTCCGGCCACCGGGTAGATGTAGGGTTCGATGGCGACCAAGCGGTTCAGCCGCTTCGGCCGGAGGTAATAGGCGCCATCCGGCTCGGCCTCGTAGCCCGTGAGGACCTCGCGCTTGATCGTGCCGCTCCCGCGGTTCCAGTAAGGCATGAAGCGGCCGCTCGCATCCGAGGAGGCCGTGCCGGCGAACGCGCGGTCGCGCCCGTCCAGGGCGTCCGGCTCCCAGCCCGTCCAGGTCGCGATCAGCTCGGGGTTGGCGCGCAGAAGCTCGCGCAGCAGCGCGTCGTAGATGTCCCGGTCCTGGATGCGGCCGGCGCGCAGGGCCGACGCGGAGGCCGCGATGCTCTCGGCAGTCTTGGCCGCTACCGCGAGGCGGAAGCGGACCTCGCGCGCCTCGTTCGACAGCGTCTCCGACTGTATCTCTGCGGCCTGCTCATCGAAGGAAGCGTCGATTCGGCGGGCGAGAAAAGTCGTCCCACCCGCGAACACCGCAGCGATCAGGATGCTGCAGATCAATGCGACGCGCAGCGGGAGCGAAACCATGGTCTTAACGGTCCGAGCAAAGATGCGATCGGCAAAATCTGCACGAAATTTATGGCTCGGCCCTCACATCGTCAAGAATTTTTTAGACCATCAAACTATAGAACACAAAAATTTTGCTTTATTAATATTTGGTGCGGCAGATTTATACTCGGAAAAATCTAATTTGACGTAATTTGAGTTCCGCACCGGCCGCCCGGGACTGCGGGGCGGCCGGAATGGACGATCAGGCCTCGCCGCGGGCCATCAGCGCCTCGTACTCCGCGACTTCCAGCCGGCCCTCCTGGGCGACGCGGGCCTTGTCGGCATCGCTGATCACGTCGCCCGCGAGGTCGAGGCGCTTCCAGGCGGCGAGCGGGGTCTTGCGGCCGGGACGCGGCACGTACTTGTTCTGCTCGAGCTTCTGGTACTTGTGGATGTAGCGCGGGCAGTTGATCCAGATCTTCGTCACCGCGATCTTCACCAGGTACTTGGCCTCGGTGTACGCGGCCAAGAGGGCGTCGTCGCGCAGCAGCGTCGCGTGGCCCTGGACGCGGATCCGGTGGGGCGTCTCGAAGTCGATGAACAGCAGGCCGACCTTGGCCTGCCCCTCGATGTTGCCCATCGAGTAGAACATGCCGTTGCCGTCGAAGCCCGGGAAGACGAGCGTCTTGTCGTCGAGCACCTTCACGAAGCCCGTGGGACCGCCCTTGTAGGAGACCGTCGGCATCCCGTCCGGGTCGACGGTCGAGAGGAAGAACATGTCGCGGGAGCCGATGAAGGCGGCCTCGTCCGGCTGGACGGTCTCGTGGACCCAGTCCTCGTCGAGACGCACGGCGAGCTTGGTGGTGCCGAACTCCTCCTGCAGCGCCCGGTGCGCGTCGGAATAGAGCGATGCCATGCGTGTCCTCTCCGCTTGCCGGTCCTCGTACGCGC
This sequence comes from Methylobacterium sp. 13MFTsu3.1M2, assembly GCF_900112625.1. Taxonomy (NCBI): domain Bacteria; kingdom Pseudomonadati; phylum Pseudomonadota; class Alphaproteobacteria; order Hyphomicrobiales; family Methylobacteriaceae; genus Methylobacterium; species Methylobacterium sp. 13MFTsu3.1M2. The sequence goes on from NZ_FOMM01000007.1 coordinate 217,901, forward strand.
GGGACCGCTGGCGGGCTTATGGCCGGGACACCCTGTGTCGGGCAACCCGGAACGCCAAGGGCCGGCCACGCCTCCGCGTGACCGGCCCCGCGCGTGCGCGGCCGGGCCGGGCCCGACCGCGCGGATGCGGATCAGTTGCGGGTCTTGTCGACCAGCGCCTTCTCGGAGATCCACGGCATCATGCCGCGGAGCTTGGCGCCGACCTCCTCGATCGGGTGGGCGGCGAGCTTGGCGCGGGTCGCCTTGAACGAGGTCTGGTTGACCTTGTTCTCCAGCATCCAGTTGCGGGTGAAGGTGCCCGACTGGATGTCGTTGAGCACGCGCTTCATCTCGGCCTTGGTCTCGGGCGTCACGATGCGCGGGCCGGTGACGTACTCGCCGTACTCGGCCGTGTTGGAGATCGAGTAGTTCATGTTGGCGATGCCGCCCTCGTAGATGAGGTCGACGATCAGCTTCACCTCGTGGAGGCACTCGAAATAGGCCATCTCGGGGGCGTAGCCCGCCTCGACCAGCGTCTCGAAGCCGGCCTTGATCAGCTCGACGAGGCCGCCGCAGAGCACGGCCTGCTCGCCGAACAGGTCGGTCTCGCACTCCTCCTTGAAGGTCGTCTCGATGATGCCGGCGCGGCCGCCGCCGTTCGCCGAGGCGTACGACAGGCCGAGGTCGTGGGCGTTGCCGGACGCGTCCTGCGCGATGGCGATCAGGGTCGGCACGCCGCCGCCGCGGAGGTACTCGGAGCGCACGGTGTGGCCGGGGCCCTTCGGGGCGACCATCAGGACGTCGAGGTCCTTGCGCGGCTCGATCAGGTTGAAGTGGACGTTGAGGCCGTGGGCGAACAGGAGCGCGGCGCCCTGCTTCATGTTGCCCTCGAGGGACTCGCGGTAGATGTCGCCCTGCAGCTCGTCGGGGGTCAGCATCATCACCACGTCGGCCCACTTGGCGGCCTCGGCGACCGACAGGACCTTGAAGCCCTCGTGCTCGGCCTTCTTGGCGGTGGCGGAGCCCTCGCGCAGCGCGATGACGATGTCCTTCACGCCGGAATCGCGCAGGTTGAGCGCGTGGGCGTGGCCCTGGCTGCCGTAGCCGACGATGGCGACCTTCTTGCCCTTGATCAGGTTCAGGTCGGCGTCGCGATCGTAATACACCCGCATGTCTGTCTCCTCTTAGACTTGGTGTTTCGGGTCGGGTTTGGCCCGGCCGTACAGGGCCAGGAACTGCTCGACGGCGCGGCCCGCGTCGCGCCGGATCTCGGCCCCGTCGAGGTCGAGGGTCTCGCCGAGCAGAAGGCGGATCTGGATATCCCGGCCGACGAGGCCGAAGAAGGTGCGGAAGGCGGCCTCGCTGTCGGCGAAGCTCAGCAGGCCGGCGGCGCGGCCGGCCTCCAGCACGGGCTTCACCCGCTCGCCGATCGCGAAGCGCCCGTTCGCCAGGACGATGCCGCCGAGATTGCTCTTGCGCGAGCCCGCATGCGCGATGGCGATGCGGTTCAGCGCCACCGAGGTCGGGCCGGTGATGACCTCCAGCCACGTCACGGCGAAGTCCTGCAGGCGCTCCCGCAGGGTCGCGCCGTCGAGCACCTGAGCGCTGTCGTTCCCGGCATGGACCCGGGAGGCCTGCCAGCGCACCGTCGCGGTCAGCAAGCCGTCCCGGTCGCCGAACCACTTGTAGAGCGTCTCCTTCGAGCAGCTCGCCCGGCGCGCGACGGCGTCCATGGTGAGCTGCTCGCCGTCCTCGACCATGAGGCCGAGCACGGCGTTCAGCACCGCTTGCTGGCGTGCCGACGGCTCTTCCCGCTCTGCTGTCGCGCTGGCCTGCATCATCTCGAATGGCGTACCGTACCGTACGGTACGCGCTTTAGGCCGATTCGTAGGGCGCGGCAAGGGGGTGCCGTGCCCGCACCTGCTAGCGGGGGAGCGGCAGCCCTTCGCGGGCGAAGACGGCCTGGACAGCCGGGCGCTCGGCGACCCGGCGCGCATGGGCGGTCCAGGCCGGGAAGCGCCCGGCCATGTCGAACCGGAGCACCGGGCCGTTGGCCCAGAACCAGAAGACCGTCAGGTAGGCGTCGACGACGCTGAACCGGTCGCCCACCGCCCATCCGCCGTGCGACAGGCGCACCTCGGTCATGGTGGCGAGGTCCGCGTAGGTGTTGGCCGCCTTCGCCTTGATGCCCTCGAAGGCGCTCTCGTCCTCGGTGTAGCGCTCGGGCCGGCGGACATGGGCGTAGGTCACGTGGTGGTTGCAGGCGAGCCAGCCGAGCCACTCGTCGGCGGCGGCCTGCTCGCGGAGATCCGTGGGCCAGAGCCCCTTCTCCGGCACCTGACGGGCGACGTGGCGCATGATGGCCGCGCACTCGGTGAGCACCCAGCCGTCCTCGGTCAGCGCCGGGACACGGCCGCGATCGTTGATCGCGAGGTATTCCGGCCGGCGCTGGTCGCCCGCGGCGAGATCGAGCTTGAGGCCCTCGTAGGGCAGCCCGGATTCCTCCAGGATGATGTGGGCGGCGAGCGAGCAGGCGCCGGGGGCGTAGTAGAGGGTGCGGGCGGTCATGGGGGGTCCTTGATCGACGAACACGGGCGCGGCGTTTTCAGCGACAACGGCCAGCCGGCTGTCGCCTTCAGAGCCGGTAACGTCTTCCGGCTCCCCGAGCACCGACTGGCCGCGCGCCAGAAGCTCAGAGCGGCTCCGCCCCGCGCCCCATGGCGGAGATGCCCGTCCGGCAGATCTCCACCAGCCCGATCACGCTCATCAGGCGCACGAACCGGTCGACATCCTCGGTAGCGCCGGTCAGCTCGAACACGAAGGAGTTGAGCGTGGCGTCCAGCGTCTTGGCGCCGAAGGCGGCGGCCAGCCGCAGGGCCTCGCTGCGGTGCTCGCCCTCGCCCTTCACCTTCACGAGGCAGATCTCGCGCTCGATGGCGTTGCCCTGGAGCGTGAGGTCCACGACCCGATGCACCGGCACCAGCCGGTCAAGCTGCGCCTTGATCTGCTCGATCACGGCGTTCGTCCCGGTGGTCACGATGGTGATGCGCGAGATGTGGCGCGCCTCCTCGGTCTCGGAGACGGTCAGGCTCTCGATGTTGTAGCCGCGGCCGGAGAACAGGCCCGAGATGCGGGCGAGCACGCCGGGCTCGTTGTCGACGATCACCGCCAGCGTGTGCCGGTTCACCGGCTCGACGCGGACGGCATCGGGGTAGTGGGTGTTCATCGCGTTCATCGCCGGCCTCGTCCTCGTCGTTCGACCCATCGCCGCCGCAGCGGCGGATCGCGGCCCGGCGGTGACGCCGGGCCGCCCGCCCTCACACCAGCATCTTGCCTTCCTCGGAGATCACGTCGCCGAGCTCGACGCCGGTCTCGCCGAGGTAATCGGACAGGAGCATCTCGTTGTGCGCCTTGCCCGACGGGATCATCGGGAAGCAGTTCTCGGTCTTGTCGACGATGCAGTCGAAGATCACCGGGCCGTCATGGGCGAGCATCTCCGCGATGGCGCCGTCGAGGTCGCCCGGCTTCTCGCAGCGCATACCCTTGGCCCCGTATGCCTCCGCGAGCTTCACGAAGTCCGGCAGGCTCTCCGAGTAGCTCTGCGAGTAGCGCGAGCCGTGCAGCAGCTCCTGCCACTGGCGGACCATGCCCATGTACTCGTTGTTCAGGATGAACACCTTGATCGGCAGGCGGTACTGCACCGCCGTCGACATCTCCTGCATGTTCATCAGGATCGAGGCCTCGCCCGCGATGTCGATCACGAGCCCGTTCGGGTGCGCGAGCTGGGTGCCGATCGCCGCCGGCAGGCCGTAGCCCATCGTGCCGAGGCCGCCCGACGTCATCCAGCGGTTCGGCTCGTCGTACTTGAAGTACTGGGCGGCCCACATCTGGTGCTGACCGACCTCGGTGGTGATGTAGGTCTCGCGGTCCTTGCAGGCCTCGTAGAGGCGCTGCACGGCGTATTGCGGCTTGATGATCGTGCCCGACGGCCAGTAGGCGAGGCAGTCCCGCGCCTTCCAGGCGCTGATCTTCTGGAACCACGGATCGAGGTTCAACTTGTCGGGCCGCGACGGCAGGGCGCGCCACGCCTCCAGCATGTCGCCGAGCACCGAGGCGCAGTCGCCGACGATCCCGACATCGACCTTCACGACCTTGTTGATCGAGGAGGCGTCGACGTCGATGTGGATCTTCTTGGAGAAGGGCGAGAACGCGTCGAGCCGGCCGGTGATCCGGTCGTCGAACCGCGCGCCGACGCAGATCATCACGTCGCACTCGTGCATCGCGAGATTGGCCTCGTAGGTCCCGTGCATGCCGAGCATGCCCAGGAACTTCTCGTCCGTGCCCGGATAGGCGCCGAGCCCCATCAGGGTCGAGGTGATCGGGAAGCCGGTCTCGCGGACGAGCTCGCGCAGCAGCCGCGAGGCCTCCGGGCCCGAGTTGATCACGCCGCCGCCGGTGTAGAAGACCGGCCGCCGTGCGGTCGCCATCAGCTCGACGGCCGCGCGGATCCGGTCGGCGTCGCCCTTCACGGCCGGGCGGTACGTCTTGTGGCTCGCGATCTCCGGACGCTCGTAGAGGCCGGAGGCGAACTGGATGTCCTTGGGCAGGTCGACGACGACCGGGCCCGGCCGGCCGTTCGCCGCGACGTAGAACGCCTCGTGCAGGATGCGCGGCAGGTCGTCGATCGATTTGACCAGGTAATTGTGCTTCGTGCAGTGGCGCGTGATGCCGACCGTGTCGCATTCCTGGAACGCGTCGGTGCCGATCAGGTGCGTCGGAACCTGGCCGGTGATGCAGACCAGCGGGATCGAATCCAGCATCGCGTCGGTGAGCCCGGTGACGATGTTGGTCGCGCCGGGGCCCGAGGTGACGAGGACGCAGCCGACCTTGCCGGAGGAGCGGGCATAGCCCTCCGCGGCGTGGACGGCGCCCTGCTCGTGGCGGACGAGGATGTGCTTCACGGCGTTCTGATGGAACAGCGCGTCGTAGATCGGAAGTACGGCGCCGCCCGGATACCCGAACAGCGTATCGACACCCTGATCCTGGAAGGCCCGGATGACCATCTCGGCCCCGGTCATGACCTCGCCGCCCATGCTCGTCTCCTCGCGCTCTCCGAGGCCACCGCGATCCCATGATCGCCGCCCTGCCCCGTCCTCTCTCCCGGCACCCCCGTCACGCGGGGCGGTCTCCGCCTCGCCCGAAGGTGCCTCTCGCCTCGGTCACCCGTCTGCGCCGATCCCATGCCGCCCTGAAGCGGGCAACAAAAAAGGGCCCCGAGGGACCCTGCATGCGCCACCGCTCGGATCGCGACCCTCGTTCAGGGCCGCCCCGTCGGTGACGCTACCGCTACAATAAGGACCGTCGTCATCGGAAACCCGAAACTGCCCCGCGGCGGCCCCATGATCCGGAACTGGCTCATAGTCGGCGCGCGAAGTGTCGGGCCTCTTAGCGGAGAGCGCGGAGCCGGTCAACGCGTCCGTGCGTGCAATCGCGCTGGTTCCGCGCCGGTTGAGTGCCGGAGCCGCGGCTCACTGCAGCGGCGGCGGGTAGCGGCGCACCCAGCCGCTCGCAGCGTCGTAGGCGGCGCCGAGCTGCAGGCAGGCGAGCTCGCCGTGGTTCGGACCGACGATCTGGATGCCAGTGGGCAGACCGGCCTCGCCGAAGCCCGCCGGCACGGCGAGCGACGGGAGGCCCGACATCGTCGCGGGGATCGTGATCTGCATCCAGCGGTGGTAGGTGTCCATCGCCCGTCCGCCCACCGTCTCGGGCCAGCGCAGGCCCTTGTCGAACGGGAAGACCTGGGCGCTGGGCATGACCACGTAGTCGTAGGTCTCCATGAAGCGGCGCAGGGTCTCGTACCAGCGGGTGCGCCCCTCCAGCGCCGCGATGATCCGGTCGGCGCCGAGCGCCAGCCCCCGCTCGACCTCCCAGGCCGCCTCCGGCTTCAGCAGGGCCCGGTGGCGGGGCTCGTCGTAGAACGGGCGGAGGTTCGCCGCGACGGTGAAGGCCCGCAGCACCAGCCAGTCCTGCCAGAGGGTCTCCATGTCGTAGCGCGGCATCGCCTCCTCGACGGTGCAGCCGATCTCCGCGAAGGTGGCGAGCGCCGAACGCCCGACGTCGAGCACGCCGGGATCGAACGGGATCTGGCCGCCGCAATCCCCGAGCCACGCGATCCGGGTCCCGCGGAAGTCGCGGGCGAGCGGGCTCGCGAAGGCGGACGGGTCCTGCCGAATGGCGTTCGGGCAGCGCGGGTCGTAGCCCGCCAGCACCGAGAGCATCAGGCCGATATCGCCGGGCGTGCGCCCGATCGCCCCGAGCACGCCGAGGTTCGGGCTGAACACGTCCTTGGCCTCGGCGGGGATCCGGCCCCAGCTCGGGCGCAGGCCGTAGCAGTTGTTGAAGGCCGGCGGGTTGCGCAGGGAGCCGGCATGGTCGCTGCCGTCGGCGACCGGCTGCATCCGCAAGGCGACTGCGACCGCGGCGCCGCCGCTCGAGCCGCCCCCGGTCTTGGCCGGATCGTAGGCGTTGCCGGTGGCGCCGTAGACCGGGTTGAAGCTGTGCGAGCCCAGGCCGAACTCGGGGATGTTGGTCTTGCCGATGAAGATCGCCCCGGCGGCGCGCAGGCGCGTCACCATGATCGAGTCGGTGTCGGCGACCCGGTCGGCGAAGATCGGGGAGCCCTGCGTGAACCGCAGGCCGCGGACCGGATCGAGATCCTTCACGGCCAGCGGGAAGCCGTGCAGCGGCCCGACGGCGTCCCCCCGCGCCAGCGCGGCGTCGGCGGCCTCGGCCTCCCGCAGGAGCGCGGCATCGTCGGCGAGGCCCACGAGGGCGTTCACCTGCGGGTTGATCCGATGGATCCGCTCCAGATAGGCGCGCATCACCTCCGCGCAGGAGACGACCCGACCGCGAATGGCGGCCGCGAGGTCCACCGCGCCCATGGCGGTGATGCCGTCCTGTCGCGCGTCCTGCATCTTGCCCTCCTCCGGATCGACGGAAGATCGGTAACCGGAGGTTGGATCCAGGCAAAGATGGCTTCAGCGGAAAGGATGGGTTGCCGAGGTCCGTCTTTGCGAGCGCAGCGAAGCAATCCAGTGTCGCCCGACGATCACCGATGTCGCGCTGCCCTGGGTCGCTTCGCTGCGCTCGCGATGACGGCTTGCAGCCACGGAGGCCGTCACGCCACCGACCAGGGCAGCGTCTCCTCGCCCCGGAACACCACCACCGCGGTGTCGTCGACCGCGACCGCCTCTGCGACCCGGCCCGGCCGCCGCTCCAGGGTCACGGTCCCGGCATTCGGCTCCAGCCCGTGGAAGCGGGCGCCGTTGAGCGACGCGAAGGCCTCGAACCGGTCGAGCGCGCCCTCCTCGTCGAAGACCTGCACGTAGGTCTGGAGCGCGGAAGGCCCGCAGAACACGCCGGCGCAGCCGCAGGACGCCTCCTTGGCGCCGCGGACATGCGGGGCCGTGTCGGTGCCGAGGTAGAAGCAGGCCTCGCCCGAGGTCGCGGCCTCGCGCAGGGCGAGCCGGTGCCGCTCGCGCTTGGCCACCGGCAGGCAGTACAGGTGCGGGCGCAGGCCCCCCTGGAAGATGTGCGTCCGGTTGATCACGAGGTGGTGCGGCGTGATCGTCGCCGCGCACCGGCCGCGATGCTCCCGGACCACGTCGAGGATCTCGGCCGTGGTGGCGTGCTCCACGGTGACCTTCAGCCCCTGGTGCCGGCCGAGCAGTGGGATCAGGCTGCCCTCCATGAAGGCGGCCTCCCGGTCGAAGATGTCGATCTCCGGGTCGGTCGCCTCGCCGTGGATCAGCAGCGGCATGCCGATCCGCTCCATCCGCTCCAGCACGGGCGCGACCCCGTTGAGGTCGGTGACGCCCGCGTGCGAGTTCGTGGTCGCACCCGCCGGATAGAGCTTGGCGGCGACCCAGACCTTCTCCCGGAAGCCCCGCTCGATCTCGTCCGGATCGGTGTCGTCCCGGAGGTAGCAGGTCATCAGGGGCGTGAAGTCCATGCCGTCCGGCAGGGCGGCGAGGATGCGCTCGCGATAGGCGCTGGCGGCCGCGACCGTTGTCACCGGCGGCACGAGGTTCGGCATGATGATGCCGCGGGCGAACTGCGCCGCGGTGTAGGGCAGCACCGCCTTCAGCATCGCGCCGTCGCGCAGGTGGATGTGCCAGTCGTCCGGCCGGCGGATCGTGATCCGGTCGACCGGCTTCGACTCATGGCGCTCGGCGGGAAACAGGTCGGCAATGCCCATCGCGATCCCCCTCAGGCCTGCCCGAACGAAGAAATGCCGCCGTGGGCCGCCGACCACTCCGCCGGCGCGTTGAGGAAGCGCTCGACCTCGGCCAGCGTCTTCGGGTCGAAGGTGCCCATCTCCTTGGCCACCGCCAGCACGTCCCACCACGTGGTGAGATAGTGGAGCTTGATGCCGATCTCCTCCATCAGCGCGGCGCTGTCGGGAAAGATGTCGTAGTAGAACAGCACGAAGCAGTGATCGACCTGGGCGCCCGAATCGCGGAGGGCCTTGCAGAAATTGACCTTGCTGCGCCCGTCGGTGGCGAGGTCCTCGACGAGCAGCGTCCGGGCGCCCTCGACGATCTCGCCCTCGATCTGGGCGTTGCGGCCGAACCCCTTGGGCTTCTTCCGGATGTACTGCATCGGCAGCATCATCCGGTCGGCGATCCAGGCCGCGAAGGGGATGCCGGCGGTCTCGCCGCCGGCGATGTGGGTCAGCTTCTCGTAGCCGATCTCGCGGACGATGGTGGCGGTGGCGAAATCCATCAGCGTCGAGCGCAGGCGCGGGAACGAGATGATCTTCCGGCTGTCGGTGTAGACCGGGCTCGCCCAGCCCGAGGTGAACTTGAACGGCTCGTCCTTGTAGAAGAGCACCGCCTCGATCTCGAGGAACATCTTGGCCGCCTCGCGGGCGATCACTTTCCGGTCGAGGGGCAGGAAGGGGCTGGTCATGCGGCGTGCGCGCTCCGCTTGGGGCGCTCTCCGGGGCCTTGAGAACCGGTCCGGCCAGAGAGATCGCGTGGGAATAGGGCCTGACCGCCCTCCTCCGCCCTGTCTCCGTCAGCGTCAACCCTGATCGCGGCGCTATCCGCGCCTCAAGCAGGTCTGCCGGCCCGCAGATGCGCGAGGTGCCGGATCGCCAGCGCGTAGCCGTGTGTGCCGAATCCCGCCAGCACGGCCGTGGCCGCGAGCGAGATGTAGGAATGGTGGCGGAAGGCCTCGCGGCGGTGGACATTCGAGATGTGGCACTCGATCACCGGCACCTCGCAGGTGTTCAGCGCGTCGAGGATGGCGACCGAGGTGTGGGTGTAGGCGCCCGCATTGATGACGATGCCGGCCGAGCCGACGCGGTACTCGTGGATCGCGTCGATCAGCACATGTTCGGCGTTGCTCTGGCGGAAATCGACCGCGAGGCCGAGGCCGGCGGCCGTCTCGCGGCACAGGGCCTCGACGTCGGCCAGCGTCTCGCGGCCGTAGATCTCCGGCTGGCGCTTGCCGAGCAGGTTCAGATTCGGCCCGTTCAGGACCAGGACGGTGTCGTTCATCGTGTGCCTCGCGGGTCGAGAGGTGCGGCAAGCGCCCGCAAGACTCAAGTCCGGGCTGTCATCCGGCCGGAGATGTCCCGCACACGGAGCTGCCGCCCGCGCCGGGCGGTTCAGATCCGGATCCCGCGGCGCTATCCCGGTCGCGGAAGCCCGATGCGGCAGGGAGGACAGGCGAATGGCAGGATCCCGGAGCGACGCGCCCGTAGTGATCGCGGTGGCGATCACCGGCTCGGTGCCGCGCAAGACCGACAACCCGGCCGTTCCGGTCACCGTGTCCGAGCAGGTCGAGTCGACGCAGCAGGCCTTCGAGGCCGGCGCCACGCTCTGCCACATCCACGTGCGCAACGACGACGAGTCGCCCTCCTCCGATCCGGACAGGTTCGCCGCCGTGCAGGAGGGGCTGCGCCGGCACTGCCCGGGGATGATCGTGCAGTTCTCGACGGGCGGGCGCGGGCGCGACCCGGCCGCCCGCGGCCTCTCGCTCAAGCACCGGCCCGACATGGCCTCCCTGTCCACCGGCTCGGTGAACTTCCCGACGATCGTCTACGAGAATTCCGCGAGCCTCGTGACCGACCTCGCCGGCCAGATGAAGCAGTACGGCGTCCGTCCCGAGATCGAGATCTTCGACCTCTCGCACCTGCACGGCGCCAAGCGGCTGGTGGAGGCGGGCCTGATCGACGCGCGCCCGCACGTGCAGTTCGTCATGGGCGTCCAGAACGCGATGCCGGCCGAGGAGCACCTCCTCGACATCCTGCTCGCCGAGACCCGGCGGATCCTGCCGGAGGCGACCTGGACGGCGGCCGGGATCGGACGCAACCAGGCGATCGTGATGGACTGGGCGCTCGCCCGCGGGGCGGACGCGGTCCGCACCGGCCTGGAGGACAACATCCGGGTGACGAAGGACCGCTTGGCGGCGAGCAACGCCGAACTCGTCGGCCTCGCCGCCGAGGCGGTGGCGCGCCACGGCCGCCGCGTCGCCACGCCCGCGGAGGCCCGCGCCGCCCTGGGCCTGGGTTGAGCGCGCGCGGATGTTACCGCGGTCGCGCAGTGGAGACGGCGCCGGATCCATGCGCCTCACGACACGCACGCCGTCCCGACCGCGATCCCTGATCGTCGGCTGCGCCGCCGCGGCCTGCGCGTTCCTAGTCGTGTCCTCGGAGGCTCCCGGTCAGGCCGGACCGGGATCGGCGGAGGCGCTCGTGAACGGGATCCAGACCATTCGGCGCGGCGACACCGTCACGAAGGTCGACCGGACCGGCAAGGGTGCGGTGCTGTGCATGCGCGGCATCCTGCAGGCGATGCGCGCCGTCGGACAGGCGTGCCACGCCGGCGCCGACCCGGACTTCCAGCAGGAATTGCGCGCCGCGCTCGCGCGCATCGATCGGTTCATCGCCGACAACGCCCCGGACAGGGCCGGCCCGCCGCGCGACGGGACGACGGAACCGGAGCAGCGGCCCGGCGCGGTCTGCGGCCGCGACGCAGAGGCCATGTACGAGGCCCTGCGGACCGGCGGCGCCGCGGGCCTGCGCGCCCAGGTCGACGACCTGCTCTCGATCCCGCGCGAGCCGGTCATGAATCCGTGTCTGTGAGCCGGCCGTCGCTGCCGGGAATGCGGGACGGCGCCCGCGCGGCAGCGATCCTGCCCCACCTTCTCACGGCCATCCCGGCGTGCTAACGATCCGCCCGCGCGGGTGTAGCTCAATGGTAGAGCAGCAGCCTTCCAAGCTGAATACCCGGGTTCGATTCCCGGTACCCGCTCCAAGCCCGCCGCGCGCCGCGCCTTCGCGGCTCATCCGTCAGATCCCGTCAGGCGACGCCCGTGAAGAAGGTGGCGTAGCCGTCGTCGTTCACCCGGGCGAGATAGGCCCGGTACGGCGCGTAGCCCGGCTCCTCCGGCCCGATCCGCCCGTACCCGTGCGCGCCCGCCTGCTCGGGCAGCAGCGCCAGGGGCGCCGCGGCCGGGGTCAGCTGCGTGCCGCGCCCGGCGTGGAGCGTCGTCAGGACCCCGTACATCTCGCCCTGGATGTTGGGGCGGCACAGCACCGCGAGGCGGTGCTGCCCGTGCCAGTTGGTCACGAGGTAGATCATGCCCGACTGGCTCGGCACGGCGACGCTGCCGGACTGCGCGAAGGGGGCGTCGAGCCGCTCGGCCTCGCGGAACACGAGGCGGGCCGCGTCCGCGTCCCAGGCGATCTCGGTGCGGTAGGCGAAGATCGCGCCCGCCGACCCGAACGAGGGCCGCAGGGTGAGGTAGCGCCCCTCGATCCAGGCGACGCTCTCCCGCGAGTAGGAGCCGAGCTCGTCGGGCGCGTGACGGGCCGCCTCCGGGGCCGGGCGCGCCGTCTCCTGGCGCAGGGACTGGCCCAAGGCTTCCTCCAGGCGGATCGTCGTCGCCAGGGTGAAGGGCCTGCGGCCGGCGAGCGCCTTCTCCAGGGTCGAGATGCTGATCCGGGCCTCCTCGGCCAGCGTCTGCCGCGAGATGCGCCGGCGGGCCAGCGCCTCGCGCACGGTCTGGGCAATGGCGCGGCTCTGCGCCTCGGACAGTTCGATCTCGCTCACAGGCACGGCTCGCACGGGCTTGACCCGCACAGATCCGCACGAAACCGCACATTCACGCAAGCGCGGCCAAGCTGGCCGTCCACGCCGAGCCGTCAGGAACGCTCCGGCTCCGGGGCCAGCTCGGTCTCGACGATCAGCCGGAGCGGGCCAGCCTGCAGCGCCTCCAGGGGCCAGCAGGTGACGAGGTCGAGATGCCGCCCCGGGGCCTGCGGGTCGATGCCCGAGGCGTCCCAGCGGGCCACCCGCGTGCCGGTGACGCGGAAGCGCAGAATCCGGCCGTCGCGGCCGGTCACCGTGACGGGATCGCCGGGCCCGAGCTGTCCCAGCACCGCGAACTGCGTGTCGCGGTGGGCGGCGATGACCGCGGTGCCGGGCGCGCCGACCTCCGGGGTGCCGTCCAGGTGGCCGGGGCCGAAGGCCAGGGCCTGGCCGCTCCCGCCCCGCAGCACCACGAAGCTGCGGCCCGCGACGGTGAGCCGGGCGACCGGCTCGGTGTCGGCCCAGGGCCAGGGCCGGGCGGGCCGACCCTCGGCCAGGGTGCGGGCGAAGGCGCGCTCCAGCAGCAGCTGGGCCAGGGCGGCCTTGGCGGGGATCCAGGCGGCCTGCGCCGCGAGCCCGAGCCCCGCGAGGGTGAGGAGGGCCGCGAGGGCCCTCCCCAGTCCGGTCACCGTGCGCCGGCTCATCGCGCGTCCCCGGTCCGCCGGCCGCCGATCGTCAGGCCGGTGCCGAGCAGGAGACCCAGCAGGGCGAGGAGCAGGCCCAGGCCGAGCTGCGCCACGATGCCGGCCCCGGTCCGCGGCAGGTCGACCGCCGCGCCCTCGGCCCGGATCGGCACGATCCGCGCTGCCCCGTCGTCGGCGGGCGTGGCGCCCGGCCGGTCCGTGCCGAACACCTTGGCGAAGTCCCAGCCCGCCGGCAGGTTCAGCGGCAGGTCGGCGGCGACGAGGGGCGTGCCGGGCGCGCGGCGCGGCGTGGCGTCGACGGCCACGAGGCTGGTCAGCCGCGTCGTCAGGCCGTGCTCCAGGGCCAGCGCCAGGATGGCGGCGTCGGCCGCGTCCGCACCGAGGCGCCCCGTGATGCGCGCCGTCTCGGTCTCGCCGATCCGGGACCGCGCCCAGACCTTGGAGATGCCGGCGCCCGCACCCGCCTCGGCGAGGGGGAGCGTCCGGGTCCAGGTCCGGCCGCCCACCCGGCCCGAGACGGTCACGGTCCCGCGGGCCGTGTCCTCGGCCGCCCCCGGCAGCCGCGCGGCGAAGACCAGCGGCTCGCCGCGATACAGGTCGGGCAGCGCGCCCGGCGTGACCTCGACGCCCGAGACCGAGAAGGTCGCGGTCAGGTCGGTGACGGCGGGGGATTCCAGCTTCTCGTAGAGCGCGCGGGTCCGCTCGCCGACCTGCGCGAGGTCGCGGATCTCGGTGAAGCTGCCGCGTCCGATCTCGGCGGCGTGGCGCATCAGGTGGCCGTTGGGCGCCGAGCCGATGCCGACCATGAACAGGCGCGTGCGCCCGAGATTGGCGTGGATCGCCGCGAAGATCCGCTCCTCGTCGCCGACGGCGCCGTCGGTGAGGAACACGACCTGCCGGACGTGCCCGTCCTCGGGGTGCGGGTCGGCGAGGGCCGCCTTGAGCGGCGCCAGCATCTCGGTGCCGCCGCGGGCTTCCAGAGCGGCGACGAAGGCCTGGGCCTGCGCCAGGGCCTCCGGCGTCGCCGGGACGGGCGCGGGATGAAGCGCGTCCCAGGTGTCGTCGAAGCGGATGACGTTGAAGCGGTCCGACGGGGTCAGGCGGGCGAGACCGGCGAGCAGCCCGGCCTTGGCCTGCCGCATCGAGGCGCCCGACATCGAGCCGGAATTGTCGATGACGAAGGTGACGTCGCGCGCCGGCCGGGCGGCCGTGTCGGTCTCGATCGCCGGCGGGCTCACGGCGGCCAGCAGGTAGGTCCGGCCCGCCACGGTCTCGCGGAACAGGCCTAGGCCGGGCACCCGGCTCGGGACCGGCGCCCAGGTCAGCTCGAGGTCGCGGTCGGCAGGGACGACGCCGTCGGTGAGCGTGACGGTCCGCGCCTCCGGGCCGGTCTCGGTCACGCGGATCGGGTGGGTCGCGCTGCGGACGTCACCGACGGGGAAGCCCGCCTTCAGCCGCACGGTGACGGCGACCGGGTTGGTCGGCGACGACAGGGCCGGGTCGAGCACCGGCGGGCTGATCCGAGCACGATCCGGAACCGGGTCGCGGGCCTCTCCGGCCACGCCGTCGAGGGAGACCGCGTCCACCGGGGCGGGGGCGGGATTGTAGCGGGGCGCGACCACCAGGGGCAGGCGCAGCGTCCGCGTCTCGCCCGAGACGGGGATCGTCTGCTGATAGGTGATCTGGACCACCACCGTCTCGCCGGGGCCAATATTGGCGACCGCGTTGGTGAAGACGTTGGGCCGCTCCTGCGCGGTCAGCGCCGCCGACTGCCCGGCCGCCTTCGCGGCCTCGTAGGCGCGCTTGGCCGCCTCCCGCTCGCGGATGTCGGCGACGATCACGCGGGAGCCGACGACGAGCTTCATCCCGTCGACGGCCGCGTCCTCCGGCAGGGGGTACACGTAGGTGCCCTCGACCCAGTCCGCCGTGACGTTGCGGAAGGCCTGGGTGACGGTGGCCCGGGCGGTCGGACCGCTGACGTCGACGCTGATGTCGGTCGCCAACTGGACGGCCTCGACCGGCGCGGTGCCGGCCGGCCCGCGCAGGGTGAGGCCGCCCCGGTCTCGGCCCGGCGCCGCGTGGGCCGAGGCCAGCATGATGAGCAGCGCCAGCAGCGCGAGGAAGAGCGGTGACAGCGCGGCGTTGCGGGGGGGCTCGACCGCGGATCGTGGAGCGAAGAACGGCATCGCGGAAACCTCCTGCGCCGGCGGATCGATGCCGGCTCGCCGCTGAAGCTCCCGCGCCAGCCCCTCCGTCGCCACGAGAAGCTTCGCCCTTTTCCAGGCTCGGACCGCACCGGCCGGCCGTGCCCGGGCGGATCTGTGCGGAGCCGGTGCAGAGCTGTGCGTTCCGCGGCGCTTCCCGGCGAATCCGCTCTCGGCTTGACATATGCGCAATCTGCGTCTTAGTTATGCTCAACTTGAGCAGAAAAGACCGATGACCGAGTCCGAGTTCCTGGCAGGCTACGATCCTGCGGCCTACGAGCGGCCCGCCCTGGCGGTCGATCTCGTCCTGCTGGGGATCCGGGCGGGCCGGCTCGCCGCCCTCCTGCTGCGGCGGAGCCAGCAGCCGCAGGCGGGCCTCTGGGCCCTGCCGGGCGGGTTCGTGGGCATCGCCGAGACCCTCGACGCCGCCGCGGAGCGCGTCCTGCGCGACAAGGCCGGGATCGGGCGGGCGCGGCTCGAGCAGCTCTACACCTTCGGTGCCGTGGACCGGGATCCGCGGATGCGGATCGTCTCGGTGGCCTACCTCGCGCTGCTGCCGGAGGCGGCCTTCGCCGAGGCCCTGGCGGGCCGCGCCGGGCTCGCGGCGGCGGCGCTGGTCGTGCCCTGGGCGGGCGAGTCCGGCGGCCCGGTCTCGGCCGAGGCGGAGGACGGCGCGCCCCTCGCCCTCGCCTTCGACCACGCCGACATCCTCGCGCTCGCCGTGAAGCGGCTGCGCGGCAAGCTCGACTACACGGATGTCGGCTTCGCGCTGCTCCCGGAGCACTTCACCCTCCGGCAGCTTCAGGACGTGCACGCGGCGATCCGCGGCGCGCCCCTCAACAAATCCGCCTTCCGGCGCCGCATGCGCGACCGGGGCTGGATCGCGCCGACGGGCGCCCGCGAGGCCGGGACGGCGTTCCGCCCCGCCGAACTCTTCCGCTTCGACAGGTCAGGCCAGTTCTAAGCCTTTGTTTTAGCGCGCTCTCTTGAGCCGAACCGGTATCCACTTCGGCGGAGAGCGCTTTGAGGAGCCCATCATGGCCACGGTCCGCAACATCGGTGTCATCGCCCAGCTTCGGAGCGAGGCGAGCAGCCACATCATCCGCTTCCGCAACGGCCGTGTCCGGCAGAGCGGGCGGGGTCTGGTCTTCTGGTTCCGGCCCGAGACCGCCAGCATCAGCGAGGTGCCGGTCGACGACCGCGAGATGACCCTGTTCGTCCGCGGCCGCAGTCGGGACTTCCAGACCGTCGTGGTCCAGGGGACGATCGGCTGGCACGTCGTCGATCCGGAGCTGCTGGCGAGCCGGGTCGACTTCTCGATCGACCTCCGAACCGGGCGCCTGCAGGGCGAGCCGATCGAGCGGATCGAGGCGCGCCTCGGCGGCATCGCCAGCCAGGCGGCGCTCCAGTATCTCGGGGCGAGCCCGATAGGCGCCCTCCTCGACGCGGGTCCGGAGCCGCTGCGCGCCGTGCTGGAACGGGTGCTGTCCGACGCCCCGGCGCTGGCCGAGATCGGCGTCGCGGCGGTGTCGGTGCGGCTCACCAACCTCGCGCCGACCAGCGAGCTGGAGCGCGCCCTCCAGACCCCGACCTTCGAGGCCCTGCAGCAGAAGGCCGACGAGGCGACCTTCGCGCGGCGCGCCCTGGCGGTCGAGAAGGAGCGCGCCATCGCGGAGAACGAGCTCGCCACGAAGACCGAGCTGGCCCGGCGCGAGACCGTGCTGATCGCGCAGGAGGCCGAGAACGCCCGCGACCGCGCCGCCGGCGTCGCGGAGGCGCGGGGCCTGGAGGCGGCCGCGGAGGCCGAGCGGATCCGCCTCGTCGAGGGCGCCCGGGCCGACGCGGAGCAGCGCCGCGCCGCCGTCTACCGGGACATGCCGCCCGCCGTCCTGCTCGGGCTGGCGGCCCGGGAACTCGCCGGCAAGCTGGAGACGATCGAGCACGTCAACGTCACGCCGGAACTGCTGGCGGCCGTCCTCGGCGAGTTCCGGGGCGCGCTGTCCCCGCGGCTCGCACCGCGCTGAGGAGGTCCGCCGTGCCGGCCATCACACCCCGCGTGGTCTTCGTCATCCGCGACACGGACTACGAGTTGCTCATCGCCCGGCACGCGACCCGCGGCCAGGTCCGGTTCTTCCTGGAGAGCCGGGGCCAGACGCTCGCCGAGGTCGAGGCACGCCACGCGCAGTTCCAGGCCGTGCTCGCCGAGGCCCGGTCCGCCGTGCCGCTGGACTGGCGGCAGGCCCTGGTGAAGCGCCCCGACCTCGACCGCTTCCTGTTCGCCCCCGAGGACGTGGTCGTGGCGGTGGGACAGGACGGGCTCGTGGCCAACGTCGCCAAGTACCTCGACGGGCAGCCGGTGGTCGGCGTCAACCCGGCGCCCGACCTCTACGACGGCGTGCTGGCCCGGGCGCGGGTCGAGGCCCTGCGCGCACTCCTGCCCGCCAGCGCGGCCGGCGCCGCGCCTCTCCAGCGGCGCACCATGGTGCAGGCGACCTTCGACGGCGGCGAGCGGCTGCTCGCCCTGAACGAGATCTTCGTCGGCCACCGCAGCCACCAATCGGCGCGCTACCGCATCGACGACGGGGCGCGGGCGGAGGACCACTCGTCGAGCGGTCTGATCGTGGCCTCGGGCACCGGCCTGACCGGCTGGGCGCGCTCGATCAGCGAGGCGACGCACCTCACCGTGGAGGTCGGCATCGAGGAGGCGGCCTTCGGCTACTGGGTGCGCGAGCCGTTCCCGAGCGTCGCCACCGGCACCGACCTGCGCGGCGGCAAGTTCGCCGGCTCGCCCCTCACCGTGGTGTCGCGGATGAACGAGGGCGGCGTGGTGTTCTCGGACGGGATTGAGCAGGATTTCGTCGCCTTCGACTGGGGGCGGCGGGTGAGCCTCGCGCCGGCCGACCGCACCTTCAACCTCGTGGCCGCGTAGCGCGGCGCCGACCGGGCGCCCGACGACCGCCTGTGCGCGAGGCTCGGGATGCTGCCCGAGGGCCCGCTCCGCGCGTTCTTCGCCCGCGCGGGACCGGCATTGGTCGAAGAGCCCGGCTGAACACGCCGGCGGCAGACAGCCGCTTTCGCGGGCGTCGAACCGGTCGGTGCGACACCTCCGTCATCACGAGCGCAGCGAAGTGACCCAGGGCAGCGCCATGTCCGGAGGCCTGGCGCGGCTGGATTGCTTCGCTCCGCTCGCAATGACGGCGGTGCCGTTCCTCGACAGCGCCGACGGGCGAGGTGCGCCGCCAACACCGCAGATTCCCGCGTCTGGCACGCTTCTTGGTTCGTATTCACCAGCGCAGCGTCGCCCCGGCGGCGGCTAGAGGTTGGCGTGCCGTCGATGTGGTGAGGTGCCGGGCGACCGGATCTCCGCGACTGCCTTGAGCCTGTCCCGAGCTCCGATCCCTCCGTTTCAGCACCGGCACGCGCCGTCCGGCGGATGCGCGATCCGCCCTCTGAGGAGAGTCGATATGTGCGACCGTCACGGCGATTATCGCGTCCCGGATCTCACGCGGTTCAAGCCCAGTCGCAGGCGCTTCCTCGGCGGGACCGCCGCCGCGCTGACCCTGGCGGTGGGCCCGGGCCTGACCGGCCCGGCCGTGGCGGCCACCGGCATCCGCGCGACCCACGGCACCGGGTTCTGCAACCTCAACTTCTTCCTGGCCGAGGCGATGCAGCTCGCCAAGGATGACGGGCTGACGATCGACTTCGTCAACACGCCGACCTTCTCGGATCAGGTCACCTTCCTCGGCATGGGCCAGGTCGATGCCGGCGTGATGCCCTACACGAGCTTCATGGCCCTCTACGACGCGGGTGCCCCGGTGAAGATCGTGGCCGGCGGCGGCATCGAGGGCTGCGTGCTCGTGGCCCAGCCCGGCCTCGACAGCCCGGAGAAGCTCAAGGGCAAGACGCTCGGGACCTTCCAGCTCGATACGCTCGAGGTCCTGCCCTACGACTGGCTGAAGAAGAACGGCGTCGCCTTCAAGGACATCACCGTCCGCTACATGGGCTCGACCCCGGAGGCCGTGGAGGCGTTCCGCGCCGGGGCGCTGGACATCATCTCGACCATCGAGCCCTACGGCACGGCGCTGCTCACCGACGTGAAGGGCGCGGTGAAGCTCTCCGACGGGACCGACATCTACGGCAAGGGCTACACCGACTGCGTGCTGGCGGTCCGCAACGAGTTGATCGCCAAGAACCCGGCCGCCGTGAAGGCCCTGATCAAGGGCATGATGAAGGCCCAGGCGCTGGCGGAGGGCGACCCCCAGGCCGCCCTGAACAAGCTCGTCGGCTCCTACTACAAGACCTCGATGAGCAACGCCCAGCTCGCCATGGGCCGGCAGCCCTCGGTGGTCGACGCCCGCAACCAGACGCAGTTCATCCTCGACCGGACCGATTCCGTCGCCGAGATGGGCTACATCAAGAAGAAGCCCGGCCGCGACGCGATCGACTGGACCCTGCTGGAACAGGTCATCGCCGAGAACCCGGACCTCTACGGCAAGCTCAAGCTGAAGTCGGCCTGAGCGGATGGCCACCTTCCTCGCCCGCGCCGCCGCCGTCCCGCAGGACCGGCCGCGCCTCCCGCTCGGTCAGCGCCTCGCGCTGCCCGAAGGGTTCGTCCCCCTGCTCCGCCGGATCGGCTGGATGCTGGTCTCGGTCGGCTGCTTCGCCGGCCTCTGGGAGCTGCTCTGGGCGCTCGGCATCGCCGACGCCAAGCTCCTGCCGCCGCCGCACATCTTCCTCGGCAACCTCGCCGAGCAGGCGCGCTTCTTCAACACCGCGCAACGCTGGCAGATCGGCACCGGGATGAATACCGGCCCGAGCCCCGCCATGGCGGTGCTGATCACCGTGCTCGCCTCGACCGGCCGGGTGCTGGCGGGCCTCGCCCTGGCCGCCTCCCTGTCGATCCTGGTCGGGGTGGCGATCCGCTACTTCAAGCTGTTCGAGCGGCTGACCCTGCCGACCATCACGCTCCTGGCGCCGGTCTCGCCGATCGCGTGGCTGCCGGTGGCGATCTTCATGTTCGGGATCGGCAACGCCCCGGCGATCTTCATGGTGTTCATCGCCCTGTTCTTCACGATGGTGCTCTCGACCATCCAGCAGATCGACGGAGTCAACCGCAACTACATCAACGTCGCCCGGACCATGGGGGCGTCCAAGCGCCAGATCTACGCGCGGGTGATCGTGCCGGCGATCCTGCCGGGGCTGCTCGCGGTGCTGCGCCTCAACCTGTTCGGCGCCTGGATGGTGGTGCTCGTCGCCGAGGCGACCGGTGTCGGCTACGGGCTCGGGCAGGTGATCATGCTGGCGCGCAACACCTTCAACCCGTCGCTGGTGTTCTTCACCATCACGCTGATCGGCCTGCTCGGCTTCGCCTTCGACCTGCTGTTCCGGCTGGTCCAGCGGCGGCTGCTGTACTGGCTGCCGCGCGACGCGGGGTCCTCCCTTGGCCTCTGATCCCGCATCCGAGGACGCCGTCTCGTGCCGCGGCGTCGCCAAGGTCTGGGCGGCCGGCACCGCCCGCGCCCACGAGGCCCTGCGCGACATCGACCTGACCGTGCGGCCCGGCGAGTTCGTGGTGTTCCTCGGCCCCTCGGGCTGCGGGAAGAGCACGCTGCTCTACCTGATCGCCGGGCTCGAACCCGCCTCCGGGGGCGAGCTCCTGGCCTTCGGCGAGGCCGTCACCGGCCCGTCGCCGGAGCGCAGCCTGATCTTCCAGGAGACCTCGCTGCTGCCCTGGCTCAGCGTCTGGCAGAACGTCAGCTTCGGCCTGTCGCTGAAGGGCGTGCCGGAGGCCGAGCGGCGGAGCGTCGCCCGGGCCGCGCTCCAGCGCGTCGGCCTCGCCGAGGCCTTCGACAAGCGGCCGGACGAGCTGTCCGGCGGCATGCGCCAGCGCGTGGCGGTGGCGCGGGCACTGGCCATGCGCCCGAAGGTGCTGCTGATGGACGAGCCCTTCGCGGCGCTCGACGTCCAGACCCGCCAGAAGATGCAGGACTTCCTGCTCGACGTCTGGCGCGACAGCGGCGCCTCGGTGCTGTTCGTGACCCACCACATCGACGAGGCGGTGGCGCTCGCCGACCGGGTGGTGGTGTTCACCGCCCGCCCCGGGCGGATCAAGACGATCGTCCGCAACGATCTCGCCCGCCCGCGCGACCCGTTCTCGCCCGAGGCGGAGGCCTTGCGGCGGCACCTCACCGAGCTCCTGCGCGACGAGGTCGACCGGGCCTTCGCCGAGCAGGAAGCGCTCGTCTGACCCCCTCCCCCAACACGGACACGACCATGGCCACATCGCTGATCCGCAGCCGGCGGATGATCACCCGTACCCTCGACCACGATCGCTGGGAGGAGATCGCCGACGGCGCGGTCCTCCAGAAGGACGGGATCATCGCGGCGGTCGGCACCTACGCGGACCTGCACGCCCGCTATCCCGACGCCCCGGTGATCGGCTCGGGCCGCGAGATCCTGCTGCCGGGCTTCGTCAACGGCCACCATCATGTCGGCCTGACGCCAGTGCAGCTCGGCTCCCCCGACATGCCCCTGGAGCTGTGGTTCGTCACCCGCATGGTGGCACGCAACCTGAACCTCTACCTCGACACCCTGTACTCGGCCTTCGAGATGGTCGGCTCCGGGATCACCACGGTCCAGCACATCCACGGCTGGATGCCCGGCAGCCTGGAGGAGGTCGAGGCGCGCTCCAACGAGGTGCTGCGCGCCTATCGCGACATCGGCATGCGGGTCTCGTACTGCTTCGCGGTCCGCGATCAGAACCGCCTCGTCTACCAGGCCGACATGGACTTCGTGGCGAGCCTGCCAGCGCCGCTGCAGGACCCGATGAAGCGCTGGTTCGAGCGCTTCCAGATGTCCCTGGAGGACAATTTCTCGCTCTTCCGCAGCCTGCATGCCGGTCAGGAGGGCGCGTCGCGGGCGAAGATCCAGCTCGCACCCGCCAACCTGCACTGGTGCTCGGACGCGGCCCTCGAGGGCCTCGCCGGCCTATCCGATTCCTACGACGTGCCGATGCACATGCACCTCGTCGAGACCGCCTACCAGAAGGCCTACGCGGAGAAGCGCGGCGGCGGGACCGCGGTCGAGTACCTCGACCGGTTCGGCATGCTGGGGCCCCGCCTGACGCTCGGCCACGGGGTCTGGCTCAACGAGTCCGACATCGACCGGGTGGCGGCGACCGGCACCTGCATCTGCCACAACTGTTCCTCAAACTTCCGGCTGCGCTCCGGCGTGGCGGCGCTCAACCGCTTCGAGGCGAAGGGGATCAACACGGCGATCGGCCTCGACGAGGCCGGCATCAACGACGACCGCGACATGCTGCAGGAGATGCGCCTCGTGCTGCGCGCCCACCGGGTGCCCGGCATGGACGAGGCCGACGTGCCGAGCATGGCGCAGGTGCTGCGCATGGCCACCGTCGGCGGCGCCCGCACCACGCCCTACGGCGACAGCCTCGGCACGATCGAGGTCGGCAAGGGCGCCGACATGGTCCTGATCGACTGGGACCAGATCGCCTACCCGTATCTCGACCCGGAGACGCCGCTCCTCGACGCGGTGATCCAGCGGGCCAAGACCGGCGGCGTCACCGCGGTTCTGTGCGAGGGTGAGGTGCTCTACGCGGACGGCCGCTTCACCCGGGTCGACCGCGACGCCGCCCTGAAGGCGCTCCACGACGACCTGTCGCGGGCGCTCTCGGACGACGAGGTCGAGCGGCGCCAGCTGTCGAAGGCGCTGCTTCCCCACGCGCGGCGCTTCTACGCCGACTACATCGACCCGTCGCGGCACGAGCCGTTCTACCGCCCGAGCTCGCGCGTCTGACGGCGCGGGCCCGGGCCGGGCCTCAGCGGACCAGGCAGGGCTTCTTGTTGTCGAAGGTCCAGCCGGGGATCAGGAACTGCATGGCGGCCGCGTCGTCGCGGGCGCCGAGGCCGTGGTCGCGGTAGAGGGCGTGGGCCTCCTCCACCGCCGACATGTCGAGCTCGATGCCGAGGCCCGGCCGCTCCGGCACCCGCACGAGGCCGCCGCGGATCGCCAGCGGCTCCCTGGTCAGGCGCTCGCCGTCCTGCCAGATCCAGTGGGTGTCGATCGCCGTGACGTTGCCGGGCGCCGCCGCGGCCACGTGGGTGAACATCGCGAGCGACACGTCGAAATGGTTGTTCGAGTGCGAGCCCCAGGTCAGGCCGTGGTCGCGGCACAGCTGGGCCACCCGGACCGAGCCGGCGAGCGTCCAGAAATGCGGGTCGGCCAGCGGGATATCGACGGCGCCGAGCTGGATCGCGTGGTTCATCTGGCGCCAGTCGGTGGCGATCATGTTGGTGGCGGTGGGCAGGCCGGTGGCGCGGCGGAACTCGGCCATGATCTCGCGGCCCGAGAAGCCGCCCTCGGCGCCGCAGGGGTCCTCAGCGTAGGCGAGGACGTGGCCCTGGCCCTTGCAGAGGCGGATCGCCTCCGCGAGGGACCACGCGCCGTTCGGGTCGAGCGTCACGCGGGCCTTGGGGAAGCGCTCGTGGATCGCGGTGACGGCGGCGATCTCCTCCTCGCCGCGCAGGACGCCGCCCTTCAGCTTGAAGTCGTTGAAGCCGTACTGGTCGTAGGCGGCCTCGGCGAGCCGGGCCACGGCCTCGGGGGTCAGCGCCTCCTCGTCGCGCAGGCGGAACCAGCCGTCGCGGGCGATCGGGGCGCGGTAGCCGAGATCGGTGCGGGTGCGGTCGCCGACGTAGAACAGGTAGCCCAGCATCTCGACGGCGTCGCGCTGCTGGCCCTCGCCCAGGAGCGCGGCCACCGGGACGTCGAGGTACTGGCCGAGCAGGTCGAGGAAGGCGGATTCGACGGCCGTGACCGCGTGGATGGTGATGCGCAGGTCGAAGGTCTGCAGGCCGCGCCCGCCGACGTCGCGGTCGGCGAAGCGCGTGCGCATGGCGTTGAGCACCGCGTTCCAGGCGCCGAGCGGCTGCCCGACGACGAGGTCCCGGGCATCCTCCAGGGTCTTGCGGATGCCCTCGCCGCCGGGGACCTCGCCGAGGCCAGTGGCGCCGGTGGAGTCGGTCAGGATCACGAGGTTGCGGGTGAAGTACGGGCCGTGCGCGCCCGAGAGGTTGAGCAGCATGCTGTCGTGGCCGGCCACCGGCACCACCGTCATGGCGGTCACGGTCGGCGTGTGGCGGGCGGCGTGGCGGCTCTCGTTCAGCATGGCGTCCTCCTCGGGGGCCCCCGGCCGGTCTGCGCCGGGCGCGAGGCGGGATCGATGCGGGGCCGGACCGGCCGGGGCCGGTCCGGCGTGCGGGTCAGTGGGCCTTGAGTTCGACGCGGCGGATCTCGCCGACCACCACGAGGTAGCAGAAGCAGGCGACGAGGGCGTTCAGCCCGACGAAGACCAGGGCGCCGTTGAACGAGCCCGTGCTCTGGACGATGTAGCCGATCGCGATCGGCGTGGTGATGCCGGCGGTGTTGCCGAAGGTGTTGAACAGGCCGCCCGAGAGGCCGCCGCTCTCCCGCGGGGAGGTATCGGCGACGACCGCCCAGCCGAGCGCGCCGATGCCCTTGCCGAAGAAGGCGAGCGCCATCAGGCCGACCACCAGGACGTCCGCCTGGACGTAGTTGCAGCCGATGATGCTCATCGACAGCAGCATGCCGCCGACGATCGGGATCTTGCGGGCCGCCGTCAGCGAGAAGCCGCGGCGCAGGAGCAGGTCGGAGATCACGCCCCCGAGGATGCCGCCGATGAAGCCGCAGAGCGCCGGCAGCACCGCCGCGAAACCGGCCTGCAGGATCGACAGGCCGCGCTCCTTGACGAGGTAGACCGGGAACCACGTCAGGAAGAAGTAGGTCAGCACGGTGATGCAGTACTGGCCGATATAGATGCCGAGCAGCATCCGGTTGGCGAGCAGCTGGCGCAGCGTCCGGCCGGCATCGCCCTGCTTGCTCCGGCTCTGGCCGTCCATGTCGAGCAGGGCGCCGCCGGCCTCGATGTAGTCCCGCTCCGCCTGGTTCATCGACGGGTGGTTCTTCGGGCTGTCGACCACGCGCAGCCAGAGGACCGCGAAGGCGATGCCGAGCAGGCCCATGCTGGTGAAGACGTGGTGCCAGCCGAAGTTGTGGACGATCCACGCCATCAGCGGCGTGAACAGCACCGTGGCGAAGTACTGCGCCGAGTTGAAGAACGCCGAGGCCATGCCGCGCTCGCGGGTCGGGAACCACGCGGCGACGATCCGGGCGTTGGCGGGGAAGACCGGCGCCTCGGTGAGGCCGACGGCGAGCCGCAGGGCGAAGAGCAGCACCACGGCGGTCAGGCCGGTGAAGAAGCCGACGGCGCCCTGGACCAGCGTGAAGGCCGACCAGAGGGCGACGGCGGCGGCGTAGACCCACTTGACGCTGTAGCGGTCGAGGAGCCAGCCGCCCGGGATCTGGGCGAGGACGTAGGACCACGCGAAGGCCGAGAAGACGTAGCCCATCTGAACCGGCGAGAGGCCGAGTTCCTTGGCCATGTCGGGGCCGGCGATCGAGATGGTCGCGCGGTCGGCGTAGTTGATGGTGGTCGCGGCGAACAGCATCGCGACGATCAGCAGGCGGACGCGGGTGCGGCGACCCGCGTCGGCGGCGGCGAGCAGGGTGCTCGGCGCGCCGGTCGAACTGGCACTCATGGACGTTCTCCCAGGCTCGTCGCCGCCCGGTTGATCCGGGAGGCGGGTCGTGGCCGCCGTTGGCTCGGCGGGTCTATCTTGGGTGTCGAGGCGGGGGCTCAGCGGCGGTCGCCGATCAGGGTCGTCAGCTCGGCGCGCTCGGCCGCGTCGAGCTCGGTCAGCGGCGGCCGGACCGGGCCGGCGTGGCGGCCGACGGCGCTCATGCCCGCCTTGACGATCGAGACCGCGTAGCCGCGCTTGCGGTTGCGGATCGCGATGTAGGGGAGGACGAAGTCGCGCAGCTCCCGGTAGACCGCGTCGCGGTCCCGGCGACGGACGCTGTCGTAGAAGGACAGCGCCCATTCGGGCAGGAAGTTGAAGATTGCCGAGGAGTAGGTGGTGACGCCCATCTCCAGGTACGGCAGCGCGAAGGTCTCGGCGGTGGGCAGGCCGCCCACATAGGTCAGGCGGTCGCCCAGAGCGGCGTAGACCCGGGTCATCAGCTCGACGTCGCCGACGCCGTCCTTGAAGCCGACGAGGTTCGGGCAGCGCTCGCACAGGCCGGCGAGCGTCTGCTCGTTGAGCTGGGCGTTGGCGCGGTTGTAGACGATGACGCCGAGCGAGGTCGCGCGGCAGACCGCCTCGATATGGGCGGCGAGACCGGCCTGCTCGGAGCCGACGAGGTAGGGCGGCAGCAGCAGGATCCCGTCCGCGCCGGCGGCCTCGGCGGCCCGGGCCATCTCGACCGCCAGGGCGGTACCCTGGCCGGCGGGGGCGATGACCGGGGTCCGGCCGCGGGTCTCCTCGACGGCGGCGCGCAGGACGCGGTCGATCTCGGCGGGCGTCAGCGAGAAGAACTCGCCGGTGCCGCCGGCGGCGAACAGGCCCGAAACCCTGTAGTCGGCCAGCCGCCCGAGATTGTCCCGGTAGGCGGTCTCGTCGAAGCTGAGATCGTCGCGGAAATGCGTGACCGGGAAGGACAGCAGGCCGGAGCCCAGCACGCGCGCCATCTCGGCCGGGGTCATGCTCGCCATCGATTCTCTCCCTGGAACGCACCGTTCGGTGTCGCGTCCGGGGTTAGGCGCCGGCGTTAAATGCGTCCAACGTTGATTTTGGCTGGATTATCCCAGATCCTGCATCAATGTTCGATCTCGGCCATGCCCGCAGCTTCGTCGCCGTCGC
Source organism: Methylobacterium sp. 13MFTsu3.1M2 (assembly GCF_900112625.1). Classification (NCBI taxonomy): domain Bacteria; kingdom Pseudomonadati; phylum Pseudomonadota; class Alphaproteobacteria; order Hyphomicrobiales; family Methylobacteriaceae; genus Methylobacterium; species Methylobacterium sp. 13MFTsu3.1M2. The sequence continues at coordinate 244,687 of NZ_FOMM01000007.1, forward strand.
CGAGGAGATGCATTTCGGCCGGGCCGCGGCCCGGCTGCACCTGACCCAGTCGCCCCTGTCGCGGCAGATCCAGATGCTGGAGCAGACCCTCGGCGTGACGCTGCTGGAGCGGACCACGCGCGCGGTGCGCCTGACCCCGGCGGGCCGCACCTTCCTGGCCGAGGCCTACCGGGTGCTGGCGGCGGCCGAGAACGCCGCGCGCATCACGCGCCGCGCCGCGCGGGGCGAGAGCGGGGTGCTGCGCCTCAGCTTCACCGCCGCCTCGGCCTACCGGACGCTGCCGCAGGTCGTGGCCCATGTCCGCCGGACGCTGCCCGAGGTCGACCTCGTGCTGGAGGAGATGGTCTCGGACGAGCAGATCCTGGCGCTGGGCGAGAACCGCACCGATCTCGCGATCCTGCGGCCGGCCCCGGTCCTGCAGGATCCGAAATCCGCGATCGCCACCGCGCCGCTGGCGCGCGAGCGGCTCCTGCTCGCGGTCCCGCGCGGGCACCGCCTCGCGGCGGCGCGCGCCCCGACCCTGCGGGAGCTCGACGGCGAGGCCTTCGTGACGTGGTCACCCCGGGGCGGGCGCTACTTCATCGACCTGCTCGACCGGCTGTTCGAGGCCGGGGGCGTGCAGCCGCGGATCGTGCAGCGGGTGAACCAGGTCCACGCGATGCTGGCCCTCGTCGGCGCCGGCATCGGCGTCGCCCTTGTGCCAGGCAGCGCCCGGGGCAACAGCATGGCCGACATCCGGCTCCGGCCAATCGCCCTGCCAGCCACGACCGGGCCGGAGCTGTGGCTCGCGTGGCGCAGCGACAATGCCAATCCCTGCCTGCCCTCGGTGAGGGCGGCGGCGCTGGAGACCGGCGAGGCGTGACCGCCGGCGCCGGCCTGGAAAGTCGGTGCGGCCGGCGATAGGCTGCGCGCTCGCCCCGCTTCCGGTCGCGCAGCCGGCCGGGGCCGCCCCTCCCGGATCAGGCAGGCACCATGAGAGTTTCGGCCGACCTCTGCATCGTGCCGATGGGCGTCGGCCCGTCGGTCTCGCCCTACGTCCGCGAGATCAAGGGGATCATCGAGTCGAGCGGGCTCACCGCCACGATGCATCCCAACGGGACGAACATCGAGGGCGAGCTGTCGGAGATCTGCGCGCTGGCGGAGCGGTGCGAGGCGAGGCTCGCCGAGCTCGGCGTCCAGCGGACCTTCTTCACGCTGATCTTCTCGACGCGCCGCGACAAGGACCAGTCGATGGCCGACAAGCTCGCCGCGGTCTCCTGACCGCGACCGCCGCGGCGCGTCATCCCGGGGTCGTTCTCCGGGCCCGCGCCGAATGAGGTGCGGGTCCCTGCTCGTGCAGGAGAGGGGGCGCGTCGCGGCTGGCTCGACCGGTGACGCGTCCTCCGGACCGTCGCGACGCGAACGAGAAAAGCCCTAGCCGTGGCAGGCGCAGCCGGCGTGCTCGCAGCCAGCGTGATCCTTGTGGCCGTTCGCGCAGTCGTCGCAGCAATAGGCCTTGCCGTCCCGCGACACGGCCTTGGCGACCGGGATCACGCAGACGCAGTCCTGGCAGGCGCACTTCACCATCTCGACGTCGACGCTGGCCATGATTTCCTCCTCCGGCGGGACAGTCCGCATGTCGACGTTAGAGCCGCTGCGGCGGCGAGGAAACCCTTCTCCGGGCGCGGTGACGCGCCCGTGATCCCATTCGCCCGCTCGCGCGTTCCCCAGGTCCGGTGCTCGCTGCGCCGGGTGGAGGGCGCCATGGCCGATCAGAACACCGACGACGTCCGGATCGAGCCCTATGACGGGCCTGCGGGCGGCTGGGGCTCGGCCCGCTCCCTCGTCGAGATCCTGACCCGCGAGGGCGTACCGGTCACCGGGTCGGCGATGCTGCTCAAGCAGAACAAGCCGGACGGCTACATGTGCACCTCCTGCGCCTGGGCGAAGCCCGCCAAGCCGCTGGCGTTCGAGTATTGCGAGAACGGCGCCAAGGCGACGGCCTGGGAGCAGACGCGCCGCCGCGCGACGCCGGACTTCTTCGCCGCGCACACGGTGACGGAGCTTCTCGGCTGGAGCGACTACGCCCTGGAGGAGCAGGGCCGCCTGACCCACCCGATGCGCTACGACCCGGCGACGGACCGCTACCGGCCCGTCGCCTGGGCGGAGGCCCTGGCCGAGATCGGCCGGGAGCTGAAGGAGCTGCGCGCGCAGGACCCGCGGTCGGTGGTGTTCTACGCCTCCGGCCGGGCGTCGCTGGAGACGAGCTACATGTGGGCCCTGCTCGCCCGGCTCTACGGCAACAACAACCTGCCCGACTCCTCCAACATGTGCCACGAGCCGACCTCGGTGGCGCTGCCGCAGTCGATCGGCGCGCCGGTCGGCACGGTGCTGCTGGAGGATTTCGAGACCACCGACCTGATCTTCTTCTTCGGACAGAACGTCGGGTCGAACTCGCCGCGGATGCTGCACCCGCTCCAGGAGGCGCGGCGCCGGGGCGCGCAGATCATCACCTTCAACCCGCTGCGCGAGCGCGGGCTGGAGCGCTTCACCGACCCGCAATCGCCGGTCGAGATGCTCACCCGCTCGTCCACGAAGATCTCGACGCAGTATCATCAGGTGAAGGCCGGCGGCGACCTCGCGGCGCTCACCGGGCTGTGCAAGGCGCTGATCGCCCTCGACCGGGCCGCGGAGGCCGCCGGCCGGCCGCGGGTGCTCGACCACGCCTTCATCGCAGAGCACACCCACGGCTTCGAGACCTTCGTCGCCTTCTGTGACGGTCAGGACTGGGCCGCGCTGGAGCGGCGTTCCGGCCTCACCCGGACTGCCCTGGAGGCCGCCGCCGGGGTCTACGCCCGCGCGAAGGCGGTGATCGGCATCTACGGGATGGGCCTGACCCAGCACCGCAAGGGCACCGAGACCGTCCGGATGCTCGTGAACCTGCTGCTGCTGCGCGGCAATATCGGGAAGCCCGGAGCCGGGATCTGCCCGGTGCGGGGCCACTCGAACGTGCAGGGCCAGCGCACCGTCGGCATCACCGAGAAGCCGGAGCTGGCGCCGCTGGACAAGCTGCGGGAACTCTACGGCTTCGAGCCGCCGCGGGAGAAGGGCCTCAACACCGTCGAGACCTGCGAGGGCGTCCTCGACGGGCGTGTGAAGGCGTTCATCGGGCTCGGCGGCAACTTCCTGCGGGCCGTGCCCGACACCGCCCGGATGGAACCGGCCTGGCGGCGGCAGCGGCTCACCGTGCAGATCTCGACCAAGCTCAACCGCTCGCACCTGGTGACCGGCGCCGTCGCCTACATCCTGCCCTGCCTCGGCCGGATCGAGATCGACCGGCAGGCGAGCGGCCCGCAGGCCGTATCGATGGAGAGCTCCACCGCCCAGTTCCACGGCTCGCGGGGCGTGGCCGACCCGGTCGGACCGCACCTGCGCTCCGAGCCCTGGATCGTGGCGGAGATCGCCAAGGCGACCCTGCCGCCCAATCCCCGCATCGACTGGGATGCCTGGGTCGCCGACTACGCCCGTGTGCGCGACGCGATCGAGGCGACCTATCCGAGCGTGTTCCACGACCTGAACGGCCGCATGTTCCACCCGGGCGGCCTGCTGAAGCCGCTGGGCGCCCGCGACCGCAAGTGGGAGACCGAGACTGGCAAGGCGAATTTCGCGGTCCCCGAGGGCCTTGAGGCCGATCCAGACCTTCCTGACCGCGGGCCGGAGGTGCTCGACCTGATCACGCTGCGGTCGAACGACCAATTCAACACCACGGTCTACGGCTACGACGACCGCTTCCGCGGGGTGAAGGGCACCCGGGACGTGCTGTTCATGAACCGCCGGGACATCGCGCGGCTGGGGCTGAGGGACGGGATCAGCGTCGACGTGGCGACCGAGGCGGACGACCAAGTGACACGGCGCGTGGGCGGGCTGCGGGTGATCGCCTACGACATCCCGGAGGGCAACTGCGCCGGGTACTATCCTGAGCTGAACGTCCTGCTGCCGCTCTGGCACCACGACGAGCAGTCCAAGACTCCCGCCGCCAAGGCGATCACCGTGCGGGTGACGGCCGCGACCGCCGCACCCTGAGCGGAGCGTCTGGCGTCCGGTCGCGCGTTCCGGCAAGGAACGGCCATGGACCAGGCGACTCCCTCCGACGCGCGACCGGACGCTCCGCCGGACTCGCGGCTGCGCGCGCTCGTCGGCCGGATCGCCGCCGGAGCGCCCCTGCGCGAGCCGGGCGCGGACCTGTCGCAGCTGAGCGCCGGGCCGGGCGCCCTCGCGGATGTGCCGGATGCCGGCCTCGTCACCGACGGTGAATCCGGCGGCCTGGCGCTCGCCGGCGCGGACCTGTCCCGCGCCCGCATGGAGGAGGCCGATCTCTCCGGCGCAAACCTGCGCGGGGCGAGCCTGTCCGGCGCGGTGGGGCGCTCGACCCGTTTCACCGGGGCGATCCTGGAGGCGGCCGACCTGTCGGAGGCCGATCTCTCGGGGGCGGACTTCACCGGCATCGTCGCCGGGCAGGTGAAGTTCGCCGGGGCGATGCTGGAGGATGCCCGGTTCGGCCAGGCCGCGATGCGCTTCGCCGACCTGTCCGGCGCCCTGCTCGACGGGACCGACTTCGCCGGCGCCGATCTGTGGGGCGCGGATTTCTCCGGGGCGGACGCGGATGACACGGTCTTCCGCGGGGCGCGGCTCGACGAGGCCAAGCTCGCCGACGCCAACCTGACCCACGCGGATTTCGCCGAGGCCAGCCTGACCAAGGCGAGCCTCGCCGGCTCGCGGCTGCGGGGCGCGCACTTTACCGGCGCGAAGCTCGACGGCGCCGATCTCTCGGGGGCGGATCTCTCCGACACCGACCTCGTGCGGCTCAACCTCGCCACCTGCCGGCTGCGGCACGCGCGCTTCGCCGGCGCGTGGCTGAACGGCACGCGGATGAGCGTCGAGCAGCTCGGCGGCGCGGTCGGCGAGGAGGTGGCCGGCGCCTACGACGCCGCCCAGGCGAGCTACCTCGCCCTAGAGCAGAACTGGAAGAGCATCGGCAGCCACGACGCGGCGAGCTGGGCCTACAAGCGCGGCCGCCGGATGGGCCGGTTCCATGCCGGGCAGCAGGCCCGCGCCGCCTGGTCCGACCGGGACTGGTCCGGATTCCTGCGGCACGGCTATCGCTGGACCGCCGACCGCTTCGTCGAGTGGCTGTGCGATTACGGCGAGAGCCTGTCGCGCATCGCCCGCGCCTTCGCGCTGCTGATCGTGCTGTTCGGCGGCCTCTTCGGCCTGACGGGCGGCCTGTTCATCGTGGAGGGACCGGAGGCCGGGCCGACCTACAATCCCCTCGATCTCCTGAGCTACAGCGCGCTCAACATGATGACCGCGAACCCGCCCGAGATCGGCCTGAAGCCCACCGGCCGCGTCACCAACCTGCTGGTCGGCATCGAGGGCGGCGTCGGCATCATCCTGATGGGGCTGTACGGCTTCGTCCTCGGCAACCGCCTGCGGCGGTGACCCCGATCGTGTCCGGGCCGCTCAGTCGTTCACGCTGAGCCGCTCGATGACGAGGCTCAGATCCTTGCGCAGGGCGCGGATCTCCGGCTCGCTGAGTTCGAGCTGGCACATCACGCTCTCGCGGACCGAGACCGCGTCGGCGCGCAGGGCGGCGCCCTCCGGCGTCAGGGCGATCTCGACCTCGCGCTCGTCCGACTGGCGCCGGGTCCGGAGCAGGAAGCCCGCGCTCTCCAGGCGCTTGAGCACCGGTGTCAGCGTGCCGGAATCGAGGCGCAGGCGCCGGCCGATCTCCGAGACCGTGACGCCGTCCTGTTCCCAGAGCACCAGCAGGACCAGATATTGCGGATAGGTCAGTCCGAGCCGCTCGAGCAGCGGCCGGTACGACTTGGTCATCCGATGCGCGGCAGCATAGAGCGCGTAGCAGAGCTGATTATCGAGAAGCAGCGGATCCGTCTCCGGCTGCGCCTCAGCCGTATCGGCAATATACGCCATATCGTTTGCCCATCGCGGTCCACGCACCGCCATTCTCGACCGCGACCGCGGGTTCGTCACCATACCATAACACGGGATACCGGCGCGCAAGCTCCGGTCGTCCGGCCCGTTCTCTTAACAACCCTATGGGGTTCGTCTCGGTGTTCGTCCCCCGCCCGCGACGGGCGGGAGCGCTGCCAGGCTGTCGAGGAAGCCGGCCTCGTCCTCGAGCGTCCGGAGATCGAGGCGGACGGCGTCGTCGCTGATCCGGCCGATCACCGGCACGGGGAGCCGGCGCAACTCCTCGGCGAGCCGCCGGCACCGCCCGCCCGCCCCGCGGCTGTCCGCCGAGGCCGGCGTCAGGACCAGGGCGGCGCTGGGCAGCGTCTCCACCGGCAGTGCGCCGGATCCGATCTGGCTGATGCACTCGGCGACCGTGACCGCGGCGCGGCCGGCGAGCCGCTCCGCCACTGCGGGGGCGAGGCGCTCGGCCTGGGCGGCGATGCTGTCGCGGTCGCGGGTGAGGAGCCGCAGGGTCGGGAGGTCCGCGCGCAGCCGCTCCGGGTGCAGGTAGAGCCGCAGCACGGCCTCGAGGGCCGCGTAGGTCATCTTGTCGACGCGCAGGGCCCGCTTCAGCGGATTCTTTCGCACGCGGGCGATCAGGTCCTTCCGGCCGGCCACGATGCCGCACTGGACCGCGCCGAGCAGCTTGTCGCCGCTGAAGGTGACGACGTCGGCCCGCTCCAGGGCGGCGCGGATCGTGGGCTCGGGGGGCAGCCCGTAGGCCGCGAGGTCGACGAGGCTGCCGCTGCCGAGATCGTCCGCCAGCGGCACGCCGCGCTCCCGGCAGAGGGCGTGGAGGGCCACGGGATCGGCCGCCGCGGTGAAGCCCGCGATGGCGTAGTTGCTCGGGTGCACCTTCATCACGAGGCCGGTGCGGGGTCCGAGGGCCTCCGCGTAGTCGCGCAGGTGGGTGCGGTTGGTGGTGCCGACCTCGCGCAGGCGGCAGCCGGCCCGCACCATCACGTCCGGCACCCGGAACGAGCCGCCGATTTCCACGAGCTCGCCGCGAGAGACCACCACCTCCTTGCGCATGGCGAGCGCGTTCAGCACCAGCAGCACCGCGGCCGCGTTGTTGTTGACGACCACCGCGGCCTCGGCGCCGGTCAGGCGGCAGATCAGGCCCTCGACATGGTCGTCCCGCTCACCCCGGGCGCCGGTCTCGAGATCGAACTCGAGGTTGCTCGCCTGCACCATCACGGCGGCCACGGCCTCCGCGGCCGAGCGGGGCAGCAGGGCGCGGCCGAGATTGGTGTGCAGCACCGTCCCGGTCAGGTTGAAGACCGGCCGCAGCGACGGGCGCCGCTCGGCAGCGAGCCGCGCCGACGCCGCGGCCCGGATCGACTCCGCGTCCGGGACGGGGCCGCCCCCGGCCCGGATCTCGGCCAGCACCGCCCGGATCGCGTCCGTGAAGGCCGTCCGCCCGTAGGTCTCGAGCTCCGCCGGCGGCGCGCCGCCGACGAGGCGCTCCACCGCGGGAATCCGGCGCGGGGACGGCGCCGGGTCGTCGGCCTGCGGGGTGGGGACGGGCGCGTTCATGGCAGGCCAGAGATAACCATCCCGGTGCACGGAGCCAGCCCGTCGACGCGCGGATAATGCGCGCAGGTTGTTCCGGTCCCGGCCCGACGGTAAGGGCAGATCCTGAAATCGGCGCCCGAGAGTCCATCGCACCCGCGCGGGGCGGGCTCGGCCGCGCCGACCCCGCTGAGCCCTCTCGGGAGACGTCACCATGTCCCGACCTTCGATCCAGATCCACCCGATGATCCTCTGCGGGGGGACGGGGACGCGGCTGTGGCCGGCCTCGCGGGAGAGCATGCCCAAGCAGTTCGCCCGGCTGGTCGACGCCGAGCGCTCCACCTTCCAGGCGACGCTGGCGCGGGTGTCGGACGCCACCGTCTTCGCCACGCCCACCGTCATCGCCTCGGCCGAGGCCCGCTTCATCGTCGCCGAGCAGCGCGACCAGCTCGGTCTCTCCGCCGACATCCTGCTCGAGCCGCAGGGCCGCGACTCCGCCGCCGCCGTGGCGGTCGCGGCGCTGCACGCCGCCGCCAGCGACCCGCAAGCCGTGGTGCTGATCATGGCCGCCGACCACGTCGTGCCCGACACGGCGGCCTTCGTCGACGCCGTGCGGCGCGCGGCCGCCGGCGCCCAGGCCGGCTACACGATGACGCTCGGCATCGAGCCCGACCGGCCGGCCACCGATTACGGCTACATCCGCCGCGGCGAGCCGATCGCCGAGGCCCCGGGCGCGGCCCGCGTCGCCCGCTTCGTCGAGAAACCCGACCGGGCCGGCGCCGAAGCGCTGATCACCGACGGCGCCCTGTGGAACTCGGGCTACTTCCTGTTCCGCGCCGACCTGATGCTGGCCGAGCTGGAGGCGTTCGTCCCCGAGGTGCTGGCGGCCGCGCGCGCGGCCCTGGAGGCGGCGGTGACCGACCTCGACTTCGTGCGCCTCGACGCGGCGGCCTTCGCCCAGGCGCCCAAGATCTCGATCGACTACGCGGTGATGGAGCGGACCGCCCGGGCCGGCGTGCTGCCGGTGTCGTTCGCGTGGTCGGATGTCGGCACCTGGGACGCGGTCTGGCAGGTGCTGGACCACGACGAGGCCGGCAACGCCGTGCGCGGCCGGGTGTCGCTGATCGGGACCAAGAACAGCCT
>NZ_FOMM01000043.1:0-27480 GCF_900112625.1 Methylobacterium sp. 13MFTsu3.1M2
AAGAACGGCGTGTGGCGGCCGCCCTCCTCCTTGGTCAGGATGTACGCCTCGGCCTTGAACTTCGAGTGCGGCTTCACCGAACCCGGCTTGCACACGACCTGGCCGCGCTCCACGTCCTCGCGCTTCGTGCCGCGCAGCAGCACGCCGACGTTGTCGCCCGCCTGCCCCTGGTCGAGCAGCTTGCGGAACATCTCCACGCCCGTCACCGTCGTCTTGGTGGTCGCCCGGATGCCGACGATCTCGACTTCCTCGCCCACCTTCACGATGCCGCGCTCGACGCGACCCGTCACCACCGTGCCGCGGCCCGAGATCGAGAACACGTCCTCGATCGGCATCAGGAACGGCATGTCGATCGGACGCTCCGGCTGCGGGATGTAGCTGTCCACGGTCGCCATCAGCGCCAGGACCGCCTCCTTGCCGATCTTCGGCTCCTTGTCCTCGAGCGCCATCAGCGCCGAGCCCTTGGTGATCGGGATGTCGTCACCGGGGAAGTCGTACTTCGACAGCAGCTCGCGCACCTCCAGCTCGACCAGCTCCAGGAGTTCCTCGTCGTCGACCATGTCGACCTTGTTGAGGAACACCACCAGCGCCGGGACGCCGACCTGACGGGCCAGCAGGATGTGCTCGCGGGTCTGCGGCATCGGGCCGTCGGCCGCCGACACCACCAGGATCGCGCCGTCCATCTGCGCCGCGCCCGTGATCATGTTCTTCACGTAGTCGGCGTGGCCGGGGCAGTCCACGTGCGCGTAGTGACGGTTCTGCGTCTCGTACTCCACGTGCGCCGTCGAGATCGTGATCCCGCGCGCCTTCTCCTCAGGCGCCTTGTCGATCTGGTCGTAGGCCGTGAACGTCGCCCCGCCCGTCTCGGCCAGGACCTTCGTGATCGCCGCCGTCAGAGACGTCTTGCCGTGATCGACGTGGCCGATCGTGCCAATGTTGCAGTGCGGCTTGGTGCGGGAGAACTTTTCCTTGCCCATCAGAGCCTCCTAGATTCGAATTCGCGTTGCGGAAGAAGAGATGCTTAGGCGTACTTGGCGATGACCTTGTCGGCCTCGCCGCGCGGCACCTCTTCGTAGTGATCGAACTGCATCGTGAAGTTGGCGCGGCCCTGCGAGAAGGAGCGCAGCTGGTTCACGTAGCCGAACATGTTGGCCAGCGGCACCATCGCGTTGATGACGTTGGCGTTGCCGCGCATGTCCTGACCCTGGATCTGGCCGCGGCGGGCGTTCAGGTCGCCGATGACCGAGCCGGTGTACTCCTCCGGCGAGACGACCTCGACCTTCATCACCGGCTCGAGCAGGACCGAGCCGCCCTTCTGCAGCGCCTCGCGGAAGGCGGCGCGGGAGGCGATCTCGAAGGCGAGCGCCGAGGAGTCGACGTCGTGGTAGGCGCCGTCGACCAGCTCGACCTTGACGTCGACCACCGGGAAGCCGGCGAGGACGCCCGCGCCGAGGACCGAGTTGAGGCCCTTCTCGACGCCCGGGATGTACTCCTTGGGCACCGCGCCGCCGACGATCTTCGACTCGAACGCGAAGCCAGCGCCCGGCTCGTTCGGCTCGACGACGAACTTCACGCGGGCGAACTGGCCAGTACCGCCGGTCTGCTTCTTGTGCGTGTAGTCGATCTCCTGACGGCGCGTCAGCTTCTCGCGGTAGGCGACCTGCGGCTGGCCGATATTCGCGTCGACCTTGTAGGTGCGGCGCAGGATGTCGACCTTGATGTCCAGGTGGAGCTCGCCCATCCCCTTGAGGATGGTCTGGCCGGATTCCTGATCGGTGGAGACGCGGAAGGACGGGTCCTCGGCGGCGAGCTTGGAGAGCGCGATGCCGAGCTTCTCCTGGTCGGCCTTCGACTTCGGCTCGACGGCGATCTCGATGACGGGCTCGGGGAACTCCATCTTCTCAAGGATCACGGCCTTCTGCGGGTCGCAGAGGGTGTCGCCCGTGCGGGTGTCCTTGAGGCCGGCCAGCGCGACGATGTCGCCCGCGAAGGCCTCCTTGATGTCCTCACGGTTGTTGGCGTGCATCAGGAGCATGCGGCCGACGCGCTCCTTCTTGTCGCGCGACGAGTTCAGCACGTTGGCGCCGGTCTCGACCTTGCCCGAGTACACGCGGCAGAAGGTGATCGTGCCGACGTGGGGATCGTCCATGATCTTGAAGGCGAGCATGGAGAAGGGATCCGCATCCGACGGGTGACGGACGGTCTCTTCCTCGGTCTTGAAGTCGATGCCCTTGATCTCGCCGCGATCGGCCGGGGAGGGCAGGTAGTCCACGACGGCGTCGAGGAGCGGCTGCACGCCCTTGTTCTTGAACGCCGAGCCGCAGAGCACCGGGTGGAAGGCGCGCAGCTGGACGGCCTTGCGCACCAGGACGCGCATGGTGGCCTCGTCGGGCTCGTTGCCGTCGAGGTAGGCGGCCATGGCGTCGTCGTCGAGCTCGACGCAGGCCTCGACCAGCTTGGTGCGGTACTCGACTGCCTGGTCCTTGAGGTCGGCCGGGATCTCGGTCTCGTCGAAGTTGGCGCCCAGCGCCTCACCCGACCAGACGATCGCCTTCATCTTGATGAGGTCGATCACGCCTTGGAAGCTCGACTCGGCGCCGATCGGCAGCTGCAGGCAGACGGGCTTGCCGGCGACGCGGTCGATGATGTCGGCGACGCACTTGAAGAAGTCGGCGCCGATCTTGTCCATCTTGTTGACGAACACGACGCGCGGCACGTCGTACTTGTCGGCCTGACGCCACACGGTCTCGGTCTGCGGCTCGACACCCTGGTTGCCGTCGAGCACGCACACGGCGCCGTCGAGCACGCGGAGCGAGCGCTCCACCTCGATGGTAAAGTCGACGTGGCCGGGGGTGTCGATGATGTTCAGGCGCTTGTCGCGCCAGAAGCAGGTCGTCGCAGCCGAGGTGATCGTGATGCCACGCTCCTGCTCCTGCGCCATCCAGTCCATGGTGGCGGCGCCCTCATGGACCTCGCCGATCTTGTGGGACTTTCCGGTGTAGTAGAGGATCCGCTCGGTCGTCGTGGTCTTGCCGGCATCGATGTGGGCCATGATGCCGAAGTTGCGGTAGTCCTCGATCGCGTGCGTGCGGGGCATCGAATTGCTCCTGAGAGACGGCGGAACCGCTTACCAGCGGTAGTGCGAGAAGGCGCGGTTGGCTTCCGCCATCCGGTGCGTGTCTTCGCGCTTCTTGACGGCGTTGCCGCGGTTGTTCGCGGCGTCGAGCAGCTCGGCCGAGAGGCGCTCGACCATGGTGCGGTCGTTGCGCGAACGCGCGGCCTGGATCAGCCAGCGGATCGCGAGGGCCTGGCGGCGCTCGGTGCGGACCTCGACGGGGACCTGGTAGGTCGCGCCGCCGACGCGGCGGGAGCGGACCTCGATCATCGGGGCGACGTTGTCGAGCGCGGCGCGGAACACCTCGATCGGGTTGGCGCGGGCGCGGTTCTCGACGATGTCGAAGGCACCGTAGACGATCCGCTCGGCGGTCGACTTCTTGCCCTCGTACATGATGGAGTTCATGAACTTCGTCAGCACCACGTCCCCGTACTTCGGGTCCGGGATGATCTCACGCTTCTCGGCAGAGTGACGACGGGACATCTTCTGAGACTCTCGAACGAAAAGATCTTAAGCGCCCCGCGCAGGCCGCCTCAGCCCTGAGGCCGGCGACATCCTTGCGAGGCCGTGGAAACGCGTACCGGCGCCCGGGAAATATCCGGGCTTCCGACTTACTTCGGACGCTTGGCGCCGTACTTCGACCGGCGCTGCTTGCGGTTCTTCACGCCCTGCGTGTCGAGCACACCGCGCAGGATGTGGTAGCGCACACCCGGAAGATCCTTCACGCGGCCGCCGCGGATCATCACCACGGAGTGCTCCTGAAGGTTGTGACCCTCGCCCGGGATGTAGCCGATCACCTCGAAACCGTTGGTGAGGCGCACCTTGGCGACCTTCCGGAGCGCCGAGTTCGGCTTCTTCGGGGTCGTCGTGTAAACGCGGGTGCAGACGCCGCGCTTCTGCGGGCAAGCGTCGAGCGCCGGAACCTTGTTGCGGCTCCGCTGGATCTTCCGCGGCTGGGCGATCAGCTGGTTGATCGTCGGCATCCTGTGCCCTCTTCCTCGGTCACCTAGTCCGAACTGCGCAGGGCAGTCCGCAAAACGAATATGCGCCGGAGGGCCTGTCACGGACCCTCGGCGCGGTGTGGGCAGAGGAGCACGCCCGAAACGAACGCGCTCGTACCTACGGATCTGACTTACAGCGTCAGGCGATTTGAACCTTCGGAGCGCTCGGGGCGATGGCGGCGGCTTCCGGGGTTGCGCCCAAGGGCCGTCGGCAGCCGATGGCCGTCCGAAGTGGCGCGCTTCTAGACGCCGTTGCGCCGCAGGTCAATGCGGTCACGGCAGAAAACTGCACCGCGTCGGAGGTTAAGGATCGGTCAAGGGCGCGCAGGGCGCCCGCGATCGGCGAGCCTTCGCGACGGCGGAGCCGAGGGACCGCTCTCGCGCACGGCGCCTCGTCCCGTCAACGGAAGCCGGGGCAGGCCGGCCACGTGGCGGCGGGACTTCGGCGCAGCCTTGGGCCCTGCCCGGGCGCGGCAGGAAAATCTGCCCCGCAGCCGCCAGATCTTTCGGCGAGCGGCACCCACCCGCGAGGAAAAAATAGAATCTTTCTCCGTTGATTTTCGTGTTCTCCAAAGATGAAATGCGCTGGCGGTTGAGATAAATCCTGCTGGCATCCTCTGATTTTGCGCCAAGAGAGAAGACCAGATCGATTTATAATTCAATTCAGAAGTCCGACGCGATTCAGACTGCAATATTCGGGATATTTGATCATCGCTCTGCCTGTACCGGCCCCGAACCATCCGATGGAGTCACGCGTGCGCCGCCTCTTCGCCCTCGTTCTCGCGACCCTCCTGTCGGTCGGCCCCGCAACGGCCGACCGTCTGGACGACATCAGAAAGGCCGGCGTTCTCCGGGTCGCCGCCTTCGACAGCAACCCGCCGTTCGGCTTCGTCGATCCCGAGACGAAACGGATCGCCGGCCTCGACGTCGACTACGCGCAGGCCATCGCCGACGCGCTCGGCGTCAAGCTGGAGATCCGGCCCACCAACCCGGCGAATCGTATCCCGCTGCTGACCTCCGGCAAGGTCGATCTGGTTCTGGCGAACTTCACCATCACGGACGAGCGGGCGAGGCAGCTCGATTTCAGCATCCCGTACTTCGCCTCCGGCCAGCAGTTCCTGGCCAAGAAGGGCACCCTGTCGTCGCCGGAGCAGCTCAATGGGCTTCGAATCGGTGCAGACAAGGGCACCACCAACGAGATCGTCCTGCGCCGCGACTTCCCGAAGGCGGTCGTAGTCGCCTTCGACGACACGCCCTTCGCGTTCACGGCCCTGCGCAACGGCAATGTCCAGGCGATCACGCAGGACGGCCCGAAGCTGGTCGGGCTGCTCGCGAAGGTGCCGGACCGGCAGAACTACGAGATCCCCGCCTTCAGCATCTCCAACGACTATATCGGCGTCGGCATCCCGAAGGATGAGGCGCGGCTCCGGGACCGCGTGAACGAGACCCTGCGCGGCCTGGAGTCGAGCGGCAGGGCGGCGGCGATCTACGACCGCTGGTTCGGGCCCGCGACCGAGCAGCCGCTGCCGCGCCTGTTCCGGATCGGGGACCGTCCCTGACCGGGGCGGCACGACGACGATGGCCGCGCCGTTCGGCGACCCGCTCGCGCCGCGCTACCTCGTCTGGCTGCTGCAAGGCTTCGGGATGACCCTGACCTTGTCGGCAGCCACCTGTCTTGCCGGCACGGTGCTGGGCCTCGCGGCGTGCGGGCTGCGCGAGGCGGGCGGGCGCGCCGGGCGCGGCGTCGTGGCCGTCTCCGTCGGCATCGTCCGCAACACACCGCTGCTGGTGCAACTCTTCGTCTGGTACTTCGCGGTGGCCGCCGCCCTGACGCAGGGCGTGACGGCCTGGCTCAACGCGCCGCACGTCCTGGACCTGGGATTCGGGATCCTGCGCTGGCCCGCTTACGAGAGCCTCGCCGGGTTCTGCGGGCTCACGCTCTACGCGGGCGCCTACATCGCCGAGGAACTCCGCGCCGGCATCAGGGCCGTCCGGCCCGCTCAGCGGGCGGCGGCCCTGGCCCTCGGCCTCACGCCCGTCCAGGCGTTCCGCCACATCGTCCTGCCCCAGGCCCTGCGCGTCGCCTGGCTGCCGATCGTCGGCCAGTACCTCAACACGCTCAAGAACACGTCGCTGACCATGACGATCGGCCTCGCGGAGCTGTCCTACGCGTCCCGGCAGGTGGAGACCGAGACCTTCCAGACCTTCCAGGCCTTCGGCATCGCGACGCTGCTCTACGTAGGCGCGGCCGCCGCCGCGGAGACGACCGGGCAGATGCTCGACCGCCGTGCCCGTCGACCGGGCCGGCACCGATGAATCCGTCGGTCATCATCGACAATCTCGGCTACCTGATGGTCGGGGCCTGGCCCGACGGGCCGGTCGGCGGGCTGGCCCTGACGCTGGTCCTCTCCGGCATGTCCGGTCTGGCCTCGGCCGCGCTCGGGCTCGTCCTCGGCATCGCCCTGGCCGTGAGCGCGGGCGCGGCCCGGGCAGCGCTCACCGCCGGGCTCGGCTTCCTCCGCGCCGTGCCGGTCGTGATGCTGATCTTCTGGACCTACTTCCTGCTGCCGATCCTGTTCGGCGTGTCGATCCCCGAGATCGGCACGGTCGCGGTGGCGCTGTCGCTCGTCGGAGGCGCCTACCTGTCCCACGGGGTGGCGGCGGGCATCGCGAGCGTCGGCCGTGGTCAGTGGGAGGCCGGCCTCGCGCTCGGCCTCGACCCCTGGCGCACCCTGCGCTTCGTCGTCCTCCCGCAGGCGCTGCGGGCCATGGCACCGTCCTTCGTCAACCAGTGGACCACGCTCATCAAGGACACGTCGCTCGCCTACGTGATCGGCGTGCCCGAACTCGCCTTCGTGGCGGCGCAGGTGAACAACCGCGCGATGGTCTACCCGGCCGAGATCTTCCTCTTCGTCGGTGCCGTGTACGGCATCCTCTGCGCCGGTCTCGACGGGCTGGCCGCCCGGCTGACGAATACCGGCAAGGTCACGGCACATCGCACCCCGTGACGGAGCGGCCGGCCGACGCGCCCGAGCCGGCTCACGGGACACGGCCGATTTACCGGGGCACACGTGCAAGGCGTACCGGATCGGGGCAGGTGCGCGCCGGCACGGTCTACGGAGAATTAAAGCGATCCATCGAATTGTCGCGCACATCGGGCGGCCAACTCGCCGCCGCAGGTTCGCGTCGAGGGTGTTGCGTATGGGTTGCGTCGCGGTCAGCAACGTCGTTCCGTTCCGGCGGCCGATTCCCGCCCAGGCCCCCGGCGAGCGGGAGGCGCGCAACCGTCGCCGCAGCGAGCAGCGCTCCCTCCTGGACGCTGTCTACGCGACTGGCAGCATGGTCGTCGCCGCGGAGGATCGCGGCCTCAAGCTCACCGCCTCGCGGCTGCAGGTCTACGGCTTCCTGGCGATCGAGGAGGTCGGCGAGGACGGCCTGATGCGGCGGCTTCGCCCGTCCGAGGCGATTCGCGCCCGGTCGGAGCGACCCTGGCGCCTGTCGAGGCCCGCGAGCGGAGCCTCGGTCACCATCCCGAGCCTCGACGGATTCCTGTTCGAGACGGCCGGCCAACCGATCTGATCGACCCCGAACGCTGCACGTCAACCGACCGGCGCGCCGAGAGGCGCGCCGGTCGTCGCACGTTCAGGGCTCGCGTTCCGCGGCCGGACGGGCGGGCACCGCAGCGATCGAGCCGCGCGGCGCCGCGGACCAGCCCCGAAGCCGGATCACCCCCCTATGCGGCAGCGACGATTTCCCGCCGCTCCGCTTGCCATCACCCGCGGCCCGTAGTATGCGCCCGGCCTTCGCGACATTTCCGATGGGTGCTCGCACCCCGTGAACGCGGTGACCGCGCCGGTGTCTGACGACACCGCCAGCGCGGTCGAACACATGAGCCGGGGACGTCAGGTCCCCATCAGGCGTCGTCCGCCGGGCAATACCGTCCGTGTGCGGAAACCCGCCTGAAACAAGGAGTCACGCACGTGATCCAGATGCAGACGAATCTGGACGTCGCCGACAACTCGGGTGCACGCCGTGTGATGTGCATCAAGGTTCTCGGCGGGTCGAAGCGCAAGTATGCCGGCGTCGGCGACGTGATCGTCGTCTCCGTCAAGGAGGCGATCCCGCGCGGTCGCGTCAAGAAGGGCGACGTCATGAAGGCGGTCGTCGTCCGCACAGCGAAGGACGTGAAGCGCGCCGACGGTTCGGTGATCCGCTTCGACAAGAACGCCGCGGTCCTGATCAACAATCAGAAGGAGCCGATCGGCACCCGTATCTTCGGACCGGTGCCGCGCGAGCTCCGCGCCCGCAACCACATGAAGATCATCTCCCTGGCTCCGGAGGTGCTGTAATGGCCGCCAAGATCAAGAAGGGCGACAAGGTCGTCGTGCTCACCGGCCGTGATTCGGGCCGGTCGGGCGAGGTGATCCAGGTTCTGCCGAAGGAAGGCCGGGCCTTCGTGCGCGGCATCAACCTGGTGAAGAAGCACCAGAAGCAGACCCAGAACCAGGAAGGCGGCATCATCTCCAAGGAGGCCGCCATCCAGCTCTCGAACATCGCGGTCGCGGATGCCAACGGCAAGCCGACCCGCGTGGGTTTCCGCATCCTCGAAGACGGGCGCAAGGTCCGGTTCGCCAAGACCACGGGGGATCAGATCGATGGCTGAGGCCGACAAGAACGCCTACACCCCGCGCCTGCGCAAGCACTACGACGAGGTGGTTCGCCAGAAGCTGATCGAAGAGTTCGGCTACAAGAACCCCATGGAAGTGCCGCAGATCACGAAGATCGTGATCAACATGGGCGTCGGCGAGTCCACCGCGGACTCGAAGAAGGCCTCGGTGGCGGCGGGCGACCTCGCCCTGATCGCCGGCCAGAAGCCGGTCATCACCAAGGCCCGCAAGGCCATCGCGACCTTCAAGGTCCGCGAGGGCATGCCGATCGGCTGCAAGGTGACCCTGCGCAAGCAGCGCATGTACGAGTTCATGGACCGGCTGATCACCATCGCGCTGCCGCGCGTGCGTGACTTCCGCGGCCTGAACCCGCGCTCGTTCGACGGCCGCGGCAACTACGCCCTGGGTCTCAAGGAGCACCTCGTGTTCCCGGAGATCTCCTACGACAAGGCCGAGCAGATGTGGGGCATGGACATCGTCGTGGCGACCACCGCCAAGACCGATGCCGAGGCCAAGGCGCTGCTCGCCGCCTTCAAGTTCCCGTTCCGGCAGTGAGGCCCTCGGGTCTCAGACGCGGACACCGGAGATAGACGACATGTCGAAGAAAAGCTCAGTCGAGAAGAATGAGGCCCGCAAGGCGCTGGTGAAGCGCTTCGCGGCCAAGCGGAAGGCGCTCCTCGAGATCGCCAACAACGACGCCCTCGAGATGGAGGAGCGCTTCGAGGCGCGCCTCAAGCTCGCGGAACTGCCGCGCAACTCGTCGGCCACGCGCATCCGCAACCGTTGCGGCATGACCGGCCGTCCGCGCGCCTACTACCGCAAGATGGGCATCTCGCGCGTGGCGCTGCGCGAGCTTGGCAACCGGGGCCTGATCCCCGGCCTGGTCAAGTCGAGCTGGTAAGGAGGTCCCCATGGTCAACGATCCCGTGGGCGACATGCTCACCCGCATCCGCAACGGCCAGCTGCGCCGTCGCAACGTCGTCCAGACGCCCGGCTCGCGCCTGCGCGCCAGCGTCCTCGACGTCCTGAAGTCCGAGGGCTACATCCGCGACTACGCGGCGACCGACCTCGGCAACGGCCGCACCGAGTTCGCCATCGAGCTCAAGTACTACGACGGGCGCCCCGTGATCCGCGAGATCAAGCGCGTCTCGAAGCCGGGCCGCAGGGTCTACTCGTCGGTCGGCGAGTTGCCGCACGTGGCCGACGGCCTCGGCGTCACCATCGTCTCCACCCCGCAGGGCGTCATGGCCGACCACGAGGCGCGTGAGCGCAACGTCGGCGGTGAAGTGCTCTGCACCGTGTTCTGATCGGGACGGAGGAGGTTATCCCATGTCTCGCGTAGGCAAGAAGCCGGTCCCCGTACCGGCCGGCGTTACCGCCACGGTCACCGGTCAGACGGTGAAGATGAAGGGTTCGAAGGGCGAGCTGTCGTTCGTCGTTCCGTCGCTCGTCAATGTGGCGATGAAGGACGGCGCCATCGAGGTGCAGCCCGTCAACCAGTCCAAGCCGGCGCGCTCCCTGTGGGGCACGTCGCGGGCGCAGATCGCCAACATCGCCGAGGGTGTTTCGAAGGGCTTCGAGAAGAAGCTCGAGATCACCGGCGTCGGCTATCGCGCCGCGATGGCCGGCAAGGCGCTCAAGCTGTCGCTCGGCTACAGCCACGACATTGAGTACGCGATCCCGGCCGGGATCACGATCGTTACCCCGAAGCCCACCGAGATCACGATCTCCGGGATCAACCGCCAGCAGGTCGGTCAGGTCGCCGCCGAGATCCGCGATTACCGCGGACCCGAGCCCTACAAGGGCAAGGGCGTGAAGTACGCGGGCGAGTTCATCTTCCGCAAGGAAGGCAAGAAGAAGTAAGGAGGGCATCATGTCTCGCAAGCTCGAAGCCCTCGATCGCCGCAAGGCGCGCGTCCGCCGCGCGCTGCGGGCGGCCGCCAACGGCCGTCCGCGGCTCTCGGTGTTCCGCTCGTCGAAGCAGATCTACGTGCAGGTCATCGACGACGTCGCCGGCAAGACGCTGGCCTCGGCCTCGTCGATCGACAAGGCGCTCAAGGGCGAACTGAAGACCGGCGCCGATGTCGCCGCCGCCACGGCGGTGGGCAAGCTCGTCGCCGAGCGCGCCAAGGCGGCGGGCGTCACGAAGGTGATCTTCGACCGCTCCGGCTACATCTACCACGGCCGCGTCGCCGCCGTGGCCGAGGCCGCCCGCGAGGGTGGCCTGGAGTTCTGATTTTTCGGGAACTGCCGTCGGCGCCTCTGCCGATGGCAGGCCCAATCGGGACCTTTGAACAACGGCGGGTCGGACGTGCTCTGCATGTCCGGCATTCGAGAAGAAATCGAGCGAGCAGGCCCGCCGCCTGCGCCAGTGAGATGAACAGGTAAAAGAAATGGCACGTGAACGTGAGGGCGGGGGCCGCGGCCGCCGCGAGGATCGCGAGGAGCGCGACAGCGAGTTCGTGGACAAGCTTGTCCACATCAACCGCGTCGCCAAGGTGGTGAAGGGCGGCCGTCGCTTCGGCTTCGCGGCCCTCGTCGTCGTCGGCGACCAGAAGGGCCGCGTCGGCTTCGGCCACGGCAAGGCCCGCGAGGTGCCGGAGGCCATCCGCAAGGCGACCGAGGCCGCCAAGCGCGGTCTGATCCGCGTCTCCCTCCGCGAGGGCCGGACCCTGCACCACGACGTCAACGGCCGCCACGGCGCCGGCAAGGTGATCCTCCGCGCGGCCCCGCAGGGCACCGGCATCATCGCCGGCGGCCCGATGCGCGCCGTGTTCGAGACGCTCGGCATGCAGGACGTCGTCGCCAAGTCGCTGGGTTCGTCGAACCCCTACAACCTCGTGCGCGCCACCTTCGAGGCGCTCAAGAACGAGGACAGCCCGCGCTCCGTGGCGGCCCGCCGCGGCATCAAGGTGTCGACGCTGCAGTCGCGTCGCCGCGATGCCGATCCGGCCGACCAGTCCGAAGCCGCGGTCGCGTAAGGGAGGGTCCGATGGCACAGAAGACCGTCCGCATCGAGCAGATCGGCTCGCCGATCCGCCGCGAGGCCAGCCAGCGCCAGACGCTGATCGGCCTCAAGCTCAACAAGCTCCACCGCGTGGCCGAGCTGGAGGACACCCCCTCCGTGCGCGGCATGATCCGCAAGGTTGCGCACCTCGTGCGCGTCCACGGCGACGTGGCGTGAGGAGGTCCCGATGAAGCTCAACCAGATCAGCGACAATCCCGGCGCCACCAAGGACCGGATGCGCGTGGGCCGGGGCATCGGCTCCGGCAAGGGCAAGACCGCGGGCCGCGGCGTGAAGGGTCAGAAGGCCCGGACCGGCGTGTCCATCAAGGGCTTCGAGGGCGGTCAGATGCCGCTGCATCGTCGCCTGCCGAAGCGCGGCTTCAACAACCTCTACGCCCAGGACCTGAACGAGGTGAACCTCGGCCGGATCCAGGAGGCCGTCGACGCGGGCAAGCTCGATAAGGCCGCCACCGTGACGGTGGAGAGCCTGGTCGCCGCCGGCATCATCGCCCGTCCCCGTGACGGCGTGAAGCTGCTCGGCGTCGGCGAGCTGACCGCGAAGCTCAGCTTCGAGGTGACCCGCGCCTCCAAGTCCGCCGTCGAGGCGGTCGAGAAGGCCGGTGGCTCGGTCAGCACCGTCTACGCCCAGGGTGCCTCCACCCGCGGCGGCAGCGAGGCGGCCACGGCCTGACGGGAGCGACTCCGGAACCCGTTGCACGGGCTCCGCGCACCCTTTAAGCCGATCCTTCGAGCGGCGGCCCTGCGACCACGCGGGCCGCCGTTTTTCGTTTCATCCGGGCACCCTTCGCCCGGCGACATGTCCAGGACGCGACGCTTATGGCCTCAGCCGCCGAGCAGCTTGCCGCCAACCTCAACTTCGGTGCGATTGCCAAGGCCGATGAGCTGAAGAAGCGCATCTGGTTCACGCTCGGCGCCCTCGTGGTGTTCCGGCTGGGCACGTACATCCCGATTCCCGGCATCGATCCGGAGCAGTTCGCCCGGAACTTCCAGCAGCAGGCGGGCGGCGTGCTGGGCCTGTTCAACATGTTCTCGGGCGGCGCTGTGGAGCGCATGGCGATCTTCGCCCTGAACATCATGCCCTACATCTCGGCCTCGATCATCGTGCAGCTCCTGACCTCGGTGATCCCGAGCCTGGAAGCGCTCAAGAAGGAGGGCGAGTCGGGCCGCAAGGTCATCAACCAGTACACCCGCTACCTGACGGTGGTGCTGGCGCTGGTTCAGTCCTGGGGCATCGCCATCGGCCTCCAGGGCTCCTCGGCCGCCATCGATCCGGGGCCGTTCTTCCTGGCCTCGACGGTGATCACCCTGACGGGCGGAACCCTGTTCCTGATGTGGCTCGGCGAGCAGATCACCTCGCGCGGCATCGGCAACGGCTCGTCGCTGATCATCTTCGCCGGCATCGTGGCCCACCTGCCGGTGGCGATCGCGGGCGCGCTGGAACTCGGCCGCACCGGCGCCCTGTCCCCGGCGATCATCCTGGGCGTCGGCGTCGCCGCCGTCGCGCTCGTCTACTTCATCGTGTTCATGGAGCGCGCCCAGCGCCGGCTCCTGATCAACTACCCGAAACGCCAGGTCGGCAACCGTATGTACGAAGGTCAGACCTCGTTCCTGCCGCTCAAGCTCAACACCTCGGGCGTGATCCCGCCGATCTTCGCCTCGTCGCTTCTGCTGCTGCCGGCGACCGCCGCGAGCTTCTCGGCCAACGGGGGCGCCACGGGCTGGCTCGGCACGGTAACGGCCTATCTCGGCCACGGCACCCCGCTGTTCATGGTGCTCTACGCGGCGCTGATCATCTTCTTCACGTTCTTCTACACCGCAGTCGTCTTCAATCCGCAGGAGACGGCCGACAATCTGAAGAAGCATGGCGGCTTCATCCCGGGCATCCGTCCGGGCGAGCGCACCGCGGCCTTCATCGACAAGGTGCTGACCCGCATCACGGTGATCGGCGCCCTGTACCTGACCCTCGTGTGCCTCTGCCCGGAGATCCTGTCGTCCTACGCCGCGGCCAGCCTCGGCTTCGGCGGCACGTCCCTGCTCATCGTGGTCTCGGTCACGATGGACACGGTGGCGCAGGTCCACGGGCACCTGATGGCCCATCAGTACGAGGGCCTCGTGAAGAAGGCCAAGCTGCGTGGCGCGTCGACCACGCAACGGCGGCGCTGAGCCTGCTACAGAGGCGGCCGGACTCCGAGGACGCTCCCGCCTCTGGCCCAAAGGTCTGGATGCCTCACCGGCCCGGACCGGCTAGAAAACCCCGAACCCGGCGATGCCAGGGAGGCTTCGCCACCACGGCTTGTGCCCACTGAGAGAGTGGGCCGAACGAGGACAACGCCATGCGCATCATTCTGCTCGGGCCGCCCGGTGCGGGGAAGGGGACGCAATCCGAGCGGATCGTACAGCGCTTCGGCATCCCGCAGCTGTCGACGGGGGACATGCTGCGCGCCGCAGTGGCCGCCGGCACGCCGGTCGGCCTCGAGGCCAAGGCGGTGATGGAATCCGGCGGTCTCGTCTCCGACCGGATCGTGGTCGGCATCGTCGCCGACCGGATCGAGGAGCCGGATGCCCGCCGCGGCTTCATCCTCGACGGCTTCCCGCGCACGGTCGCACAGGCGGAAGCGCTCAGCGAGATGCTGGCGAGCAAGGGCTTGAGCCTCTCCGCCGTCATCGAGCTGAAGGTCGACGAGAACGCCCTAGTCGGCCGCATCGAGAAGCGCGCCGCCGAGACCCTGGCCCGCGGCCAGGCCGTGCGGAAGGACGACACCCCCGAGGTGTTCAAGCAGCGGCTTGAGGCATACCGCGCCCAGACGGCGCCCCTCTCCGCCTATTACGCGCAGAAGGGCATGCTGGAGACCATCGACGGCATGCAGCCGATCGACAAGGTCACGGCCGACCTGATGGCGACACTGGAGCCGCACGAGGAGCGCGTCGCCTCCTGAGGGCGATCGCGGCGCGCTGACCGGCCGTTTCAGCGCGCCCGTGAACCCGGCGGTGTCCCTGGGGGTTATGGGGCGGGTCCACGATCGGAAACGCCATGACCGTCCGCCTCCTCGCCACCGCCTCCCTCATGCTCGCGGTGGCCCTCCCGCCGCTGCCGGCCTTCGCGCAGAGTCCGGCCCAGTCCTTCGTGTACGGCCAGAAACGGTTCCGCAACGCCTGCCGGCCGCCGCTGAAGTATCTGGCGGGGACTTGCGCCCGCCGCTGCCCGGCGGGCTACCAGGACATGGGCCGCACTTGCCGGCTGCGGAATCAGGGCTTTCGCTGAGGCGCGGGGGGCCGCCCGCCGGGGGCGTGGCTCAGATCCGGCCCTCCCTGCGGAGGCTGCCGAAGAAATTGACGACGTCCATCTGGAGCGACCGGTGGCCGAACAGCCGGAGCGGGTAGCCCTCCGCGGTGCCGTCGCGCAGCTCGATCATCGCCGTCATCGTGTTGTAGCGGAACACCATGCGGCGACCGGCGAAGGTCGCCCAGAGCAGGGGCGGACCGTCATCCGCGTCCTGCAGCGCGACCGAGCCGGGCTCCGCCTCGGCGAGAACGCCGCCGATCACCGCCAGCGTCACCGGCATGACCTCCTCCAGGGTCTCCTCGGCGGCGCGCAGCACCGAATCGGCGAAGGACCGCAGGGTCGCGCCGTCGCTCGTCAGAACCGCCATCTCCGCTCCTCGACCAGATCCTAGGGCGCCCCGACGCGCGCGTGACGGGGCGAGGCCGTGCCGACCCGTCGTTGACAACGGGCCGCCCGCGCGCTAGCAGGCCCTCCTTCGTCCAACCGAACGATGGTCCGAGGTGCCCTGTCCAGGGCCGCCCGCGGGCCGCGTCGTCGTTTCACGTGCGCAGGGGCCGGCCTCCACCGGACGCGCGCGACACCGGCCCGGATCCCCGGGTCCCACATGGAGAGTGATCGTGGCCCGTATCGCAGGCGTCAACATCCCGACCAACAAGCGCGTCGTCATCGCGCTCCAGTACATCCACGGCATCGGGGCCAAGAAGGCCGAGGAAATCACCCAGAAGGTGAACATCCCCGCCGAGCGTCGCGTCAATCAGCTGACCGACGCCGAGGTTCTGTCGATCCGCGAGACGATCGATCGCGACTACCTCGTCGAGGGCGACCTGCGCCGCGAAGTCTCGATGAACATCAAGCGCCTGATGGATCTCGGCGCCTATCGCGGTCTGCGTCACCGCAAGCAGCTGCCGGTCCGCGGCCAGCGCACCCACACCAACGCCCGCACCCGCAAGGGTAAGGCGAAGCCGATCGCCGGCAAGAAGAAGTAAGTTTTTGGAACTGGGAGGCCGTGCTCCGCTCGGCCTCCTTCCCGTCGCGCCAGGTATCCCGCAACGGGTCCGGCGCCGGCTCGACCGCCCTGCACGGGTGCTCCGGCCAAGTCCCAAAAAGAATCCCGAGCGCCTGGTGTTACGGGCGTGCCTGAAGGAAGAGTGAGACCAGAATGGCTAAGGAACCGCAACGCGTCCGCCGCCGCGAGCGCAAGAACATCGTGTCGGGCGTCGCCCACGTGAACGCCTCGTTCAACAACACGATGATCACCATCACGGACGCGCAGGGCAACACGATCTCGTGGTCGTCCGCCGGTGCGATGGGCTTCAAGGGTTCGCGCAAGTCGACCCCGTACGCCGCCCAGGTCGCCGCAGAGGATGCTGGCCGCAAGGCTGCCGAGCACGGCATGCGCACCCTCGAGGTCGAGGTGTCGGGTCCGGGTTCGGGCCGCGAGTCGGCGCTCCGCGCCCTGCAGGCCGCGGGCTTCACGGTGACCTCGATCCGCGACGTCACCTCGATCCCGCACAACGGCTGCCGGCCGCGCAAGCGCCGCCGCGTCTGATCGAAGCCTCTTGACGG
Organism: Methylobacterium sp. 13MFTsu3.1M2; assembly: GCF_900112625.1. Taxonomy (NCBI): domain Bacteria; kingdom Pseudomonadati; phylum Pseudomonadota; class Alphaproteobacteria; order Hyphomicrobiales; family Methylobacteriaceae; genus Methylobacterium; species Methylobacterium sp. 13MFTsu3.1M2. The sequence goes on from NZ_FOMM01000043.1 coordinate 16,661, forward strand.
AGAAGTTCATGACGGGATCGAAGCCGCTTCCGGGCGTGCTGCGTTGGAACCTCGGGGACCTCACGGTCACCGCGCTCAATGACGGCTGGTTTCAGGCCAGCCTCGATCTCGTCACGGGCATCTCCAAGGGGGAGGCCGGGCGGCTCCAGGTGGCGGGTTTCCGCACGGAGCAGCCCAAGATCACGCTGAACGCCTTCCTGATCACGGGTCCGGGCCTCAAGCCGACCCTGATCGACACGGGCTACGGCGACCTCGCCCCGGCACCGACCCTGGGTCGCGCCGGCGCAGCGCTCGCGCTTACCGGCGTCGCGCCGGAGGAGATCGGCACGGTGCTGGTCAGTCACCTGCACCCCGACCATGTCGGCGGTCTCGTGAAGGACGGTGCGGCGCGCTACCCGAACGCCGAGATCGTGCTGCACGCCGACGAGGCGGCGCACTGGCTTCCGGACGAGGCCCTGGCCAAGGCGCCGGAGGCCGCGAAGCCCTACTTCGAGGGCGCCCGCAAGTCCCTGGCTCCCTACGCCGGCAAGGTGCGCGAGCACCGCGGCGGCGAGGTCCTTCCGGGGGTCACGGCGGTCCATCTGCCCGGCCACACGCCGGGCCATTGCGGTTTCCGCATCGTCTCCGGTGGACAGGCGCTGATGATGTGGACCGACGTGGTGCACCTGCCGGCGATCCAGTTCAAGAACCCGGAGGCCGGCGTCGGCTTCGACGTCGACGGCGACCAAGCGCGGGAGACGCGCAAGCGGATCCTGGACGAGGTGGCCCGCGAGCGCACGCTCATCGCCGGCGGCCATCTCGAGTTCCCGGCGCTCGGCTACGTGGATCGGGATGGGGCTGGCTACAGCTTCGTGCCGGTGCTGTGGGTCGGCGGCGAGTAACGGCGGATACGGATTTCAGGGACCGTTCGGGGCGCCAGGGGGCGGCACCGAGTGGCCGAAGCGCGGGGACGGGCGTCGCGGATCCCGGGCAAGGACGAGAGGTAGGATCGTGGTCATTCAGAAGAATTGGCAGGAACTGATCAAGCCGAACAAGCTGCAGGTCACGACCGGCGACGACCCGAAGCGGGTCGCCACGGTCGTCGCCGAGCCGCTCGAGCGCGGCTTCGGCACGACGCTGGGCAACGCCCTGCGCCGCGTGCTCCTGTCGTCGCTCCAGGGCGCCGCCGTGACCTCGGTGCAGATCGACGGCGTGCTGCACGAGTTCTCGTCGATCCCGGGCGTGCGCGAGGACGTCACCGACATCGTCCTCAACATCAAGACCATCGCGATCCGCTCGCAGACCGACGCGCCCAAGCGCATGACCCTGCGCAAGACCGGCCCGGGCCTCGTCACCGCCGGTGACATCGGCACGGTCGGCGACATCCAGATCCTGAACCCCGACCTCGTGATCTGCACCCTCGACGACGGCGCCGAGATCCGCATGGAGTTCACGGTCGCCACCGGCAAGGGCTACGTCCCGGCCGAGCGCAACCGTCCCGAGGACGCGCCGATCGGCCTGATCCCGGTCGACTCGCTGTTCTCGCCGGTCACTAAGGTCAGCTACCGCGTCGAGACGACCCGCGAGGGCCAGGATCTCGACAAGGACAAGCTGACCATGACGGTCGAGACCAACGGTGCGGTCTCGCCGGAGGACGCGCTCGCCTACGCGGCGCGCATCATCCAGGACCAGCTGCAGGTCTTCGTGAACTTCGAGGATCCGCGCAAGGAAGAGGCCGCGCCGCTCGCGCCGCAGCTGCCCTTCAACCCGGCGCTGCTCAAGAAGGTCGACGAGCTGGAGCTGTCGGTCCGCTCGGCGAACTGCCTGAAGAACGACAACATCGTCTACATCGGCGACCTCATCCAGAAGTCCGAGGGCGAGATGCTGCGGACCCCGAACTTCGGCCGCAAGTCGCTCAACGAGATCAAGGAAGTGCTCGCCGGCATGGGCCTGCATCTCGGCATGGACATCCCCGGCTGGCCGCCGGAGAACATCGAGGATCTCGCCAAGCGCTTCGAGGAACACTACTGAGAGGCGAAGCCGCCTCGAGCTGAACCGGGCGGCGCCGCGCGGCGCCGCCCGGTTAGGCCCGGGACCCGCGGCGACAACGCCAAGTCCCGAACGAATCCCGCCGCGGGGTTACGCGGACATCAACCGCCCCGTTCCCGGGGCACCCGGCCGTACCGTGGCACGGCGGCCGAGACGAGAAGGAAGCCAGCACCATGCGTCACGCCTACCGCGGCCGCCGTTTCAACCGTACCGCCGAGCATCGCAAGGCGATGTTCGCCAACATGTCCGCCGCGCTGATCAAGCACGAGCAGATCATCACCACCCTGCCGAAGGCGAAGGACCTGCGTCCGGTCGTCGAGAAGCTGATCACGCTGGGCCGCATCGACAGCGTGCACACCCGCCGCCTCGCCATGGCGCAGCTCCGCGACGCCGACATGGTCAAGAAGCTCTTCACCGTCCTCGGCCCGCGCTACAAGGGCCGTCCGGGCGGCTACTGCCGGATCATGAAGGCGGGCTTCCGCCAGGGCGACAACGCCCCGCTCGCGGTGATCGAGTTCGTCGACCGCGACGTCGAGGCCCGCGGCAAGGATTCCGGTCCGAGCCAGGTCTCCGAAGCCGCCTGATCGGCACGGAGCGCCCCGTCGCTCCTAGTCTTTGAGAAGCCGTCCCGGACCCTCCGGGGCGGCTTCTCGCGTTTCGGCTCCTCGCCGCGATCGCCATGACGACGCGCGAACAACAAAAAACCCGCCGGCTCGCGCCGACGGGTCTGAAGCAGGGTCCACGTCTCGGATGGTCGCGGGAGCTCGCCCTGGCGGCCCGCCTCAGACAGGCCGGGAACTCGACCGCGCCGCGCTCCGAAAACCCCTATCCCTGCCGGGACTCGTCCGGTGGACCGTCCTGGTCGAGATCGTTGTCACGCCTGCGGCGCGGGAAGATGCCGTGATTGCTCATGGTCCACCTCCTCTTCGTAACCCGGGGCCTGCGGGCCCCACGAGGAGAGAATGAGCCGGCAATCGATTGGTTGCAAGCCCCCGTCAGCCGACGGGTCCGGCTCCGCCGTCGAGCAGCGTGGCGACCCGGGCCGCGAGGTCCGCGGAGCGGAACGGCTTCGTGAGCACCGGCAGGTCGTCAGGGATCTGCATCGCCTCGGCATGTCCGGTAAGGATCAGGACCGGCAGGCGCGGATCGCGCTCGCGGATCTCGGCGGCCAGCTCGATGCCGCTCATGCCGGGCATGGCGAGGTCGGCGACGACGATGTCGTAGCGGTCTGCCTCGAGGAGCCGGAGCGCGGCCTCGCCGTCGCCGGCTTCCGTGGTGCTGTGGCCGAAGCCGGTGAGGAACGAGGCCGTCACGTGGCGCACCTGCGAATCGTCGTCGACGATCAGGACGCGGGCCCGCCGGCCGGCGACCGGGACGGTGCCGGCGGCCTCGGGCGCCTGCTCGGGCGCCTGATCGGCGAAGGGGAGGGCGAGCTCCACGCGGGTGCCCCGACCGACCACGCTGTCGATCGCCAGCCGGCCCTTGGATTGCTGCGCGAGGCCGAACACCATGGCGAGGCCGAGCCCGGTGCCCTGGCCGACGGCCTTGGTGGTGAAGAACGGCTCGCAGACCCGGCGCAGGATCTCCTCCGGGATGCCGGTGCCTTCGTCGGTGACGCTGATGCCGAGATAGGTGCCGTCGGCGATCTCGGGATCGCCGCTGATCGCGAGCCGGCGCGTCGCGACCGTGATCGCGCCTCCCTCCGGCATGGCGTCGCGGGCGTTGATGCAGAGGTTGAGCACGGCGAGTTCGAGCTGGTCCGGATCGACCTGAACCGCCGGCAGTCCGTCCGCGAGGTCGGTCCGGACCGTCACGAGGCCGCCGAGGCTGCGTCCGAACAGGTCGCTCATCCCGGAGATCAGGGTGTTCACGTCGACGGCGCGCGCCTGGAGGTCGTGGGCGCGGCTGAAGCTCAGGAGGCGCTTGGTCAGGGACGCCCCGCGCTCGGCGGCGCCGCGGGCGTTCTCGATCAGGCGCTGGACCCGCGGCTGGTCGGCGACCTTCGGGCCGGCGAGCTCGAGGCTGCCGAGGATCGCGGTCAGCAGGTTGTTGAAATCGTGCGCGATGCCGCCCGCGAGGGTGCCCAGCGCCTGCATCTTGTCGGACTGGCGCAGGCGCGCCTCCAGGGTCCGCTGCTCGGTCACGTCGCGCTCGATCGTCGCGAGGTGGCTGATCGCCCCGCCCGCGTCGCGGATCGGCACCCGCGTCACGTGGCTCCACTGCTCGGCGCCGGTCGGGCCGTCGCTGATCAGGCTCTCGGCCACCGCCCCGGACCGGATCGCGGCCGCGTCCGCCGCCGTCACATGCTCGGCCTTCGGGCCGAGAAGTTCGTCCTCGCGCCGCCCGAGGCTGGCGGCGACGTCGTGGCCGAGCAGGGCGGCCTTGCGGCCGTTCAGCCGGACGAAGCGGCCCTCCGCGTCCTTGAAGCTGATCGCGTCCTGGGCGTGGTCGAGGAGGCCGCGCAGGAGAGCCCGCTCGGTGGCGAGGTCCCGGCCGAGGCGGTGGCGCTCGAAGGCCTGCCGGACTGTGGAGCGGAGCAGGCCCGCGTCCCAGGGCTTGGTGACGTAGCCGACGATGCCGCCGCGGTTGAGGGCGGCAATCACCGCGGTGATGTCGGCGTAGCCGGTCAGCAGGATCGCCTGCGCGTCGTGGAAAGTACGGGCCTCGGCGAGGAGCGCGTCGCCAGTGAGGCCCGGCATCCGCTGGTCCGAGAGCACGACGGCGATGTCGGGTTCGGCGCGCAGGATCTCCAGCGCCTCGGCCGGGCGCGAGGTCGTCAGAACCCGGTAGGAATCCTCGAACAGGTCCTCCAGGGCGATCAGGATGTCCGGCTCGTCGTCGACGGCCAGGATCGTCCCTACACCTGCCGTACCGTCACTCATGCACTGGCCGCCTGCCGCGGGATCCCGATCACGAAGCAGGCTCCCCCACCCGGGGCCGTCTCCACGGTGAGCGAGCCGCTATGCGCTTGAACGACGCTGTAGGCAATCGCAAGACCCAGGCCCGTGCCGGATCCGACCGGTTTCGTCGTGAAGAACGGCTCGAAGATCTTCTCACGCAGCGTATCCGGGATGCCGGGCCCGGTATCGCTGATGCGAATCTCGTCGAGTTCGGGGTTCGACTGGGTCGTGATCCGGATCGTGCCGCCCTCCGGCATGGCGTCGGCGGCGTTGCCCAGGATGTTCATCACCACCTGGTTGAGCAGCGCCGGGGTGCAGTGGATCTCGGCGCGGCCCGTGAAGCTGCGCTCCACGGCGATGCGCTCGCCGAGCTTGTGCTGGATCAGCGCGAGCACCGTCTCGATCGCCTCCGGCACGTTGACCAGGGCGCGCTCGCCTTCGTCGAGGCGCGAGAACTTCCGGAGGTTCAGCACCAGATCCTGGATGCGGGTCAGCCCCATCCGCATCGAGCCGACCCGCTGCCGGGCCTTGTCGATGGCGCGGGTGGCGGCCTCCGGAGCGGCGCCCGGCAACTCGCCGAGCAGGCGCTCGACGGTGCCCTGGTGGGCCAGGATGAAGGCCAGGGGATTGTTGATCTCGTGGGCGATCCCCGCCACCAGCTCGCCGAGCGAGGCCATCTTGGCGGCCTGGACGAGCTTGGACTGCGCCTCGGTGAGCTGGCGGTTGGCGTCGGCGAGGTCGCGGTTGGCCCGCTCCAGGGCGTCGGCGAGGCCCGCTCGGGCCTCGGCCGCGTCGGCCTCCGCGCGGGCGCGCTCCACCGCCCGCTCGCGCTCGCCGAACTGGCCGGCGATGCGCCGGTCGTCCTCCTCCAGGAGCCGCCGCCGCACGAAGCCGCGGACCCGCAGGGCCAGGACCTCGGCGTCGGTCTTCGAGACCACGTCGTCGGCGCCGGCCGCGTAGGCTTCGACGAGGAAGTCCTTGGCGGGATCGCTGCCGGCGATGCCGACGAGGTGGAAGCCCGCGCCGGCCGCCTGTCCCGAGCGCCGCTGGCTGATCGCCCGGCACAGGGCGAGGCCGTCATAGGCGTGCCCCAGGAGATCGACCGTCACGCAGTCGAAGGCCTCGTCGCCGGCGGCCGCGTCCAGGGCGGCCAGGGCCGCCTCCGGCCCGTCGACGCTCGCCACGTGGTGGCCGTCCTGGCCCATCACGCCGGCCAGGAACGTCCGGTAGGTGGCGCTGCCGTCGATCACCAGGACCCGCCCGCGCCGGAACGCGGCGGCGCCCGGTCCCTCGCCGTCGGTCGTCGGCCGGCGCTCGCGCAGCAGGGCGCGGATGCGCAGGATCATCAGGTCGCGGTCGGCGGATTTCGGCAGGTAGGCGTCGGCGCCGCTCTCCAGACCCTGGCGCTCGCCGCCGCTGCCGCCGGTCAGCATCAGGACCGGCAGGGCCCGGGTGCGCAGCGACAGGCGCATCTGCCGGATCAGCTCGTCGCCGTTCATGCCCGGCAGGTGGTAATCGGCCACCACGAGGTCGGGCTGGCTGCGGTTGAGGTGATCGAGGGCGGTCTCGGCGGAGGCGCAGCGCTCCACCGCGAAGCCGTGCGCCTCCAGCAGCAGGCGCAGTTCCAGGGCCTGCGTCTCCGAATCCTCGACCAGCAGGATCCGGGCCGGCACCTCCGCCGGGCCGGCCTCGCTCACGGCCGCGCCCCCGCATCCACGAGGCGCAGGACGTGGTCGGCGACGCGGTCGAGGGGCAGGACGGCGCGGGCGGCCCCGAGACGCACGGCCGCCGCCGGCATGCCGTAGACGACGGCGGTGCTCTCGTGCTCGGCCACGGTCTGGGCGCCGGCCCGGTGCATGTCGGCGAGGCCCAGGGCCCCGTCCTCGCCCATGCCGGTCAGCAGCACGCCGATGCCGGAGGGTCCGGATTGCCGGGCCATGGACCGGAACAGCACGGTGGCGGCCGGGCGCTGGCCGGAGACCGGCGTGGAATCGATCACCCGCAGGATCCGGCCGGAGCCGATCTCCAGGTGGCGGTCGCCCGGGGCCACGTAGACCCGGCCGGGTTCGGCGCGCTCGCCGTCCTGGGCGAGGGAGACCGGGAGGGCGACGACGCTGTCGAGCCAGCTGGCGAACCCGTCCATGAAGGCCGCGCCCATGTGCTGGACGACCAAGACCGGCAGCGGGAAGTCCTTGGGCAGGGCGCCGATCACCCGCGCCAGCGCCGGGGGACCGCCTGTCGAGGCGGCGATGCCCAGGAGGCTCGGGGCCTGCCCGGACAGGTCGGCCGGCGGCGCCTGGGGCGCGACGGCGGAGCGGCCGGCCCACTCGGTGCCGATCGGCCGGCGGCGGATGACCGGAACCTGGGCCATGATCCGCAGCTGCGTGCAGATCTCGCCGGCCACGCCCTCGTAGCCGGCATGGGTCGTGGCCACGGGCTTCTCGACGACCGACAGGGCCCCGGCCCGGAGCGCGTTCATCGAGATGCGCAGCGAGTTATCCTCGACCGAATCCGCCACCACGACGATCGGCGTCGGGTGCTCGGCCATGATCCGGCGGGTCGTCTCCAGCCCGTCGATCCCCGGCAGGCGGATGTCCATCGAGATCACGTCCGGCCGCACGGTCCGGAGCTTGTCGAGGGCCTCCTCGCCGGAGGCGACCGCGGCCACGAGCTCGAGGCGGGGATCGCGGGAGACGATGTGGCGCAGCAGCTCGCGCACCACGAGGCTGTCCTCCACGAGCATCACACGGACGGGGGTCATAGGAGCTGCCCGATCGTATCCAGCAGCTGGCGCTGGTCGAACTTCTGCTTGGTCAGGTAGGCGTCGGCGCCGAGATCCAGGCCCCGGGCGACGTCGGCGGCATCCCCGCGGGAGGTCATCAGGATCGCCGGGAGCCGGGCGAAGCGCTCGTCGGCCCGCAGGGCCTTCAGGAGGCCGAACCCGTCGAGGCGCGGCATCTCCACGTCGGCGAGCACCAGGTTCACGGGCTCGATCTCGGCGCGCAGCCGGTCGAGGGCGTCCTGCCCGTCGACGCAGACGACCACGCGGTAGCCGGCGGCTTCCAAGATTCCCTTCTCCAGAGTCCGGGTGGTGATCGAATCGTCGACGACCAGGATGGTCGCGCGCGCGGACGCGGCCGCCGCGGCGTGAGTCGTCGAACGTGGAGCCGGCGCCATCGTTCCGAGCGCGCCGCCCGATGTCCCGGCCTGGGCGCGCGAAGCGAGCCCCTCGGGGTCGAGGACCAGCACCGGCACGTCCCCGTGCAGCACCGCCGTGCCGGCGATCAGACCCGGATCGGCGCCGAAATCCGGCGCGGGCAGGACCAGGAACGGGCGGACGTCGTGCAGGCGGTCGACCGCCAGGGCGAGACGGCCGCCGCCGGTCCGCAGGACGACGGCGGTCAGCGTGCCGGGATCGGCCGGGTCGGCGACCTGTCCGAGGATCGCGGCGAGGTCCGTCACCGGGTGGCTCGTCGCGGCGTCCCCGTCACCGAGGCGCACGATCGTCCGGCCCATGGCGACCGGCAGGTCGTCGCGCCGCAGGCGCAGGAGGCGCTCCACGGCGCCCCCGGGGAGGGCGTAGCTGCGCCCGGCCGCCTCGACCAGCAGCAGACTGCGCCGGGCCGCTGAGAGCGGCAGGCTGAAGATCAGGGCGGTGCCGGCCGGTTCGCGCGGCTCCAGGCGGACGCTGCCCATGAGCTGGCGGGCGGCGTCCGCGGCCACCGAGAGGCCGTAGCCGCGCCCCGACAGGGTGTCGACCGCCTCGGCGGTGGAGAAGCCGGGCTCGAACACGAGGCGCAGCAGGGTGTCGGGTTCGGCCGCGGAAGCGGGGCCGAGGAGGCCGCGCTCGCGGGCCGCCGCCTCGATCCGGGCGAGGTCGGGGCCGGGCCCGTCGTCGAACACGGTGACCTGCAGGCGGGCGCCGCGCACCGCGACCTCCAGCCCGAGGCCCAGGGCCTCCGGCTTGCCGGCCGCGCGCCGCACCTCCGGCGCCTGCCAGCCGTGGCTGAGGGCGTTGCGCAGGGCGTGGAGCAGCGGATCCTTCAGCGCCTGCAGCGTGCCGCGCTCCACCGGCAGGTCGAGGCCCCGCAGGTCGAGATCGACCTCGCGGCCCTGCTCCCGGGCGGTCTCGCGCAGCGACCTCGCGAGGGGGGCCAGGACACTCTCGGCCGGGACCAGGGCGAGGCGCTCGGCGGCGGCGCGGACGCGGGTCGCGGCGCCCTCGACCGCGCTGGTCGCGGAGGCCTGGCGCCGCGACAGGTCCGCGGCCTCCCGGGCGAAGGCGCCGGCGCGCGCCGCGAGGGCGCGCCATTCGGGTCGCTCCGCGCCGGCCCCGGCCGCGAGGGCCTCGGCGCCGACGCGCAGGTCGCGGGCCAGGCGGGCGAGCCGCGCGAGGCCGTCGGCCGCGGGCGCCTGGCCGGCCAGGGTGCTGGCGAGATCGTGGCTCGCCCGGGCCAGCGCCTCGACGGCCTCCGCCGGCACCCGCAGGATCGCCGCGGAGGCCTCCGGCGGCTCGGAGCCGGGTTTCGGCGCGGGGCCCGCCTGTGTCGGCGCGGCGGTCGCGGCCGGCGGGGGTGCCGGCGCGGCGGGGGGCCCCGGTGGCGGGCTCGGACTCGGATCCGGCAGCGGGGCGGGTGGTGCGGGTTGTGCCGGCAGCGGCGTCTCGCCCGGGAGCCGGAGGACGTGGCCGAGGGCCGCCAGGGCGTCGGCCGGCATGTCCGGACCGGACCCGTCGGTGAGGCCGGCGACGTAGGACTCGATCCGGTCGAGGGCGAGGTGGACGGCGTTGGCCGCCTCGCGGTCGAGGGCGGTGGCGCCGGTGCGCACGCCCTCGAACAGCGTCTCGAGACGGTGGGCCACCGCCTCGACCGCCGGGAGATCGACGGCGCGGGAGGCGCCCTTCAGGCTGTGGGCGCGGCGAAAGACGTCGTTCCAGTCCGGCGTGGCGCTGCCGAGCGCCCCGCGGATCGCCGCGACGTGCTCCCGGTGCTCGACGTCGAAGGCGGCGAGCAGGAGCTTGCGGATATCCTCGGCCAACGGGGCGCCCGCCTCAGTGCCGGTATCGTTCGGCCAGGGCCATGAGGGCCTGGGCGAGCTCGGTGAGGTTGGCGGAGGCGGCCTCGACCTGCCGCGTGCCGGCCGCGGTCTGCTGGCTGGCCTGGCGGATGTTCTGCAGCGCCCCCATCACCTGCTCGATGCCCAGCTGCTGCTGGTTGGTCGAGGCCACGATCTGCTGGAACGTCTGCACGTTCTCCTCCACCCGCGCGGTGATCTCCTCGATCGTGCGCTGCGTCGTGTCCGAGCGCGTCTTGCCCGCCGCCGCGCGCTTGACCGCCTCCTCGGTCAGCATCACCGACGTGTTGATGCCCCGCTGGATCTCGCCCAGGATCCCCCGCACCTGCCCCGTGGCCGCCTTGGCCTGGTCGGCCAGGAGCTTCATCTCCGAGGCCACCACCGAGAAGCTGCGCCCGCTCTCGCCGGCCGCGGCCGCCTCGATGGCGGCGTTCAGCGCCAGCAGGTGCGTGCGCTCCGAGATGTCGTTGACCGTCTCGATGATGTCGCCGATCGTCTGGGTCTTCTCCGACAGGCTGACGATGTTGCCGGCCACCGCCTCCGCCTGCTCGCGGATCGCGTCCATGGCCTTGGCGGTGTCGGACACCGCGCGCAGGCCCTGGCGCGAGGTCTGCGCGGTCGCCTGGGCGGTGGCGATCACCTCGGTGGCGCGCTTGGAGATCTGCGCCCCCGAATGGGTGATCTCGTCGACCGTGGCGGCGGTCTCCTGCACGGCGGCGAACTGCTGCTCGACCGAGGCGGCCTGCTCCTGCGCCGAGGCGCGGATCTCGGCCGCGGCCGCGTTCAGGTCCGCCGTCGCCGCCCGGTTCGTCCGCGCCA